>JAEWMQ010000116.1 GCA_023393125.1 Bacillota bacterium
GGAACTCATAAAATCAAATCACATGTGAATGGGCCCGAATGATTTTATGCTTTGGATGATATTCGAGTGAAGCAAACTCATTAGAAATTCTAAAACCATTACTTGTATTGACCGCAAGGGGAAGAGCTGACTACAACAGTAGCTGAGAGGTATCGCTTGGGGTGCTCAAGGATAACAGTATTTAAATGAATTTTAAAACTTTGTTTACTTCACTTATATATATGTCATTAGAAAACACTATCCCTAAATAAATTTATATAAAATTTAAATTTTTATTCTTCAAATCTTGTTTGTTCAAATTTACGTAGGATAGATGGTACAGGAACTGGTTGTTCACATTTAAAACGAACGATTTGTTTTGGATGTGGTGCAGCTTCAATTGCATTACCTTCTTCATCATAAAGTGCCTCTACTTTGACAGGGATAAAAGGTCCATTTGCAACAAGAATTTCAACTTCATCACCTACAGAGAACTTTCTACGTTGTTCAACAGTTACCATTTGAGTAACTGGATCATATTCCCTAATCATACCAGAGAAGTCATAATTACGAACATAAGAGTTATGACTATAAGTTTGATCTTTTTCAGTTGGTTTATGTTGATAGAAGCCTGTTGTAAATTCACGGTGGCTTGCCTTACCTACCTCTGTTAAGAAGTAATCTTTCTTAGCCTCAAACTCTTCAGGACTATTAAGGTAAGTATCAATAGCTTCACGATAAGCCTTAACAACTGTTGCTACATACAAAGGTGTTTTCATACGTCCTTCAATTTTAAAGCTATAAATTCCTGCTTCTACAAGCTCTGGAATATATTCAATCATACAAAGATCGCGAGAATTATAAATATAAGTGCCTCTCTCATCTTCTTCAATTGGCATATATTCACCTGGTCTTGTTTCTTCAACTACGCTATATTTCCAGCGACAAGGTTGAGCACATTCTCCATGATTAGCATCACGATGGGTCATATAATTGCTAAGTAAGCAACGCCCAGAGTATGCCATACACATAGCACCATGAACGAAAGACTCTAAATCAATATCTTCTGGTAAATGATCATGCATTTCCTTAATTTCAGCAAAAGAAAGTTCACGAGCTGTAACAATACGTTTAGCACCTTGATTAGCCCAAAAGAGAGCAGTGTGGTAATTGGTATTATTCGCTTGTGTTGAAATATGAACTTCCATATTAGGTACTGTTTCACGAACAATACTAAATACACCAGGATCTGCTACAATCAGTGCATCTACACCTATAGACTCTAGGTAAAGGAAGTATTCTTTCATTCCTTCAAAATCTTGATGGTGAGCAAAGATATTGCAAGTAACATAAACTTGTACACCATGAGCATGAGCAAACTCAATACCTTCTTTCATTTCTTCAGGAGTAAAATTCTTGGCTTTCGCACGAAGACCATATTTATTTCCTCCAATATAAATAGCATCTGCTCCATATAAAACAGCGATTTTTAAATTTTCTAAGCTACCAGCGGGTGCTAGCAATTCTACTCTTTTTTGACGACTCATTTTTCTGTCCCTCCTATTTTGTAACTAAGCGCAACGCCATCACCAATAGGAACAACACTTGATCTAAGTGTATCACTATGAGTAATGGTCCATAAAAATTCTCTTAATCTTGAATGTGTCGTACGTTTCCTACGATCAATTAAATAGCGTGAACGTGCCACCGTTCCTTTGTGAAGTACATTATCTGTAATAAGTAGTCCATTCGGTTTTAATAAACGGATACATTCTGGTAAAAAGTTAATGTACTGTCCTTTAGCGCAGTCCATAAAAATAACATCAAAGCTTTCACTAGGTAATTGTGTTAAAGTGATGGCTGCATCACCCTCAATAATTTCAATGGTATCTTCAAGACCAGCTGCTTTAATATTTTTACGTGCTTGACGTAGCATATAATCAAAGCGTTCAAGAGTGGTGATTTTGCCACCTTCTTTTAAATAACTGCTCATAAAAATAGAAGAATACCCAACAGCGGTTCCAATTTCCAGTATTGTACTTGGCTGTACTAATGAAAGTTGTACTTTGATAAAATCTGCAACTTCAGGTTTAATAATGGGCCAGGTTTCAGCCTCTATAGCAATTTGATGCTCTATGTTGGCTAAAAGAGAAGAGCGAGGTGCTTCATGAAGCGCCCTGATATATTCAACAATGTAGCTATAATTAATTTCACTCATAATAAGACCCTTTCTAAATTATTCTCTTATGCCACTATAAATGGTACTTTATCACGTTAAGCTTTAAAATTCAATATTTATAAAATGCTCGGGTAAATTTCGGGCAAATTACTTCAACGTGGCAAATATGTTGTCCATTTTATTGGCGGTTACTATATTATATTCGTTAATAGGATTAGTGTATATATTAAGCGTAGTGGTCGTGTTTGAGTGACCCAACATACTACTTACACTTGCTATATTGGCATTGTTTTGGATAAGAAGAGTAGCATTAAAATGACGTAGCTCGTGGAATGTAATGTGTGGTAATCCTAACTCTTTACAACGTCGTGTGAGATACACACGAAAGTAGGGAAGTGATACCACATGACCATTTTTAAAAAATAGCTGTTTTTCTTTATTCCAAGTAGTCACGGTATTAATATACTCATTCAGATACTTAAGTGTAGTAGAAGATACATTGATAACTCGAGTACTACTGTAATTCTTAGTATCTATATTCTTGCCTTTTTCATCACCATGTACACCAATTTGTTTATTAACGGTTATAGTTTTATTTTCAAAATCAATATCATCTAATGTTAATGCGCGTATTTCACTTGTTCTCATACCAGTTATGAGCGCAAGAAAGAAGCCACATTTTTGACTTGGTACGTGCTCATGCTCGTAAGAGTCAATTAACACCTTAAGTTGTTCCATAGTAAGTTTAGACATATTAGTTTTTGTAGGTTTAGGTGTTTCTATGTGGCGATAAGGGGTACGATTTATAATTTCCCATTCCTCAGCCTTGTTAAGTATAGCACGTAGTACAGCAGCGATGCAATTGATAGTATTAGTAGAGTAGTTTTCTTTAGATTTAATCAGTTTATTTATAAAAGCCTGTATAGTAAGAGGGGTAATGTCTTTTAACTTTGTATTTCCAAACGAAGTTTTTAAATGTGCTCTATAAATATCATCGTAATATGATCTAGTAGCACCTTTAGTTTAAAAAGATATTCACTGTTATATTGTTCATAAAAATCTTTAAAGAAAGTATTCTCATTACTTCCCATCATGCCTTTTTCTATTTTATAGATAAAGTCTTTTTCAAATTCCTTGGCTTCTTTTTTAGTATCATAGAAATTTTCGGTATATGGTTTACCATTTCTAGTAACCCTTATTCTCCACTTGTTAGGCTTATTATCGGCGTATGCAGTGCGCTTTTCCAAGTCCATAATATCACCTATCCTTTACTTTTGTATTTTAATATGCAAAAACTCTATATATATTATTTATATTTATTTATTATTTGTAATTTGATAAAAATAGTAAAATACAGTAATACAGAATAGATATGTTTATTGACTTAAATAAAACTATTGACTTATTGTCTGAATTATGTGGTATTATGTAAATGAAAATAATTGGATTATATTATGACAACTATTCCTTTTGCCCTGTGGCATTTTGGATATATCAGTTCTATTGCTTTTAGAGTGGAATATGGTTTAATGAATGCGATGATTTGGAAGGCAATTACAGGACTGTGCTTCGGAATAGTATTAGGTGCTGTTCGTTTAAAAACCAAGAATTGTTATTCCACCATACTACTGCACAGTGTAATGAACATATTTGGTAGGTAAACAAAATGAGCATAATACGAAGTTAACAATGGCATACTTTACCCGATAAAATAGAATTATAAATTTGAATTTACAAGGAGTAAATTTTTTATGATAGAGATAAGAGAAGCCTCTGTAACATCTAAAGAAGCAGTACAGTTGATTGATGAGTTATCAGCTATACTGGAGAAAGTTACAGGAAGTAGTGGAAATGCAAGTTTTCACATTGATGCATTAAAAGCACCTCGTACAATTTTTGTTATTGCCTATAGTGATGGGAAGCCTATAGGCTGTGGAGCTCTTCAAAACTATTCAGACGACACCGCAGAGATAAAACGTGTTTATTCCAGAATAGAAGGTAGAGGGATTGGAACACAAATTTTACGAATTCTTGAAGGTTATGCATATAGCTATAGGTATAGGGAAATTGTATTAGAAACACGAAAAGTTAATATGACAGCTATTCGTTTTTATCAGAGGCGTGGATATCAGATTTGCCCTAATTACGGAAAATATACTCTTCATGAAGAAGCAGTATGCTTTTGTAAAAGTATTGTTTAAAATTCTACTACATAAAAACTAAAAGAGTAATAGACAAAATCCAGTTTATCGTAATAAATAGCTATTTAATTTAGCAATTAAAAATAGATATTTTTAGAATTATAAGTTTGAATTTGCGAGGAGAAGAGATATGGCTTCAAGCAAAGAATGAAAAACTGGAATTTTTAAGGAGGTATTTTATTATGAAATATAATAAAACAATAATATTAAAGAACGGCAAGGAATGCTGTTTGAGAAATGGAATTGAAAGTGATGGACAGGCTGTATTCGAGAATTTTAATTTGACGCATATGCAAACCGATTATTTACTTTCATATCCAGATGAAAATAGTTTTGATGTGACACAGGAAAGCCAATTTTTGAAAGAAAAATCTGAGAGTGAAAATGAGATTGAGATAATTGCCATGGTTGGCAATGTAGTTGTCGGGACTGCTGGAATTGAAGCGGTAGGCAGTAAATATAAGGTGCGACATCGTGCTGAATTTGGTATCAGTGTTGCCAAAGAGTTTTGGGGAATCGGGATTGGACGGGCGTTAATGGATGCATGTATTGAATGTGCAAGGGATGCTGGATATATGCAACTTGAGCTTAATGTAGTTACTGAAAATGTAAAAGCCATATCAATGTATGAAAGAGCAGGATTTACTGAATATGGCAGAAATCCTAAGGGCTTTAATTCTCGTAAGACAGGATTTCAGGAAGTTATTTATATGAGATTAGAATTGTAATGAAAATATATTGAATAGACAAATCCCAGTTTATCGTAATAAATAGCTATTAAACTACCAATTAAAAAGATAGTTTGTTAGAGCCAGGTGAAAACTTGGTTCTATTTTTGTATAATGGTGGGAATAGATATTTTATAGATAAGAATTTAATGTGGAGGAATAAGTATGTCCCAATATATAGTTGATGATAGTAAAAAAGCGTGGGAAGCTAATGCCGAGTTTTGGGATGAGCATATAGGTGATGATTCCAATCAATTTCACAGAGAGGTTATAAGACCAAAGGTAAGTGAATTGCTTGATATTAAAGAAAATGATTTTATACTTGATATTGCTTGTGGAAATGGAAATTACGCTGCTTATATTGCAGAAAGAGGAGCAGATGTTGTTGCGTTTGATTACAGCTCTAAAATGATTGAGCTGGCAGAAAAAAGGCAACATAAGTATAAAGACAAAATAGAATTTCATGTTATAGATGCAACAAATGAAAAAGAACTCCGTTCACTAAAAAAGGATAGACTATATACCAAGGCTGTATCTAATATGGCAATAATGGATATTGTAGAAATAAGTGTTTTGTTTCAGTGTGTCAATGCTCTACTTATAGAAAATGGTACTTTTGTTTTCGCTACACAACATCCTTGCTTTGTGACTTTGACTGAAAAGTATATGACTACTCATAGTTATAATGGAGAGGCGATTACAGGGCAACCTCAATTACAGTGTTATTATCATCGCTCATTACAGGATATATTTAATATATGTTTTAAAAGTGGGTTTATAGTGGACGGCTTTTATGAAGAATGTTATGGAGTTAAAGAGAATCCAGACGTAATAATTGTTCGAGCGAGAAAGTTATAGGCGTAAAATTTCAAATTCATCAAAATAAATATTCTTATTTTTTAGCATATGTACAGCTATTTTTATTGCATAAAATGACAAATTACTCTTTAGAAAATCGAACATTTGTCCTATAATAAGCACGTATTCAATATAACCCCCAAGGGATTTGTCTATTGCCCTCCACAGGCAGTAGACCTAGGCGTATATATGATAACATGGTCTATTTTTTGTAAAAAGATAGTTGTTTAAAAGATAAATCATAAGGCTACACTCTAGAAAAGGAGTGTGGTCTTGTGTTTTAAAGCTACCCCGTATAAAATTAAGATGATTCAGATAAAATAATTGTTATTTATGGGGGGAGTTTATATGAATAAAAGGGCAGAAACATTAGAAATACTGGCATATTTTATTTTTGTTTTAGGTGGTATTTTTATGATGATAGGGATATACTTTGAGGCGATAGTATTGTGGCAGATGCTTGGATTAATCACTTTGCTTTTAGCTCTAGGAAGTATTCCTTTGGGATTAGCAGAAATAATAAAACAGCTTTCTAAAAAATGAAAATTCAATAAGGTAAGACAAATTGTTGAATAAGCTCACAAAATAATATAGAATTGTCTTGAATTTTATTTGTGGGGTGGGGGAAAGGATGAATAAAAAATATACACGCATTATAGTTGTGGTAATAGTATGCATCTTAGCAGTAAATGTAATTAGGGCATTTATGTTTTTAGGTAACGCGAATACGTTTAACGCTGCGGGCATTAAGATAGCAACTAACAAGTTTAAATCAGCTAAAGAGGTTGAGGTACATAACAACGGCTCAACAATACAAATAAACGTAATACTAGATAAAGAAGCAAAATCATTAACAACAGACAATTATGTTGAGATTAGAGATTTCTTTGCTAAGCTTAATACTATGGATAATACTGATTCAGAAATATATGTAGTAAGTCTAGATATAAGAAATTCTGCTGATAGCGGTATATGTGGAGGAGCAGTTCTGACTACGGACATATTTAATACTGACTGGGGTAAAATAACAGACATAAAAGAATTAGCAAATAACCTAGACTTAGTAATTTATTAAAAATTAAAGACCTACAATACGTAGGTCTTATTTCTTTTGGGTAAATATCGGGCAAATAAAATATTAAAAACAACAATTTTCTAATAGTTAACAGAAAACTTTCTAACAAGAAAACACCATTTGTCAATGTTTCTAAACCAACATATGCACTTTGCATTATGCCACTATAAAGGAAAAATGTGATGAATTCAAGAGGTAAATACAAAGTCCCTTAGAAAAAATTGGCTATAAATCCTTGAAACATATAAAAGGAAGGGACATTTGTCACCTTCCTTTTATACATAAAAACAATCTATTATTCTATGAAATTAATATCATTATTTTGCTTATAGCGGCTTTTAGCTGCAGCATGTTCATTAAGTGTACTACTAAAGAAGTGTGTCCCTTTTTCTTCATCATCTACAACAAAGAAATAGTAATCATGTTCTTCTGGTGAAAAGGCTGCACGTATACAATCTTCACCCGGCATAGAAATAGGTCCAATAGGTAATCCCTCGTATAAATAAGTATTATAAGGTGTATCTATGGCTAAATCATCTGTTGTTAAATTAGCTTTACGTTTGTTTAAGCTATATTGAACCGAAGAACACATTTGAAGGCGCATCTGGTCACGTAAGCGATTATATATAACGCCTGCAATAATAGGGCGTTCTTCACTTAATTTAGCTTCTTGCTCAATAATAGAAGCGATAGTTATAATTTCATGTAGACTATAAGAAGAATTATTAAGGTAAGCAGTATATTTAGAGGTAATATCTTCGAAACGATTAAGCATCATCATAATAATTTCTTCTGCCGTAACATTTTTTCGAACAATATAAGTATCAGGGAATAAGTAACCTTCTAGTTTGTAATGATAATTACCATTAGTAGGAATATCTCTTAAAAAGCTATATTCAGCATCGTAACTTTTGTTAGTAGCAGCCTCTAGAAAAGCTTCTTTAGTAACTATGTTTTTATCCTCTAAAGCCCCCGCAATCTGATTAATCGTATAACCTTCCGGGATTGTAAATTTAACGGTTTCTTCTTCATTTTTGATACTAGTTGTAAGAAGCTTAAGAATTTCCGTACTAGACATATTACTAATAATATCATATTTGCCAGGTATGTAGTCAGAAGTTGCATCATAAAGCTTTGCCTCTAATTTAAAATAATTAATATCAGAAATAAAGCCTTGGTCATAAAGCATTTTTGCAATTTCATCAAGATTTGTAGACTTGGTGATAGTCATTGTCATCTTAGAAACATCTTTGCTTTTTTCTCTAGTAGCCTCACTATCTATAATATTAAAAGTGAAGTTATAAGAAGAAACAATTGCTTTATAACAAAAGACAATTCCAATTATTAAAATGGTAAAGCTTAAAAATGTACTTATTAAAATCCGTGAAACACCACGTTTTTTTGCCATAATAGTCTCCTTAAAATATGTCTTTTAAAAAAATTATAACTATTTTCACTATATAATTCAAGACTCTAGCCAGAGCTAGAGTCTTTTTTGGCGGTTATGCATAGATAACTTGCTGATTTTAAGCTGTACAGGCTTCCCATGTTATGCGAGAAGGTTTAATTTCATCTAATAATTGAATTAAATCTTGATCGCCATGGTATAGAGGATTACCAACTGCATCTTCACAAGCAATTAAAAACGGTATGTCTTTAAAATAGCTTATACAACGCCTCCTTACCTCTTGTAAAGCCTTTAGATGACGAAAGTCACTATAGCTTACTAGAGCAATGCCAAAATGCTTATCGTAATGTGTAATAACAGTACCTTTAAAGTTCACTTTAATCAACCCCTTAATTGATTTTCAAGTGATCTATGCATTAATCATAGTATAGCATAACAACTAAAAATAAAATATATAAAAGCAGCACATGTGGCCTAGTAGCCTTTATGTGCTGCCTTTATTTAGTATTCAATAAAGAAAGGTTGTATTTGCTTGTGATCAAGTGCTAATTCGATTGTAGGAATCGTTTTAGAAAGATCAGCTACAAGAGAATACGGCTTTTTAATGGTATCATCTTGACCTAGTGGAACAAAATAAACATCCTTTTTATTAATCATATGCCCAATATTTTTGAGATTTGCGCCTACACCATCATTTGTTGCTAGTGCAATGATGATGGGCTTTCCATTCCTCATAAGTGATTTTGCAGCTAATAGAACCGGTGTATCTGTAATGCCATAAGTCATTTTGGCTAAGGTATTTCCTGTACAGGGTGCAATAAGAATGGCATCTAAAATGCCTTTTGGCCCAAGTGGTTCTGCATCAACAATGGTATGAATAATAGATTTATTGGTTAATGCTTCAATTTTATAAACAATATCAGCTTGATCACCAAAGCGAGTAGAGGTGTTATAAGCATTAAAAGACATAATAGGAAAAACATTAATACCTTTATTAACAAGCTCTTCTATAAGGGCAATGGTTTTAGCAAAAGTACAAAACGAGCCGCAAAGTGCTACTCCTAAATTTAATTCATTTAAGTTTTTCATATATGAGCCCCCTGATTACGTAAAATGAGTAAGAGACATTGGTAGAGAATATCAGCGGCGCTTTTTGGAGCTACAATACCCGGCAGACTTGGTGCTGGGACGTAGCGAATGCCCTTATGCTCAGCATAATCAACATCTATACCTCCAGGAGTAGAAGCCAGTTCAATATAAACAGCTTCTGGAGAAAATAAATCAATCAGAGATGATGTTAATAAACGAACGGGGATAGTATTAAAAATAAAATCAAACTCATTCAAATAACATGCAAGATCATCTAATGGAATAGGTTTATAGCCATAAGTGCTAATATAAGCTAAATCTTTAGTTGAACGAGCTTCTACGGAAACTTTAGCTCCTAAAGCCTGTAATTTATGCGCTAATATTTTGCCACAACGTCCAAATCCTAGTACAAGACATTTGCTATTATGCAATGTGATTTCACTATTTTGCATTGCATATTGAATGGCTCCTTCTGCAGTAGGAATGGCATTTAAAATAGCAATTTCATCTAACTCCATAATATCGCACCATTTAATATGATGTGTATTAAAAAGGTTTCTAAGAGTAGGATTGAGTACACTACCTAAAACAAAGCTGTTAGTAGCAGCTAAGAAAAATTGTTCTAATGAAATATAGGTGTTACACATAGGTGTAAAAACACACTTATTATCTTTAGAAAAGGGGATAGGACCTATAATATAAGGACAGTCTTTTATTTCACCTATTGAAGCGCAGTGATGAACAGCTTCAGGCAAATCTGGGTGGCACAAGCCGTATACAGATACAATAAAACCTTTCTCATATAAAATTTGAGCTAGTCTAACAAATCTTAGGTCCCCACCTACTATTGCAACAGAAATTCCAGTCATCTTTCAATCCTCCAGCCTATATAAAATGTCTGCACTATAACATATGTAGAAAAAAAGAGGTTGGTGCTTGGTTTATAATGACATTAGATAAAACATTGCATTCCACTTTTTAGGAACAGATGTAAAGTTTATGATTAATAGAATCTATCATTACAATAAAAGGATGCCTTTGCTATTTATCTGCAAAGGCATCCTTTTATTGTAATCATTATTTATTAGTAATTTGAGAAATATTCTTTAGAACAATAGAAAGTGTTCCATTAGGGTTATTCACAACCTCTATAAAGTCTGGGTCTTTAAATAAATGAGTAGGAAATTTAAGTTCAATACCAGTGTCTGTTTTAAGCTTTTGAGAAGCAAATTTATTAGTGATTTTAGGATCAGCAATTTCAATTTTAGCTTCTTTGATCCCATATTCCTCCATTTTCATCGTACAGCTTTCGAATACTTCTTCATCACTGCCAAAGGTTTGCTCCATAATTTCTTGAACAGGTATTGTTTGTGTTCGTGCAATGCTTTCAGAAATATTGTTTTTGAGTTCTGTCAGTGCACTTACTGGATTATCGTAATGTTCTTCAATGACTTTAGTCGCTACCTTTTCAATGGCTTTAATGGTTTCTTTGACGGAAAGTGCAGGCTCTAAGTCAAAAAGGAGTGAAAGATACTTGCTTTTCGTCCCATCTAATAAGATAACTTCTAAGTTATCTGTATTAATAATGACACCTTCATCTACTTGCTTACTAGCAGAAGGGAAGATTCCTTTATGTTTAATGATACGTGCTACAACACCTGCTTCATTGTGTTCTACAAAATGTGTGAATTCTTCTTTGTAATTTAATTTAAAAATACCGAGATAATTGCCGCCATCCATCATAAAGCTTGTTAAAATCAAATCTCCACTAGGAATGGTGCCATATTCCGTCATATAGCGATAAAAAACTTCTGCCATTTCATGAGAAAGTCTTGTAAAAGCTTCTGCATCTAAAGGCATTTCTAAAACTTTAGGCAAGGATGCCTCTTCTTTAAAAATAGCATCACTACTAGAACTGCTTTCAAAGATTTTCATAAGATGCCTTGTGATAAAGCTCTCTGTTTCATCATTTAGTACTAATAAATCTGTTGAAAATAGTGGCATATTCATAGTTAAATCTAAAACATGAATAATTGTATGTTTGAAGGTAATACTCATTTTGATAATCTCCCAATCTATAATAAAATAGTACTTAAAATACTTATTAAAACATGAATAGTATAGAGGAAATTAGCGAGGTTATCAAGTAAGGTTTTTTTATATATCACTCTATGTTATAATACTAAAAGATTAATACTGACATAAAATAAGGAGTGAACAAAATGGAAATTTACAAAACATCAGGCGTTTGTTCATCTGAAATTCATTTTGAAGTGAAAGATGGCTACATTGAGAATGTTGAATTTATAAGGGGTTGTCCAGGAAATGCTTTAGGTGTAGTAGCTTTAGTAAAAGGCTTACCAGTGGAAGAAGTGATTCATAAGTTAAAAGGGATTGATTGCCGAAGCCGTGGAACTTCTTGTCCCGATCAATTAGCAAAGGCTTTAGAAGCATATATCAAGGCATAGGACACTTCTAATTTAATTACCTTATTAATATATATAAATTTAGAATGATAACAAGGGAAAGGACCTAATAAAATGCACATCATTGTTCAAAAATTTGGTGGCACTTCTGTAGCCACACCTGAAAGCAGAAATAAGGTTGTAGAGAAAATTAAAGCAGCTAAATTGCAAGGAGAAGAACCTGTAGTCGTTGTATCTGCTATCGGCAGAAAAGGTTCTCCTTATGCAACAGATACGCTTATTGATTTTGTTACAGAAACGGCGGGAGAAATGAGTGACCACTCATATGATTTACTCTTATCTTGCGGAGAGATTATTTCAGCTGTAACCATGGCTACACTATTAAATGAAGCTGGTATAAAAGCACGCGCTTTTACAGGCGGCCAGGCAGGTATTATAACCGATAGTTATCATAAAAAAGCAGATTTATTGTGTACGAAACCAGATCAGCTTCTAGTAGCGTTAGAAGCTGGTATTACCCCTGTTGTAGCAGGGTTCCAGGGTGTTACCATGGATGGTGAGGTAACGACAATAGGAAGAGGTGGCAGTGACACAAGTGCCTCTATTCTAGGAATGGCTTTAAAAGCTGAACGCATTGAGATTTTCACAGATGTAGATGGTATTATGACAGCAGATCCTAATGTTTGTGATAAGGCTAAAATCATTCCTGCTATTAGCTATAATGAAGTATTTCAAATGGCTGATAGTGGTGCTAAGGTGATTCATCCCCGTGCAGTAGAATATGCTAAACGCGCCAATATCCCATTAGTTATTAAAAATACTTTTTCTGATGAAGTAGGAACCTATATTGTGCAAAATATTATACCTTATGGATCAGAAGCTAATCATAAAGTAATTACAAGTGTTGCTCATCGTAATGGACGCGTTCAGTTTACCATTCATGAAAATATATTAGCTGAGGAAGATATTTTAGCTAGAATGGCCACAGCAGATATTAGTATCGATTTAATTAATATTTTCCCAACTTATAAAGTATTTACAATTGATCGTTCTGAACAAAAAAAGTTAGAAGATCTTTTAGTAAAACATGGTTATCAGTATGACATTTTAGAAGGATGTGCTAAAGTAACAGCTATTGGTGAACGTATGACAGGTGTACCAGGTGTTATGTCTCGTATTATTAAAGCCTTAACAAAAGCACAAATCGAAGTGTTACAAACAGCGGACTCATTAACAACTATTTCTTGCCTTATCAAAGAAAACATGGTTGCTAAAGCAATTGACGTTTTACATGATGAATTTAATCTTTAATGTATGAAGTGGGCTTGTTTTTTGCATACTAAATCTAATACGTATGGAAAGGAACAAGCAGCCTATGAAAAACGAAAAAAATCTCTTGAATAATGTACCTATGAAAAACGATGTCCCCATGAAAAATGACGTTCCTATGAATGTACTCATAAAAAATGATGTACCTATGAATAGTAATAACGAATCTGGGTCCTCTAATAACACTAAAAATCAAGAAGAAAATGATACTCCACCGGCTGGAGAAGTAGCAGATAATATCAAAGAGTTTGGACAACTTCCCCCTGGTAAAGAGGGTGAAAGTCCTATTCACTGCATTACTATTATTGGTCAGGTAGAAGGACATATGAGTTTGCCACCACAAAACAAGACTACAAAATATGAGCATATCATTCCTCAAATGGTAGGACTTTGTGATGATCCCAAAATTAAAGGTATCTTAATTATTTTAAATACAGTAGGTGGGGATGTAGAAGCAGGACTGGCTTTAGCGGAACTCATCGCCTCTGTTAATAAACCAACGGTATCTTTAGTACTAGGAGGTGCACACTCTATAGGTGTTCCTATTGCAGTGGCAAGTGATTATTCTTTTATTACACCTACAGCTACTATGACGATTCATCCTGTACGTATGAACGGAACAGTTATAGGGGTACAACAAACTTTTGAATTCTTCGATCAAATGCAAGAACGCATCGTCGCTTTTGTAGCGAGAAATTCTCACATTGAAGAAGCACGTTTTAAGGAGCTCATGCTGAGTGTGGGTAAATTAGCAAGAGATGTAGGAACTATTTTAGTAGGCCAAGAAGCTGTAGACGAAAAAATCATAGATGAATTAGGTGGTTTAACAGAAGCTATGAATAAGCTCCATGAGCTTATAGCAGAAAGAGAGGCTAATTAATTATGATGTATTCAGTGGCACCTATCTATGGCTTAGATGAAATAGTAGAATACCAAGAAGTAGAGTATAATGGTTATCATGTTTTGGCGTGTAAGACACCAGAGGGTTATATTTTAGAACGTATTTACTCTACTAATCCTCAAGATTTCTTAAGAGATGACTTACGCCCTGGCAAAATACTTGAAAATGCTCTTATCAAATAGAATATAGAATGTTATAATAATAGATGTATGCAATAGCGTATACATCTATTTTCATTTAATAAAGGAGATAGGGTAGATAAGAATAAAGGGGTATTACAAATGAGTAAAAAAGAAGGAAAAGGAAGATATTCCGCTAAGAAAAAAACAACAGTTGAAAGAAAACGAACAGTTTTAAAGGATACTACCCCAGCTATTTCTAAAGAGATTTTAGGTATTTGTTTAATGGGTATCGGTATTTTGATTTTAATTGGTATTTTTTCGGATAAATCTGGACTGTTCGGTAGTTTTCTAAGGCAAGTCTTTGTAGGATTATTTGGAGTAGGTGGATATATTATTCCTATAGCAGCTATGATTATGGGGATCTTTTATATTCAAGGTCGATTTGATAGGGTCGTTAAACTAGCGGTTTATTTAGGTTCTTTATTACTTATGCTAATGATATTGTTTCATTTACTTTATTATGGAGAAGATAAGAGTTTATCGCTCTTAAGTCTAAGTTATTTAGAAGAAGCAAATTGGCTAAATGGAGGCTATATAGGTGCTATGTTAGGTTACTTATTTTTAAGCCTAATAGGTTTATATGGTACCTATGTCATTTTAGCAGTCTTACTGGGTGTGTGGATTTTAATTTTAACACAATTTCCTATCTTCTCATGGATTAATGAACGTTTTATAGCTTATATAAAAGTACGCAGAGAAAAAATGAAAGAGGCTAAAAAAACCAAACAAAAAAAAGCAAAAACACCCAAACAGTTATCAAAAACTGTGCCTGTTACACCGTCCATTCAAGATGAAGAGGTAACAGTAATAGCAGCTGAACATCATGGACTTGATGAAATTCCTATATATGATTCATCAACCTATAGTGAAAACACTACTAGAACAGAGAATATTGAAGAAGATGCGCCAATACAGGTGGTACCGAAAGTATCAGTTAGTGAAGAAACTACTATAGAAGAAACAATGACTGAACTTACTAAAGAAAATGCTTTACCTATTCCACCTTATCAGTTTCCACCCCTCACCTTACTTCAAAAAGGACAGGTCATTCAAAACAAGGAAGCTTCAAAAAAATCTTTGAGTAATGCACGTAAATTAGAAGAAACATTGGCAAGCTTCGGAGTAGAAGCTAAGGTTACACAAATACATAAAGGACCTTCTGTCACACGTTATGAACTGCAACCTAAACAGGGCGTTAAGGTAAGTAAAATTGTTAATCTTGCAGATGATATTGCTTTAAATTTAGCCGCCCCTAATATTCGTATAGAGGCACCGATACCTGGTAAAGCTGCAGTAGGAATAGAGGTAGCCAATGCAACTAGTGAGATGGTATACTTAAGAGAGGTTATTGATTCTGATCGCTTCTTAGCTTTTCCATCTAAGCTCGCTTTTGCCTTAGGAAAAGATATTGCAGGTAAACCGATTATTGCTGATATAGGGAAGATGCCCCATATTTTAATAGCAGGTGCAACAGGTTCTGGAAAAAGTGTCTGTATCAATACTTTAATCACAAGTATTATTTATAAAGCTAAGCCTCACGAAGTCAAGCTCATTATGATTGACCCTAAGGTTGTTGAATTAAGTGTTTATAATGGTATTCCACACTTACTGATTCCAGTTGTAACGGATCCCAAAAAAGCAGCTGGGGCATTATTCTGGGCTGTTAATGAAATGACGAAACGTTATAACTTATTTGCAGAAAATAATGTAAGAGATATGAAAGGCTATAATGAAAAGCAAACCGAAGAAAATGCTAAGTTACCACAGATTGTTATTATTATTGACGAGTTAGCCGATCTTATGATGACAGGCGCTAAGGAAGTAGAAGATGCTATTTGTCGCCTTGCTCAAATGGCCCGTGCGGCAGGTATTCACCTTGTGATTGCTACTCAACGACCATCAGTTGATGTTATAACAGGTGTTATTAAAGCTAACATTCCATCAAGACTCGCATTTGCTGTTTCTTCTGGTACTGACTCACGAACGATTTTAGATATGGTAGGAGCAGAGAAGCTTTTAGGTAAAGGGGATATGCTCTTTTATCCTGTAGGACAATCTAAACCTATTCGTATTCAAGGTGCATTTATTTCTGATCAAGAAGTTGAAAGCATCGTTAATGCTATCAAAACAGATCATGTCGTTTATGAAGAAGATATGATTCAAACTTTAGAAAATGTAGCTATGCCAGTGGCCTCGGATGCCGAAGAGGAAGATGAGCTTTTAGAAAAAGCTATTTTATTTGCTACTGATAAAGAAAAACTTTCTATTTCTATGTTACAGCGTTATTTTAGAATAGGTTTTAATCGTGCAGCTAGACTAATGGAAGCATTAGAAGCTAGAGGTATTGTTGGCCCTGATGAAGGAAGTAAACCTAGAAAAGTTTTATAAAATCATACCAATTTACAAAGTTAAAGGAGTAGAATAATGAAAACAGACATTCAAATCGCACAAGAAGCCATAATGAGTCCTATTATAGATGTTGCCAAAAAAGCTGGTATTGTGCCAGAAGAATTAGAGTTATATGGGAATTACAAAGCTAAACTCTCCTATGAATTAATGGATCGCGTAAAAAGCCATTCAAATGGTAAGTTGGTACTAGTAACTGCTACTAACCCAACACCAGCTGGTGAAGGAAAAACAACTGTAACAGTTGGTCTTGGACAAGCCTTATGTAAGCTCGGTCAAAATGCTATTATTGCTTTAAGAGAGCCTTCTTTAGGCCCATGTATGGGGATTAAAGGAGGTGCAGCAGGTGGTGGTTATTCACAAGTTGTTCCGATGGAAGATATTAATCTTCACTTTACAGGGGATATTCATGCCATGGGTGCTGCTAATAATTTACTTGCGGCTATGATTGATAACCACATTCATCAAGGTAATAGTTTAAATATCGATGTACGTACAATTACTTGGAAAAGATGCCTTGATATGAATGACCGTGCTTTAAGAGAAATTGTAGTAGGCCTGGGTGGACCAATGAATGGTGTACCTCGCCAAGATGGTTTTATGATTACAGTAGCTTCTGAAATTATGGCTATCTTATGTCTTGCAACAGACCTAGATGATTTAAAACAAAAAATTAGCCAAATTATTATTGGGTATAATATGAAAGGCGAACCTGTAACAGCTGGTGACCTAAAAGCAGAAGGTGCAATGACTACTTTGCTTAAAGATGCCATTAAACCTAATTTAGTACAGACTTTAGAAAACACACCGGTTATTATGCATGGAGGTCCTTTTGCTAATATTGCTCATGGTTGTAATAGTATTATCGCTACAAAACTTGCTTTAAAATTAGGTGATATCGTTGTTACTGAGGCAGGGTTTGGAGCATACTTAGGTGCTGAAAAGTTCTTTGATATTAAATGCCGTAAAGCTGACCTCAAACCAGATGCAGTAGTATTAGTTACAACGATTCGTGCGCTTAAATATAATGGTGGCATTGAAAAAACTAATTTACAAGACGAAAATGTAGAAGCTCTTAAAGAGGGTATGAGTAATTTAGAAAAACATATTGAAAATCTTAAGCTTTATGGTGTACCAGTTGTAGTGACCTTGAACGCTTTTGTAACAGATACAGAAGCTGAAATTGCTGCTGTTGAAGCTGCATGCAAAGCTAAAGGATGTCACTTTGCTTTAGCAAATGTTTGGGAAAAAGGCGGAGAAGGCGGCATTGCCTTAGCTGAGGAACTTTTAAAAGTTCTTGATACAGAAACTAGTGAGTTTAAAACGCTTTATGATGATCATATGAGTATAGAAGACAAGATAAAACGTATTGCTACTTCTATCTATGGTGCAGATCAGGTTGTATTTGAACCTAAAGCAAAAAAAGAACTTGCTAAAATTAGTAGCTTAGGGCTAGATCATTTGCCAGTATGTATGGCAAAAAATCAGTATTCTTTCTCTGATGATGCCACAGCACTTGGTAGACCTAAAGCCTTTACAACAACTATTAGAGAGATTAGAATATCAGCAGGCGCTGGTTTTATAGTTGCTCTTACGGGTAACGTGATGACAATGCCAGGACTTCCTAAGAAGCCTGCAGCTGAGCAGATTGATATCACTACTAAGGGAACTGTAACAGGTTTATTCTAAAGATGATAAGGGGAGATAAAATGGCAAAAATAATAGATGGTAAACTTATTTCTACTATGATTAAAGATGAATTAAAAGAAGAAGTAGCAGCACTTAACAAGCAAGGCATTTATCCTGGGCTTGCTGTTATTTTAGTTGGGGATAATAGTGCTTCACAGGTGTATGTTGGAAATAAGAAGAAAGCCTGCGAATATGTAGGCATTAAGTCTTTTAGCTATGAATTACCTGCAGAAACATCTGAAACCTCATTATTAGAACTTATCGATACGCTTAATAAAGATGATAAGGTACATGGTATTTTAGTTCAATTACCACTACCTAAACATATGGATGAACAAAAAGTCATTATGCGTATTTCTCCATCAAAAGATGTAGATGGCTTTCACCCACAAAGTGTAGGTGCCTTAAGCATAGGACTTCCTGGCTTTGTATCTTGTACACCTGCAGGTATTATTGAATTACTCAAACGCAGTCATGTAGACATAGTAGGTAAAAACTGTGTAGTTGTTGGTAGAAGCAACATTGTAGGCAAACCTATAAGCTTGCTTTTATTAAGAGAACATGGTACAGTTACTATCTGTCATTCTAGAACTAACAATTTAACTAACATACTTCAGCAAGCAGATATTGTTATTGCCGCTGTAGGCATTCCGAAATTTATTAAAGGTGAACAATTAAAAACAGATGCAGTTGTAATTGATGTAGGGATGAACCGTGATGAAAATGGTAAGCTTTGTGGTGATGTGGATTTTGACTCAGCAAAGGACCATGTAGCAGCTATTACACCTGTTCCAGGTGGTGTAGGCCCTATGACAATTGCTATGCTTATGAAAAACTGTGTGCTTGCTGCTAAAGGTAATAACTGCTAACTTGAAGTTGGCTTAATATGAAAGGAGCAGCATTTTGAATTATTTAGTATCTTTTGTATCACTTGGATGTGATAAAAACTTAGTCGATAGCGAACATATGCTAGGGCTACTCAATCAAGGAGGCTTTTCTTTAACAGGTGATGAAGAAAAAGCTCATGTTATTGTGGTTAACACCTGTTGTTTTATTGAAGATGCAAAAAAGGAAAGTATTGAAAATATTTTAGAAGTAGCTAGATATAAAGAAATAGGTGCTTGTAAAGCCCTTATTGTAACAGGTTGTATGGCACAGCGCTATAAACAAGAAATTTTAGATGAAATTCCTGAAGTAGATGCTGTAGTAGGAACTACTTCATATGATAAGATTGTAGAAATAGCCAATGGTATTCTTGAACAAAAAGGACTTCGTACTCAGCATTTTGATTTGATTGACCGTGAAATGTTAGATGAAATGCCTCGTATATTAACGACTGCAGGGTATTTCGCTTATGTCAAGATCTCCGAAGGCTGTGATAAGCATTGTACTTACTGTATTATTCCTAAACTAAGAGGAAAATATAGAAGTCGTCAAATGGATAAAATTAAAGCTGAAGTTGAAAAATTAGCAGCAGATGGTGTTTCTGAAATTATTTTAGTAGCACAAGATACAACAGAATATGGACGCGACTTAGAAAATGCTTCTCTTGCAAAATTACTACGTGAACTTAGTAAAGTAGAGGGAATTGAATGGATTCGCGTTTTATATTGTTATCCAGAAAGTATTACCGATGAATTAATTGAAGAAATTAAAACAAACCCTAAAGTATGTAAGTATTTAGACATACCTATTCAACATGCTTCAACATCTGTTCTTAAGCGTATGGCAAGAAAAAGTTCTCTAGAACAGCTTAAAGAACGCCTTGGTAAGCTAAGACAAGAAATACCTGGTATTGCTCTTCGTACCACACTTATTGTAGGTTTTCCAGGAGAAACAGAAGAAGATTTCCAAATCCTATATGATTTTGTAAAAGAAATGCGATTTGACCGTTTAGGTGTATTTACTTATTCAAAAGAAGAAGGGACACCTGCAGCTTTATTTGAAGACCAAATTGATGAAAAAACAAAAATCAAACGTCGTGATGCTATTATGGCCCTTCAACATGGTATTTCTAGTGAGTTAACAGCTAAAAAAGTTGGAAAGACTATGAAAGTGCTCATTGAGGGTAAAATTACAGATGAAGATGTTTATATCGGACGTACTTACCAGGATGCCCCTGATATAGATGGAGAGGTATTTGTAGAATATGAAGGAGAGCTTATTTCAGGTGATTTTGTAGATGTACGTATTACAGCATCAAATGACTATGATTTGATTGGGGAGATAGTGGATGAATATAGCGAATAAGCTGACGTTACTACGTGTCGTTTTAGTATTTGCTTTTATGGGGATTATATGGTTACCCCTATCATTAGAACCAAGTATAATGTTGTGGATTGCGTTAGCGATTTTTATCATTGCAAGTTTAACAGACTTTTTAGATGGGTATTTAGCACGCAAACTCAATTTAGTAACAAATCTAGGTAAATTTATGGATCCTTTAGCGGATAAAATGCTTGTTACAGCAGCTATGTTAGCTGTTATTGACCTTGGAATTAAAAATATCTTACCCGCTGGTATTTTACCTACATGGATAGTTGTGTTTATTCTCCTAAGAGAATTTATGGTATCTGGTGTAAGACTAATAGCAGCTGGTCAAAACCATGTTATTGCAGCAAGTTACCTTGGTAAGCTAAAAACAGTAGTACAAATGGCAATGATTATTGTTTATTTGTTACCAGTTAATTGGAGCTTGCTCTCTATCTTAGCAATGTGTTTAGCTTATTTGGCATTAATCCTTACTTTAGTATCTGGTTTTGAATATTTATGGAAAAACAAAGATGTATTTAAAACAGAAGAGCATTAAAAGGCGGTATCTCATGATTAAATCATGAGATACCGTTCTTTTTAATTAAAGTCCCTAATGAACAGCAGAAAGCTTCAGGGTATAAAAGCAGTGATAGCAGTGATAGCAGTGATAGTACTACAAATAGTATATCCTTCAAAGCATGAACAAAAGAAAGTAATGATCATAATACTAGGTAAAAGAATTAAGCGTTTCATTTTTAGCCTCATCATATTTATATTTCATTTTTAATTTGTGTAGAATATGGAAATAATATACCTAAAGCTTTAAATGAAGTAGAAAATTGTTGTATAATAGGTGAGAAAGTCAAATAAGTGGAGGATATAAGGTATGCATTATAATACCATTGTTGTAGGCGGAGGACCGGCAGGTCTTTTTGCTGCTCAAGCTTTGGCTAAAAAGCAAAAGCGTGTATTACTATTAGAACGGAATAAAGGAGCAGGTAAAAAACTTCTTATATCAGGAGCTGGGCAATGTAATTTTACTCATGCTGGTGATATAGCAGATTTTTTTAGTTGCTATGATGATAAAGCTAAATTTTTAAAGAAAGCCTTATTAGCTTTTGATAATAAAAAGACCATGCGTTTTTTCGAAGAAGCAGGTGTGGCTTATACGATTTTTCCCAATAATAAGGTTTTCCCTAAAAGTATGAAAAGTATGGATATCCTAAATGCTCTCATTGTTCAGTGCCAAAAGGCTAATGTAGAGATGATTTATAATGAGCTTGTAAGTCACATTTCTGTATATGATAAGATTTTTACAGTAGAAACAGATAGTGGCAAGCGCTATTTTAGTGACCAGGTTGTTATTGCTACAGGTGGAAAATCTTATGCCCATATGGGTTCTGATGGCACTGGATATTTATTAGCTAAAAATTTAGGACATCACATTATTGAGCCTAGACCCGCTTTAACAGATGTAAGACTTGATGAAAATACTTTTAAAGTGCTTTCTGGTGTTTCAGCTAAACAAATAGAAGTAACGATTTGGAGAGAGCAGAAAAAAATAAAAAGTTATGTAGGAGACTTATTATTCACACATAAAGGTTTGTCAGGTCCTGCTATTATTAATAGTTCAAGATGGATGAAGTCTGGAGATCTGCTACAAGTGAATTTTTTATATCCTAAAAGCTATGAAACCATTAAAGCCTATTTTGCTTTGGAAGTTGCTAAAAGAGGAAAAGAAGAGATTATTACTTTTTTAAAACAATTTGAACTACCACGAACACTTTGTCAAGTCTTATGCCAACGTATTTCTTTGGATGAACATACAACTTGTGCGGAAATTTCTAAGAAACAAAGAGAAGCATTAGTTGACCAGCTTACAAGGTGTCCATTCACTATTGCTAATTTAGGTGGCTTTCATATAGCCATGGTCACAGCAGGAGGTGTTCATCTTAAAGAGGTGAATCCAACAACTATGGAAAGCCGTAAACAAAAAGGATTATATTTTATAGGTGAGGTTTTGGATATAGATGGAGATACTGGAGGATACAATATTCAAGCGGCGTTTTCTACAGCAGCTTTATGCGCAGAAAGTATTATACAAAACAAAAAATAGAAAATATTTCCAAGGAAATATTTTCTATTTTTTGTTTTGTGCTAAATCTATTTTTTTATAAGGTAAACTACTTTCTATTATTTCATGAACTTGGTCTGGCAAAAGTTCTAAAGCTTCTTTGCTTAATCCTTTAGTAGGAATAGCTGGATGAATTGTTAGCTTAACATGTGCAGGTTTAATTTTATTCTGATTAAGTTCCATTAGTTTATAAGATCCATCAATAGTGATAGGTACAATAGGTACACCTGCTTTTGTAGCAAGTTTAAAACTTGCACTTTTAAATTCACCCATTTGATCACCTTTACTTCTTGTTCCTTCTGGGAAAATGACTAATGAGTGTCCTTGTTTTAAAACCTTAATCCCCTCGATAATAGCGCCTGCTGAACCTTTTAAAGTAGAGCGGTCCATAAAGACACAGTGTAATAACTCCATCCATTTTGCAATGATAGGAATCTTCTTAGCTTCTATCTTAGAAATAAAACCTTTGGGTCTATTGATATAGCTCATTAAAAGTGGAATATCAAAATTACCTTGGTGATTACTAATATAAACAACAGTTTTGTCTGCTGGAAGATTGTCTAATCCCTTAACTTCTACCGTTGCACCACTACGTTTGATATTACCTAACATCCACTTTTTAGATTCTTCATGAACATAAGCTTCTAATGCCTCTAAATTACCACTTTTTTGTAAACTATGAGCTTTTCTTAATTTAGGAAGAGTTCCAATCAAGGTAAACACAAAGCTTATAAACCACATTATTGTCCTCATTTTTTCGCCTCCAAATTATTTGATACTCTCCTTATTATAATACAAAACCAAAGAATGGGAAATAAAAAAGATCATTACTAAAGATTCAACATATAATATTCATTCTTGTCAGAATATATGTTATGATATAAGCATTAATAGAAAGGAGCGATAAAATGGCAACCATACGTGCATTTGGCGCACTCAGACCAACCAACTCATTAGTTACAAAAGTAGCAGCTTTACCTTATGATGTAATGAATACAGAAGAAGCAAGGAAAATGGTAGAAGGCAATCCTTATTCTTTTCTTCATGTAGATAAACCTGAAATGCATATTACAAATCCAGTAGGAGACGAATTATATGCTTTTGCAGGTGATACTTTAAAAAATATGATAGAAAAAGGCGTTTTTATTAAAGATGAACGCAGTTTATATATCTATGGTTTAAGTAATAGTATGACAACGCAATACGGTCTTGTTTGTTTAGTATCAGCCAAAGAATATGATGAGGGTATCATAAAAAAACATGAAAATACACGAACCGACAAAGAATTAGACCGCATCAAACATGTTTCTTATTGTAATG
The DNA here is from genome assembly GCA_023393125.1 of Bacillota bacterium. Classification (GTDB taxonomy): domain Bacteria; phylum Bacillota; class Clostridia; order Lachnospirales; family Cellulosilyticaceae; genus Cellulosilyticum. Next base: position 24,158 of record JAEWMQ010000116.1, read on the forward strand.
CACATACAGGTCCTATTTTTTTAGCATATAAGGGATTAGAACTTGTAACAGCATGGTTATTAGAATATACAGCTAAGCATGAACCTGTTTATTATTTTATAGGAGAAGATGGTGTTAAACATGAAGTATTTAAGGTATCTGATCCTCATACCATTCATAACATCATTTCTGCTTTTGAAGAAGCTGATGCACTTTATATTGCAGATGGGCATCACCGTGCAGCAGCAGCAGCGGCAGTAGCAAGAAAGTATCGACAAGAAGGAAATGCTTCAGAAGACGCTCAATATTTCTTAGCAACCATTTTCCCCAAAGAGCAACTTTGTATTATGGATTATAATCGTGTCATTAGGGATGAAAGCGGCTTAAATGCAAAGCAATTATTTGACCAATTACAAGAAAAATTCGAAATAGAAGCTATTAATGAAATGCTTTATAAGCCTGAGGAAAGACATACTTTTGGTATGCGTTTTGAAAAGAAATGGTATAAGCTAACCATGAAGCCAGAATGGATTGATGAAACAGATCCTGTTGCTTCATTAGATGCTTCTTTATTACAAACTCATGTACTTGAGCCTATCTTTAAAATTCAAGATCCAAAAGCAGATAAACGCATTGACTTTGTAGGGGGTATTCGTGGCATGGAAGAACTCAACAGAAGAACAGAAACCGATATGGATATTGCCTTTAGTATGTTTCCAACCTCTATGGATGAACTCATTCGAGTAGCTGATGCCCATGAATTAATGCCACCAAAATCAACTTGGTTTGAACCCAAACTACGTAGTGGTATTTTTATTCATGAAATCAATGATTAGCCTTACAAGTCATATATTGACAAAAGCTGAAAGATTACATATAATCGTATAAGAATAGCATATGACAAACTAAACTAAACGTATAATATATATGAACTACTGTGAAAAGAAGGAGTATATAAATAAGGGTTTGCAGAGAGAAAGGCAGTTGGTGAAAGCTTTTTAATACCTGTTTATAGAAGCAGTCTTGGAGTAAATATCTTGAACATACAAAAGTAGAGGTATTCGGGTGATTTCGTTAACAATCCTTAAGGTGATAGGCTTTTTATGCCTATAACTAGGGTGGTACCGCGAGAAACCTCGTCCCTATTGGGATTGAGGTTTTTTTGTATTTCCAGTATCTTTTTAAAGGAGGTTATATATGAATGACGTCTGTTTAGTTAATCCTTCTCATGGCTTAAGTGAGGCTTTTATCCCTGAACATTTAATTAAAGATCCTGCTTCAGGAATCTGGGTATGCGAGGCTGTGCTCCAGGGGTTTATAAGACTTAATGCTAGATTGTTTAATGAATGGTTAGAACCTTTAAGCTTAGTAAGTGGCTATCGTTCTTTTCATTATCAGCAAAAACTTTTTGATAAAAAAGTAGCTTTTTATCAAAAACAAGGCATGGATAAAACAACCGCCAAAATAGAAGCTGCTAAGATAGTTGCAGTTCCAGGGCATAGTGAACATCAGTTAGGTTTAGCTATTGATGTAACAACTTGGAGTATGCGTATTTTGGAAGATCCCCTTATTACGAGTTTTGGTGAAACGCCCACTGGTAAATGGCTCTTCGAAAATAGTTATTTAGAAGGATTTATACTACGTTATCCTAAGGATAAAACACACATCACACATATTATGTATGAACCTTGGCACTACCGTTATGTAGGCATAGAAGTAGCTACCGTTATGAAACAAAAGGGGCTCTGTTTAGAAGAATATATAGCGCTAAACCAAGGTTAATATAAATGATTTTTATTAGGAGGAGCAAATGAAAAATTATAGTTTAAATGAACTAAGGGAAATGTACCTTAAATTTTTTGAAAGTAAAATGCATCTTCGTGCAAAAAGCTTTCCATTAGTACCACACAATGATAACAGTTTATTACTGATTAACGCAGGTATGGCACCACTTAAACCATACTTTACTGGTCAAGAAGAACCACCTAGAAGAAGAATGACAACTTGTCAAAAATGTATTCGTACAGGTGATATTGAAAATGTTGGTAAAACAGCACGTCACGGTACGTTCTTTGAAATGCTTGGTAACTTCTCATTTGGTGACTATTTTAAAGAAGAAGCAATTGAATGGGCTTGGGAGTTTGTTACAAAACACCTTGAGATTCCAGTAGAACGTTTATTTGTAACTGTTTACCAAGACGATGAAGAAGCAGCTGAAATCTGGAGAAATAAAATTGGCGTACCTAGTGAAAAAGTTATTTATATGGGTAAAGAAGATAATTTCTGGGAAGCAGGAATAGATGGACCTTGTGGTCCTTGTTCAGAAATCTATTTTGATAGAGGTCCTGAATTTGGCTGTGATAATCCAGATTGTGGTGTAGGTTGTGACTGTGACCGCTATATGGAATTCTGGAACTTAGTATTTACTCAATTTGAGCGCCATGAAGATGGGACTTACACACCACTTGCTCAAAAGAATATTGATACAGGAATGGGACTTGAAAGACTTGCAGCAATGATGCAAGGTGTAAGCTCTATCTTTGATGTAGATACAATCAAAGCTATCCGTGATCACGTTTGTGAGCTTGCAGGCGTAACTTACGGTGAAACTTATAAAAACGATGTATCAATCCGTGTTATCACAGACCATATTCGCTCAGTAACCTTTATGGCTGCTGATGGTGTTCTTCCTTCTAATGAAGGTCGTGGCTATGTAATGAGAAGACTTCTTAGACGTGCCGTTAGACATGCTAAATTATTAGGTATTGAAGGTTTATTCTTAAAAGACCTTGTTAAAACAGTAGTTGATAATTCAAAACATGAATACACAGAACTTGAAGATAAATATGAATATATTACAAAGCTTCTTACTGTAGAAGAAAAGAACTTTAATGAAACTATTGACCGTGGGCTTACTATTTTAAAAGCACACATTGACGAAATGAATGCTGAAGGTAAGACTGTATTAGATGGTAAAGCTTGCTTTACACTTTCTGATACTTATGGTTTCCCTATTGACTTAACACGTGAAATTCTTGAAGAGCAAGGCTTAAAAGCTGATGAAGAAGGTTTTAAAGTAGAAATGGATGCTCAACGTCAAAAAGCAAGAGAAGCACGTGGTGGCTCTAAATACATGGGTACTGATGAAACTATATTTAATCGTATGGATCCATCTATGAAAACAACCTTTGTAGGTTATGATAATCTTGAAACAACAGGTACATTAGAAATACTTGCAAATGATGAAGAGCTTTTAGAAGCAGCAGGTTGCGGCGAGTCTATTTACGTTGTTATATCTGAAACACCATTCTACGCTGAAAGTGGCGGTCAGGCAGGTGATACTGGTTTCATTACAACAGCTACAGGTAAAGCAGCTGTTACTAATACAACGAAAGTCATTGGTGGTAAATTTGCTCATCATGCTAAAGTAGTAGAAGGTTCTATTGAAAAAGGTCAAATAGCTACTTTTGCAGTAGAAAATGCATCTCGTATGGACACTTCTCGTAACCATAGTGCAACTCACCTTTTACAAAAAGCATTACGTGAAGTAGTAGGTGGTCATATTGAGCAAGCAGGTTCAAATGTCAATAAAGATCGTTTACGTTTTGACTTCACTCACTTTGAAGCTTTAACTCATGAACAAATTGAAAAAGTAGAAGATTTAGTAAATGAAAAAATTCTTGAAGGCTTAACCATAACAGTTAAAGAGATGTCTATTGATGAAGCTAGAAAAATAGGAGCAATGGCACTCTTTGGTGAAAAGTATGGTCAAACTGTACGTGTTGTTAATATGGGAGACTACTCAGTAGAACTTTGTGGTGGTACACACCTTCAAAATACAGCTGCTATTGGTACTTTTAAAATCATTTCAGAAGCTGGTGTTGCAGCTGGTGTAAGACGTATTGAAGCAGTGACAGGTAGAGGAGCACTCCTTTATTATAAAACACTAGAAAATAGCTTAGATGAAATAAGCGCTATTGTTAAAGCTAAAAAAACTGAAGTAGTCAAAAAAGTAGAGGCTATGAATGTTGAACTTAAGAATCTTGAAAAAGAAAATGAAAAACTTAAAACTGAGATTGCTAATAATAAGGCAGGAGCTCTTATTGGAGAAGCTAAGACTATTAATGGTATTAAAGTATTAGTAAGCCAAATGGATGGGCTTGATATGAATGATCTTAAAAACATGGGAGATTCATTAAAAGACCAACTTCAAGATGGTGTTGTCTTATTAATAAGCGCTGCATCAGATAAAGTAAATCTTGTGGCTATGGCTACTTCAAGTGCTGTAGAGAAAGGTGTACACTGTGGTCAAATTATTTCTGCTGTAGCAACTGTTGTTGGTGGAAAAGGTGGCGGTAGACCTAATATGGCACAAGCTGGTGGTAAAGATGCTTCTAAGATTAAAGATGCTATCTCAGTTGCTGAAACAACTATCAGTGCTCAGCTTAATGCTTAGTTTTTTTAGTGGGTAATTAATTCCTTATCAAATAAAAGTAATAAAAACTTATTGATATCCCATTAAATGTACGTGGAATACTTGACGTATCACGTAAATTACTTTATAATTTAACGTAGTGCTTTAATCTTTTCTCCGTACAAATGCATAAAGCACAACATTGCACCGGAGGGAGGGAAAGAAATGTCAGAGGTTACTGTTCGCGAAAATGAAACATTAGATAGCGCTCTTCGTAGATTTAAAAGAAACTGTGCAAAAGCAGGTATCATGCAAGAAATCCGCAAAAGAGAACACTATGAAAAACCAAGTGTAAAACGTAAAAAGAAATCAGAAGCAGCACGTAAAAAAAATAAACAATATTAATTGTTTGTTGTTTATCATATGAATACAAAAGCTTAAGCTTTTTGTACAAGGGATGATGCAGATGTCTTTAAAAGAAAAACTTCTTTCAGATATGAAAGAAGCTATGAAAGAAAAAGATGTCCTTCGCAAAAATACCATCCAAAGCATTCGTGGTGCCATTCTTCAAAAGGAGAAAGACACCCTGCAGGAGGTTAGTGAAGAACAAATTCTTGATATTATTGTGCAAGAAATCAAGAAACGCAAAGATGCTCTCGCTGATTTTGAAAAGGGAAATCGCCCAGATTTAGTAGCAGATGCTAGTGCTGAAGTTACTGTTTTACAAGGTTACTTGCCTAAGCAGTTAAATGATGAAGAGTTAGCTTCTCTCATTCGTCAAGTAATTGATGAAGTTGGAGCTACATCTATGAAAGATATGGGTAAAGTTATGGCTGCCATTAAACCTAAAGTAAATGGCAGAGCTGATAACCAAAAAGTGAGCAGCATTATTAAACAATGTTTATCCAATTAATCAGTGCAATGCTTAAAAAGGACGTCCAAAAGGACGTCCTTTTTGCTTGTCTACTTTTTTCAATAGATCGTTCTGTAAAATACCTAGTTCATTGTTGGCTAGTTTATCTCATCTCTAAAGCCTGTTATATCTTCGTTTTATTTATCACGTCCTACTATCCTATGTACTATTTACCTAATAACTACAAAAAGTATTATATCATTTATCCTTTTTCTAATTTACTTCTTAAACAAAACACTTCATTACAAAGATCTCTTTGAAATTCTGATCTATTCATTTAATCTTCAATTAAATTTACAGAATATTAATTCAAAACCCTTACTCTCTATCTCACTTTTTTATCAATACCCCACAGATAATATAAAATTATCTGTGGGTGGTTGCTTTTAATCTCTTCAATATGTTAACATACGTATAGAGTTAACTTTAGTTAACTCTATACGTATCAATAGTTAACTAAATATATTGAGGTTTACAATAGAAGGAGAGAATCCATGGCAGATGTAACATTTGGTGTAAAAGTATCAGAAGAAATGAAAAATGAACTAAGCGAACTAATGAGAGATAGTACTTTGAGCGGTAAAGAGTTCATGGGATTATTATTATCTAGTTATAAATTAGAAAAAGCCAAAGAAGAAAACGATTTATTTGAAAGTGATTTAAGAGAACTTCAAATGGTATTAAAAAGAGTTCAAAGTATCTACACGCATATGATTGAAAAAAGTCAGCTAAGTTACAATGAGCAAATCAAAGAAGTAGAAAAAAGAATTGATGAACAAATAACTGAAAAAGAAGAAGTGTTAGTGGAACAAAAGAGATTAGAAGAAGCATTAGAAGTTGCTCAAAAAAAGGAGATTAATCAGCTTCAAGAAATAGAAGCTCTAAAAGATAAAATCAGTAACCTATCACAATCAAAAGAACAATTAAAGCAGCAACTAAGTAACCACCTTCTATTACATACTAAATTCGAGGAGGAAATAACACACTTAAAGGAACAGTTAGAGAACTATAAACGCCTAGAGTTAGAAATAGAAGAACGCAATGCTGAAAATAGTAAACTTAAAAATAGAAATGATGAATTAGCTTCAGAAATCTGGTTTTTACAGCGTGAGGTAGAAAAGTTAAAAGAAGAAAAAAATCAAATGGACGCAAAACACCAACAAGAATTAGTTCAATTAAAAGATAAACAGGAGCTTCAACTCCGTAATGAATTATTAGAACAAAAGTTAGCTTTTAAAGAAGAAATAGCTGATTTAAAAGAACAACTTACTAAAGTTAAAGAAGACTATCATCAACTAGAATATGATTATAACCAAAAACTGAAAGATCAATCTAAACAGGAGTAAAAATACACATAAAAAGGCAAGAAGCTTATTGAATTCTAATGAGGATGATGGTATACTCTAATACTGAAAAAGGAGTGTATACAAATGGCAAATTATTTATCACCACAGGAAATCACAAATTATACTAGCGATGGCGGTGTCAACAAAGTTAATCGTAGTACTTTACTAGTACTAGCAATGGCTATCATGGCAGGTGTTTATATTGCATTAGGAGGATTTGCTTCTTCGGTAGCAGCTCACGATATTGCCAATAAAGGTTTGGCTAAATTAGTGACAGGTGCAGTATTCCCAATTGGGCTTATGTTTGTTGTTATCAATGGTGCAGATTTATTTACAGGAAATTGTTTAATCATTATTTCAACCTTAGAAAAACGTACGACTTGGGCTGGGTTTCTAAGAAATTTAGTAATTGTTTTAATAGGTAACTTTATAGGAGCAGTTGCCATAGCATTTTTAGTAGCTAATAGTGGTATTCTCAATATGAGTGATGGTCGCTTTGGTGCTTATGCTATTAAAACAGCTGTATCTAAATCGAACCTACAATTTACTCAGGCTCTTTGTTTAGCAATTATTTGTAATATTTATGTTTGTGCTGGTATTTGGATGATTTATGCAGCTAAAGATATTACAGGTAAAGTATTGGCTGGTTTCTTTTCTATTTTTGCTTTTGCAATTAGTGGTGCAGAGCATATTGTAGCTAATATGTTTTATATCCCAGTAGCACTTTTTGTAAAAGGCAATGCAGAATATATGGAACTTGCACATGCAACAGCTGATCAGCTCAGTTGGAGTAAATTCTTTATTAATAATGCAATTCCTGTAACACTAGGAAATATTATTGGTGGTGTGTTTATTGGAGGTATGTACTTCCTTATTTATAAAAAACTCACCAAACCATCACAACAATAAAAAAGAGTATGGTCGCAGTTGAAACTGCGACTTTTATTTTATCTATCATTTGAGGAGGGGATGTAAATGCTTATTGAAAAGGCAATTAATTATTTTATATTATCGTTAGAAGCTGAACAGTTATCTTCTCATACTATTAAAGCCTATTTGCAAGACTTAAATCAATTTAAAAACTGGACAGATAAGAAGGAAATAGATGAGTTAAATTTTGAGGACTTCCAAAATTATTTTATAGAAATATCCAATCTAAAAATAAATTCCATTAAACGTAAAAGAGTAGTTATGCATCGTTTCTTTAAATTCTGTTATCGAAAAAAGCTTTCTAAAGACAAGCTATATGAATACATTGATCCTATACGGTCAAAAAAACACACCATACCTAAGGAAGTTTTAAAACGAGAAGAAATCTCATATATTTTCAATTTTTTAATTGAAGAAGAAAAGCAATACAAACAAAAAGCAAATAACACTTATTACGAATATCTTTACTATTGCGCCATTCGTAATCAACTACTTATTGGTATTCTTCTTTACACAGGATGTCGTGCTCATGAAGTAGTAGCTTTAAAAAAGCAAGATATAGATTTGTTACAAAACACTATTACACTATTTACAAAAGGAGGTAAATATAATCAAGTTCCTATACATGATGATTTAAAATTTATTCTCAATAATTATAACGAAGCTATTAAGAATTTAACTATAGAACTTCAAGATCTCCTACAGACAAGTATTTATCTTTTTCCAAGTAAAGCGGATCCTAATACTTATATGCCAACACGTACCTTGCATGATTTAATGAAAAAGCTTTCGAATGCAACAGGCCGTCATATTCATGCACATCTTTTTAGACATACATTCGCTTCTTATTGTATTGCAGCTAATATGGATATTTCCACTATATCTTCTTTGATTTCTCATAGTAATCCTTCCATTACTCTGTCAATCTATACCCATGAAATAGATGCACATAATAAACAAGAACAAATTAAAAAGCTAAGTTTTAAATAATATCGTATGAAAATCTAAAAACGACTTATACTAAGACATGTAGTCTGAAAGGAGAGTGTAAGGTGTGAGTGATTTAAACGAACTTAAGCAGAAATATAATGAAGGTTACCGCTGTATTTATACAGAAAAAGATTCAGATCAAGGTTTAACCATGCATCTTAAAAATTTTAGAGAAGAAAAAATTCATACAATGAATATTAAAAACGACATGGAAATTGGTGAAATTGAGGATTTCCTTAATACACTTAATGAAATCAAAAAGAAAAAAGGACACGATTGTCATAATTTATAAGAAAATAAAAGTGGCTTCCTGGTAATTGAAGCCACTTTTATTTTCTTATCGAATCATTTTCTTAATCCACTTTAATGGTTCCTCAGAAGATGGATTACGGAATGGAAGTTCCTTAGGAGTACTATAAAAAACAGTTTTTTCATGAGTAAATGTTTTAAAACTATTATAGCCATGGTAAGCTCCCATGCCACTATAACCTATACCACCAAAAGGAGCTTGTGGATGAGTAACATGCAGTATTGTATCATTTATACATCCCCCTCCAAAAGAAAGATGTTTTAGTAAGTACTCAATCCGTAATGAATCGTTACTAAAAAGATAACAAGCTAATGGTTTGGGATAACGCTGCACGTGATGAATAGCTTCTTGTAAACGTTTATAGGGTATAATAGGTAAAATGGGGCCGAAAATTTCTTCCTGCATACATAAATCTAAGGGAGATACAGGGTACAATACAGTAGGTTCAATATACAATTCATCCGTATTAAAATGCCCACCAAAGTAAATTTTATCTTCATTTATAAGTTGAAGTAAGCGAACATAATGTGCCTCGTTAATAATATGTGCCATGTGCTTTTTATCTTTATAATAATACTGTAATGTAAGCGTTATATAATATAATAAACGCTTAGCTACACTTTCATGTACCAAAACATAATCTGGGGCTACACAGGTTTGACCTGCATTTAAAAATTTCCCCCATACAATACGTTTAGCTGCTAAACGTAAGTCAGCTGTATGATCTACAATAACAGGACTTTTACCTCCTAATTCTAGAGTCACAGGAATTAAATGTTCAGCTGCTTGTTTCATTACCTTCTTACCTGTTTCTATGCCACCAGTAAAAAACACATAATCTAATGGTTCATCAAGAAGTTCATTACAGATGTCACTTCCACCTTCTATTACTGCTACATAATAAGGTGGGAAAACTTTATTTAAGATCTTACGAAGTACCTTATTAGTAGCAGGTGTATATTCAGAAGGTTTAATAATAACACAATTTCCCGCCGCAATAGCTCCAATAAGTGGCATCATTGCCAATTGAAAGGGGTAATTAAATGGTGAAAAAATAAGACATACACCATAAGGCTCTTTTAATACTTTTGTATTGCCCCCTATAACAGGAAGTATACCTTTATATTGTGTAGTTTTTGACCAATTTTTAAGGTGCTTCATTGTATGATTGATCTCTGAGATGGTGGTATAAATTTCAGTTAAATACGTTTCAAACGCCGGTTTTTTAAAATCGGCTCTAAGAGCTTTTTCAATTTCTTTTTGATGATTCAAAATAGTTACTTTTAATTTTTTTAAATAATACATGCGAAGTTTTAAATCATAAGTTTTTCGACTGTAGAAATAATGATTCATATCCTGAATACATTGTGAAATAGAAGACATTAGCACACCTCTTTAGAAAATTTTTAAACAAAGCTATGACATATTTTTCAAGATGAAATACTTTGCAAATTTACAAATGTTTATCTAACATATGATTTTTTTATAAGGGTACAATAATAGTATAAATAAATTATATAGGGGGCATAAAATGAGTAAAAAAAAATCTATTCAAGCGATGTGCATTCTAGGACTAATTTACTGTATGCTATTTACTGTAACTTATGCCAAAACAAAGCCTGATAAAGAAAAACCTGGTGCTGCTATTTTTGTAATGGCCACGGAAAATTCTATATTAGCTTGTCCAAAATCATATAAACATCAATCTGAAGTTATTTCATTAGATGTGAAAGTACCACAGCTTCAGGGGTTAACAGACTCTAGCTTTCAAAAACAGTTCAATCAAAGACTTTTAAAAGAGGCCATCCAAAGAAAGAAAAATGCTATTTCTGAAGCTGAACAGTATAATAAAGAGATGATTCGAGATGGTTTAAAACCCCTTAAGTTTGAATACTTAGAGAGTTATACAGTTATTTCTTCCCCTTTTCCTTATTATACATTAGAACTGTTTAAATACCAATATAGTGGAGGAGCTCATGGTCTAAGCGAATTACGTTATATTACTATAGATTCACAAAAAAATAGTGTTATTTCATTAATGGATCTATTTAAGCCTTCAGTAGATTATAAAGCCTTAATTAATGAGCAAATTAGAGAGCAAATAAATCTCAGGATTCAACAAGGTGAAGTCTTCTTTTTGGGAGAGGATGGTTTTATAGGGATTAAAGATCAACAAAACTTTTATATTAATCAAAATGGTGTCATTACCATCGTTTTTAATGTATATGAAATTGCACCTTATGCTGCAGGTGCGATAGAAATCCCTTTAAATATGTCAAGGTTATTACCTTATATGAAATAGAATTGTCAATAAGCTTATTTTAGTGTAAAATATAAAGAAAAGACTAGGGGGAATCATGTATCAACCGAAATATATATCAAAGAAAAAAAGACAACCTCGTTATAAAGGCGCAATAGCTATTCTAATCATTACAGGACTACTTACTATAAGTTTTTTGTGTCTAGCTTTTCTTAAACAAAAAGAAGCTATTAGCTTGGTTGGTACTTGGGCATCAGAAGAAACTGGAGTAGTGTTGACATTTACAAAAGACGGAAAAGTTACTTTCAAAAACGATTTACCAGAAGGGATTTATCGTATTATTTCACCAAACATTATAGAATATACTATCGAGAATATGAGTTTTCAGATGATTTATACTATAGAAGATGGTAAACTTCATTGGGGAGTAGATGAAGAACATTTGGAAACTTTTTCTGCGAGATAATTAAAATAAAATTTAAGGCTTATTTTTATAATAATCATTTAAATAGATAGAGAAAGCTAAGGTGAAAAAATGAATCATACAGAATTACAACATGCTTATGAACAAGCTTATAAGAGTGGTAAACAAGCCTGGAATCAAAAACTATTAAAAGGTGACTCTGGTTATTTGCGTGCCCTAGATAGTATGATTCAACCAGGTGATATTGCAGCTGAATTTCCATTAGGATTGGTTGAAATTCCTATTAATAAGATTGTAGGAACTTATACTCATGCTAGAAGTATTTCTTTTGCGGATAATTACATGCCTATTATGAATATTAAGACGGAATTTGCTTCAAAATGGATGTTTCTTTATGATTATCATATTGAAACGGGTATTGCAGATCCCATCAAAGTTTATGAGTACCTTAATCGTTTCTTCGTTATTGAAGGAAACAAAAGAGTTAGTGTTTTGAAATTTGTTAACGGAACCACTATTAATGGGCAAGTTATTCGCCTTATCCCAAAACGTGACACGAATAATAAGCTAAATAATATTTATTATGAGTTTATGAATTTTTATAAAGAAACTCATATCAATACTATTTGGTTTTCAGAAACTGGACGTTTTACCGAACTTCTTTCTTATGTTAAACAATATCGCACTATGACGACAGAAGAGGAAGCTGATAAAATCTTTTTAGCTAATTGTTATCGTCCTTTTAGACAGCTCTATTTAGAGCAAGGGGGAGACCAATTAGATATTACAACTGGCGATGCTTTTTTAACTTTCTTGAAAATTTATGGACTTCCAAAAGAAATTGTACCTGATACTTATAGAATAAAAGTTCGAAATATTATACAAGAGCTAAAAGTAATAGAGGCTGAGACACCTCATGTTCAAACGGAAATTATTCAACCTCCCAAAAAGAAAAGTGTCTTTTCATCTCTATCTGATTTAGTAACTTCAAAAAAAGTACTAAAAATTGCTTTTGTATATGCTAAGCCTGTTTCTACATCCGGTTGGGCATATGCTCATGAATTAGGCCGATTACATATTGATAATGTATTTAAAGATCAAATTATAACTACTAAAATTGAAGGTGTTCCTGAAAATGATAAGGCATTCGATGCTTTTAAAACTTTAGCGAAGGATCAATATGATATTGTATTTGCAACCAGTCCTACTTATTTAGCCCCAGCCTTAAAAGCAGCAATGGAGTTCCCTAATGTCAAATTCTTCAACTGTGCAGCGACTCATTCATATAAATCTCTTACATTGTATTATGGGCGTATTCATGAGCCACGCTATTTATTAGGAATGATTGCAGGGGCTATGACAGAAACTGATGTTATAGGTTATGTGGCTCCTTATCCTATTTCAGAAGTGGTAAGCAGCATTAATGCCTTTACTTTAGGTGCTCAAGCTGTTAACCCTAGGGTTAAAGTTAAAGCGCTTTGGACTAATAGATGGGATAATCCAGAGGGTGGTAAAGCAGTGGCAGAAATCTTGTTTAATGCCGGTGCTGATATTATTTCAAATGAAGATTTACCGATTCCTGGGGATATTTCCAAAGCGTATGGTATTTATAATATCAATCAAACGACACATCAAAAAACACATTATGCAATGGCTATTTGGAATTGGGGCGTCTTTTATGAACAAGTTATTCAAAATATATTAAATGGTACTTGGAAGAGCATACAAGAAGATAATAATCGTTCAGATGTTCCAGTTAATTTTTGGCAAGGTATGAATAATGGAATTGTAGATTTACTCTATTCTAATCGTAATATGACCGCACCAATGAAGCATTTAATTGATAATGTTAAACAAGCAATCATACGAAATGAATTTGATGTATTTAAAGGACCTATTTATGATCAAAATCATGTCCTAAGAGCGAAATCTGGTGACAGTTTAGAGTATGAGGATATTATTCATATGGATTGGTTAGTAGAAGGTGTAGAAGGAGAAATTCCAGATATGAAAACACTTACACCAATAGACCCCTTTTCTTATATGCAAGGTATTACAGGTAAATAAAAGAAGTGAGTAAGGAATAGCCTTACTCACTTCTTTTAGATTTCTAAAATATAATAATTATATCCGTTAATAACTTGAATATTATTATGTACTAAAGTACGTTTAGCATTAGAAGAATAGGTAAAATGATTATGTCCATATAAGTGATATTTAGGCATAAGTTGTTCATAAAGGGTATAAAAACACTTAAATCCTATATGAGTATGACTATTGGGATTATCACCTATTGCAAAAGTAGGAGAGTGAGTAACCAAAATATCGATAGGTTTTTTGCAGGTTTTAACAAGTTTTTTAACTCGTTTTTGCATCTTCTCCTCACTAAATTGGAATGGACCACCTTTGGACTCAATAGAACCACCTAATCCAGCAATACGTAAACCATTAAAAGTTATTACTTCATCCTCGATACAATCACAACCTTCTGGAGGTTGTTTAAGATAGCCTTCATCGTGGTTACCATGAACATAAAATACTGGAACCGCTAGCATAGTGACTAAAAAGGATAAATAAGAAGCTTTTAAGCCACCACATGAAATTACGCAAGCTATATCTTTAAAGTTTGATTTATCAAAGAAGTCCCAGATATAATTACTTTCTACATCAGAAACGACTAAAATTTTCATAAATTGACCGTCCTTTAGCTTTTGTATAGTATCTATTATACTATAATGTTGTAAAATTTCATACCATAAAAAATAATTGTTTTATATATGAAAAATATTGACAGTATATCTTGTATTTGTTATGATATACAGGTGCTAAGAAACCATATTTCATGGAGGGATTCCCGAGCGGCCAAAGGGGGCAGACTGTAAATCTGTTGCGATAGCTTCGAAGGTTCGAATCCTTCTCCCTCCATATGCCCAGATAGCTCAGTCGGTAGAGCAGAGGACTGAAAATCCTCGTGTCGCTGGTTCGATTCCGGCTCTGGGCATTTTTATATTTAACTACATAAGTTAATCAAGGATGAAAGAGTACTAATCAAATGATAGTACTCTTTTTTGTGTTTTAATGCTAAAAACCTATCATGTTTGTCCCTCTTCTATCATATGATATATTGTAGACAAGTTGGAGGGATGTAGAATGAATGTATATCGTCAAAAGCTAACAATTCTATCATTTATTATTGTAGTAATACTGGCTATAGCATGGTTAATTCAAGGTTTTAATTTATCTTGGGTAGAAGTAAAGAAGGATTATGCTGAGATTACAATCAATTTTCTAGTACCTATGGAACACGCTGGTTTCGAAAAGTATATTAAATGGATAGGAGAAGTGCCTTACGAAAATAAAGTAGATTATTCTGTTACATGGATCAGCTCGGAGGTTGTTTCTATTAAAGTCAAAGAAACTAGCCAAATCAAAGGAAAGAAAATAAAAATGCTTATTGAAAATGCACCTACAAAATGGCAAGGCATTTCTAAAACCAAGGAAGTAAGTATCGCTTTTAAAGCTCCAATCCATATACTAAGTCCTCAAAATGATTTTCTTATTTCTAGTACTAATTCATTTGAAGTTCAATTTAGTACGCCTATGAATGCAACGCAAATTAATAAATTTTTGCAGTGCGATGCTACTTTTTATATAGAGCCTTGCATTGTGACAGATGCTAACGGTAAGCAATATACAGATCTAACACGTTTTATTTTTACTCCAAAATTACCTTTAGAAAATGGTAAACGCTATGTACTTTCCTTCAAGGCAGGCATGCCCTCACATACGGGAACCCTATTAGAAGAAGATCAAGTATTTGTACTTCAGGTAGATCAAAAACCTTCTATTATGAAAACCTATCCTGCCAGCCAAGATAAGTGGATCGGTCTTTATCCACGTTTAGCTTTAGAAAGTAAAGAACCTATTATTAACGCCACTGTTACAATTGAGAATGAAAAAATGAATGGCGTGCTAACAGATGATCACCATGCCTATTTTATTTTAAAAGATCGATTAAAACCAGAAACCACATATAAGGCTATTTTCCAAACACAAGTAGCAAGTGGTGAAGTAAGTGAACCTGAAACAGTTCAGTTTACTACAACCACCTTGAAACAAAATCGTATATGGTTAGAAGTAATTTGTGGCCAAAATACAGTAGTTTACTGCTATCAAGGTGAAAAAAAGATTAAAACTATGATTTGTTCAATAGGTGAAGGGAAATATGCCCCCCCTCTTGGCACTTATTATCTGCAAGGTAAAGCAGATGTTTACGAAGATGCTGTACATAAAGAAGGTGCTAATTTTTGGATAAAAATTAGCGATGAATATGGTTTCCAAGGTTATTTAAGAGATGCTTACTGGAATATACTTACCAGCGCTAGTGAATCTCTGGGTGCAAGAACTAAGAGAAGAAACATCATTTTAAGTGATGAAGATGCCAAATGGCTTTATGAAAACTTACCTGATAACGCTATGATTATAATCAGAACTTGATTCATAACCTTTGTTTGAAATTAAACAGAATTCAATAAAAATGAAGTATTTTATTGAAAAAGTTTCGTTTTATGATAAAATATGTATAGCGGAAGATGAGCCGCAGGAACTTAATTTTTAGGAGGCGTATCTATGAGTTTTCGTACGGAGTACATGAAGGATTTAATGAGTAGGGTAGAAAAAAATCATCCTGCACAACCAGAATTTCATCAAGCAGTAAAAGAAGTATTATTATGTATGGAGCCAGTTGCTGAACGTAATCCTCAATATGTAAAAGCAGGTATTTTTGAACGTATTATCGAACCAGAACGTGCTATCATATTTCGTGTATCATGGGTAGATGATAACGGTAATGTACAAGTTAACCGTGGCTATCGTGTACAATTTAATAGTGCTATTGGTCCATATAAAGGTGGACTTCGTTTCCATCCATCTGTTAATTTAGGGATTATTAAGTTCCTAGGTTTTGAACAAATCTTTAAAAACTCTTTAACAGGCCTACCAATAGGTGGTGGTAAAGGTGGTAGTGATTTTGATCCAAAAGGTAAATCTGATCAAGAAATCATGAGATTTTGTCAAAGCTTCATGACAGAACTTAGCAAACACATTGGAGCTGATACAGATGTTCCTGCCGGTGATATAGGTGTAGGTGCTCGTGAAATCGGCTATATGTATGGTCAATACAAACGTTTACGTAATGAATTTACTGGCGTACTTACTGGTAAAGGGCTTAACTATGGTGGTTCTCTTGTAAGAACACAAGCTACTGGTTATGGTTGTTGCTATTTTACACAAGAAATGCTTGCTACAAGAGGTGAAAGCTTTGAAGGTAAAACAGTAGTTGTATCAGGTTCTGGTAACGTAGCTATTTACGCAGCTGAAAAAGCTATAGAACTTGGTGCTAAAGTTGTGGCACTTAGTGATTCAAATGGTTATATCTATGATCCAAAAGGTATCGATTTAGATGCTGTTAAACAAATCAAAGAAGTAGAGCGTAAGAGAATTAAAGAATACATTAATATACATAAAGATGCTACATATACAGAAGGCTTCCGTGGTATTTGGACTATTAAATGTGATATTGCGCTTCCATGTGCAACACAAAACGAATTAGATGAAGAGGCAGCTAAAGCACTTGTAGAGAATGGTGTATTAGCTGTTGCAGAAGGTGCTAATATGCCTTCTACTCCTGAAGCAGTTGAAGTATTCCAAGCTGCAAATATTCTTTTTGCTCCTGGGAAAGCAGCTAATGCTGGTGGTGTAGCAACTTCTGGCCTTGAAATGTCTCAAAATAGCATGAGATATAGTTGGACATTTGAAGAAGTTGATGAAAAATTAAGAGGTATCATGAAACATATACATACTGTTTCTCGTGATGCAGCTACTAAGTACGGTGACCCAGATAACTATGTACTTGGGGCTAATATTGCAGGCTTCTTAAAAGTAGCTGATGCTATGTACATGCAAGGTGTTGCTTACTAAAAAATATCCCTTCTCATTTCAAGATGAGAAGGGATATTTTTTTGTCATTAATAACAAAACCTTTTTTCTAGTTTATATTGTATAATAAGTGCGATTAGTATAAAATTTAATTAGAAGACAATTAGTAATAGCAGAATATAATTTAGGGGGAAGGCTATGCCAAAGTTAACAATACCATTAAATGAATGCGTCCCAGGAATGCTTGTTGCTGAACCTGTTAGAAATATGGATAACGGTTTAGTGTACGTAGGGGAAAACCAAGAATTAACAGCAGAAATTATTGAGAATTTAAAGAATCTTAATTTCTTAGAAGTTGATATCTTTGTCAATACCTGGGATAACGTTTGGAAAATCACTAAAGAAACGAGAGAAAGCTATAAAAAGTGTACTGATGCCGTTCAAGGACTTCTTAATCAAATTTCAACAGATAATATCGTAGATTATGAAGCTTTTAAAAATGTTAAACTTCAAATGCAAGAAGCTTTTATAGATAACTATAAAATAATTGGTTGTATCAACCTTTTTAAATATGCTGATAGTTATACCTATACTCATAGTATTAATG
>JAEWMQ010000065.1 GCA_023393125.1 Bacillota bacterium
CCCATCCGAAAGGAGTAAGACCCCTTAGAGACTATGAGGTAGATAGGTTGGAGCTGTAAGCATGGTAACATGTTCAGGTGACCAATACTAACGGTTCGAGGGTTTGACCTAGAAAAAACGGT
This sequence comes from Bacillota bacterium, assembly GCA_023393125.1. GTDB lineage: Bacteria > Bacillota > Clostridia > Lachnospirales > Cellulosilyticaceae > Cellulosilyticum. Next base: position 123 of record JAEWMQ010000065.1, read on the forward strand.
TAAACGGTTGTAGTATTTGTTTTTGAAGGTATGAGACGAGAGCACCCGAGAGGGTGTTTTTTTGTAGGGTTTTAAGCTTAATTTATGCTTAATTTATATGCCCCTATGTACTATAAAATCCAGCGATATTTATAGTACATAGGGGCATATAAATTACTTGCTAAACACTATTAAAATGTCAGACTGTTTAAGTACTCGGTTAATCTTATTAATTATATAAAATTCATAATACTAAATAAAATAATTATTTAGTTCCTACTCGATTAAAATTAGTGTTAGAACAATTAATAGGAAGACAGGTGAGAACTAGAAGAAGTTATTTGCTATTATCTTGAGAAGAAAGATCAATTGCTTGATTATTAGAGCGATAAAGTTTAGGGCTAATTCCCTCATGTTGTTTAAAGAGCTTGGAGAATGCTAAAGGATCATCATATCCAACTTGATTGGAAATTTCACTGATAGTAAGAGAAGTGTTTTTTAAAAGTATGCGTGCGTAATTTAAGCGATAATTTAGTAAATAACTTTGAGGAGAAATATCTAGAGCTTTTTTAAAGCAATTTGTAAGGTAGTTTCGACTTACACCAACATAATTGGCTAAATCTTGGATTTTAATATTTTTATAATAGTTGTGTTCTATAAATTCAATAGCATGATTAACATAGATTTGATAGGAGTAATCATACGTATTTATACAGTGTTGGTGTTGGATAAGGAGAGAGAGAAATAAGAAAAGATAACCCTCACGTTTTAATTCGTTGCTATATGTAAGTTCTTTAGCACTTAGCATATTTTGCACTTGTTCAAGAAGAAGTTGGGAATTAGGGAAAGTACAGGTACGATTGGAGTCATTTAAATTGGCATAAGAAAGATAAGTTTTAGCCTTTACACCATTGAATCCAACCCAGATATAAGTCCATGGATCTTTTTCATCTGCAACATAAAAGGTTGTTTCATTAGGGCAAATAAGAAAAGCTTGATGTTTACTAAGATGATAAGTTACACCTTTTGTTGTGTAGGTACCTTTTCCTTCTAATATATAATGGATGAGGTATTCAGTTCGCTCTGTTGGTCCATAAGAATGACCAGAGCCACATTTCTGAAGTCCACAGTAACATAAGTATAAGTCAAAGTTTTCTTGCCTTAAATATTCAAGACATTTATAACTAGCAGAATCAGTAAAGCGAGGGATAGGTTTAATCATAATGACCTCCTTGAATTAATAATAAATTATCGGGATTTATACCCCTTATATTTCAAGACTTTCCATTCCTATATTTTAATAATCACCCACTTTTTACTTAAAATTGTTGACAAAACCCCCAAATTTATGATGAAGCCAGTTAAACATAGATATTTTTCAACTGAAGGTGATTTTATATTATCTATCATTTCTGGGGTTCATTCCGTTTATCAAGATACTTTTGTATCTAACCTTCTTTAGTTTTAGCCTAATCCTTTGCTCTTTTTGAGGATATTTGGCAAATCATTAACCGATTTTGACATCTTAATCTGTCTCATACAGAATCTCTTTTAGCTGAATCTTATGCTAAGAAAGATCTTTCCTCTAGAATACCTTCTTGTATGTTGCATTTCTACTTGCTAATGCACTTTATTTATGTTTGTTATATCTGGCTCTTTTAATGATTTACCTATCTTTCATATGCTAGAACGTGCTTCTAGACATGATATGCTTTTCTTACCCTTAAATCAGTACTATTCAATCTTTAATTTACACTAGAGTTAATTTATTTAATTGTAATATTATACAATATTATAACAAAATAAGCCGAAAAAGAAACCTTAATTGTAAAAAGAGATTGAACTAACTAAAGATTCATAGTGATTTTTATGTATTAAGCTAAAGTTGCCACACGACAATTTAACAAAAAGAATGCTTGTGTTGGTAATGCTATCAATAAGAATCTCTTTCTTCGTGAAGAGATGGTGTGTACAAAGACTCTTTATAACTACATCGACTTAGAAATACTCAGAATACGTAATATTGCCTTGCTTATGAAGCTAAGATGTAATACTATGTCACAAAAAGTTCATAACAGCAAACGTGGATTAGGTACTAGGATAGAAGATCATCTAGAAGATATTCTAATGAGGGAAGAATTTGGTCACTATGAAATTGATATAGTTATTGGAGCAAAAAATAAAGATGGTAGTGTACTATTTACATTTGTAGAACGCCAAATCAGATATTATATGCTCTTGTTGTGCAATTTAGGTTGAAAAAGAAACATTAATACATATAAATAGTACAAAAATACATTTTTAAATAAACAGAAATGATGTAGTATTTAAATATATTAACAATCAGAGGGGGATATGTGATGAAGAAAAAACTAAGTGTAGTATTAATAGGGGCAATCATTTCAGCATCTATGTTAGCAGGTTGTGGAAATACAGCTCAAAAAACAGCCATAGGAGATAAAAATACTTCAACAGAGCCAAGTAGCAAATCGAATCAGGAGGCAAAAGTAGAACAAGATACAACAAAAGGTGAGCCTGTAACCATTACTTATGCTTGTTGGGATTCAAATCAAGCTGATTTGATTAGGACGATAGCAGATGAATTTGAAAGTGCCAATCCTAATATTAAAATTGATATTCAAGTAAATAGTTGGTCTGACTATTGGGTAATGTTGGAGGCAGCAGGTATAGGTGGTTCATTACCAGATACTTTTTGGATGCATTCAAATAATATTTACTATTATGGCGCTAATAATCAATTATTGGACTTAACAAGCTATATTAAAAATAGTGATTTAGTAGATTTAAAAAACTATCCAGAAGGGCTTAATAGTATTTATAACATTAATGATAAACAGTATGCTATTCCAAAGGATTATGATACTATTGCTCTTTGGTATAATAAGACATTATTTGATGAGGCAGGATTAAAATATCCGGATGATACGTGGACTTGGGATGATTTATATAAAGCGGCTAAAGCTTTGACAAAAGAAGATGGTTCACAATATGGATTCTGTGCAGGATTACATAATCAAGAAGGTTATTATAATTTTGTATATCAAAATGGAGGAACCATTATCGATGATGATAAAAAGTCAGGATATGCTAATCCTAAGACAATTGAAGGAATTGAATTTTATTTTAACTTTGTAAAAGAGGGACTTTCACCTGCTATTTATGATGATAAGGCTAGAGGTGAAGCTATTGAAAATGGTCTCTGTGCCATGGGGTTATTTGGATCATGGAACTTATCAGGCTTTGCAAGTAATGAGTTTATGAAACAGAATTTTGATGTTGCAGTATTACCTATGAGTAATGAAGGTGGAAAAGCCAGTATATTTAATGGATTAGGAAATGCTGTTGCAGCAAACAGTAAGTATCCAGATGAAGCTTGGAAATGGGTAGAATATTTAAGTTCAGAACAAGGTCAAAAACGTCAAGCAGAACTAGGTATTGCAATTTCTGCCTACAATGGAACTGCCGAAGCGTGGACTAAAGCTTATCCAGAATTTAATGTACAAGCCTATATTGATATGGTAGATTATGCACAAATTAGACCTTATTCAAATCAAACAAGTATATGGGAAGATAAGTCCTATGAATTATTGCAAAAAGCTTATGGAGGCAAAGAAGACGTAGCAACAATTTCCCAAGAAGTAAGTAAAATGATGGATGAGGCCATTGCTGCTGAGTAAAAGATAACAATAAGCTATACAGACAGCATGTCTGTATAGCTTATTTGATAATTCTATCAAGGAAGTAGAGTGTGAAGGTAAATGACTAAAAAGAGGAGAACTATACCAAAGAAAGTATTCAATGAATGGTGTTGGGGATGGGGCATGATTTTACCAACTATCTTAGGACTTATGATTCTAAATATTATCCCTATTTTTGAAACATTATATTTAAGTTTTTTTAAAAGTGGTGCATTTGGAAAAGGAAATGTTTTTGTAGGAATTGATAATTATAAGAGACTGTTATTAGATCGTCAAGTATGGTGTGCTGTAAGAAATACTTTAGGATATACTTTAATAGTAGTACCTATTACTATCATTATTGCTATGATTTTAGCTGTTTGTTTAAATGAAAAAATAAAAGGAAAACAAGTTTATAGGACGATCTATTTTATCCCTATGGTGGCAGCACCAGCAGCAATAACTATGGTTTGGAAGTGGCTTTATAATAATCAATTTGGGCTTATTAATTATGTTTTAACCAAGTTAGGTCTAGGTCGTATTAATTGGATTGATGATCCTAAAGTAGCTATGATTTCAATTGCTATTATAGGAATATGGTCAGCGGTAGGATATAGTATGGTACTTTTATTAGCAGGTCTACAGGAAATACCTAGGGATTACTATGAAGCATCTGAAATTGATGGAGCATCAAGAGTTAAGCAATTTTTGACCATAACGTTACCATTAGTTTCACCAACCTTATTTTTTGTTTTAGTAACCAGTATTATTACAGCGATGCAAGTCTTTGATGTCATTTATATGATGATTGATGTGACAAGTCCGTCATATGAAAGTACAGTATCACTTGTTTATTTGTTTTATAATAATTCATTCAAGTATTCAGATAAAGGGTATGGATCAGCTATCGTCATGTTATTATTGGGAATTATTATGATTATTACGATTATACAAATGAAGGTGCAGAAAAAGTGGGTTAATTATATGTAGGAGGATTAAAGATGAAAAATACTAAAAGAAAAAGTAATATTTTAATGCATATTTTCCTCATTATTGGGGCATGTTTAATGATTCTTCCATTTGTATGGATGCTCTTAACATCTTTAAAGACTGTGACAGAATCTACTTCTATGAATCCATTTGTGTTTTTTCCTACGTCTTTTAAATGGGAGAATTATAGCGAAGTCATAAAGAAAAATAATTTTATTGGATTATATTATACTACATTTGCAATGATGTTTTTACGTGTTTTATGCGGTGTTGGATTTAGTGCAATGGCAGCCTATGCTTTTGCTAGATTAAATTTTCCAGGAAGAGATTTTTTCTTTGGTCTTGTATTATTTCAGATGATGGTACCAGTTCAAATATTTATTATTCCACAATATTTAATGATAGATAAATTGGGGCTTAGAAACACTATTTTTGCACTAGTATTCCCAGGATTAGTTAGTGCTTTTGGTACTTTTTTATTAAGGCAATTTTTTATGGGATTACCTAAGGAATTAGAAGAATCAGCAAAAATAGATGGTTGTAATATTGGACAGACTTTTTGGATAATTATGCTACCCTTAGCGAAATCGGGACTTGTTGCACTTTCTATTTTTACTGCCTTATTCTCATTTAAAGATTTGATGTGGCCGCTAATTGTAAATACAACAACGGATTCAGCAACGCTTTCATCAGCATTAGCAAAGTTACAAAGTGCATATTCAGTTAATTATCCAGAATTAATGGCAGCCTCTGTATTAGCGATTTGGCCTATGCTGCTTGTTTATATCATATTTCAGAAGCAATTTATAGAAGGAATTGCAACATCAGGTGGAAAGTTATAGGGAGGAATGAGATGGGGATTAGATTTAACGAACATGAGCGAGAATTTCATTTATATAATAATGAAATAAGTTATATTATTAAAATTTTACCTAATAATCAATTAGGGCAATTGTATTTTGGTAAAAAAGTTAGAGAAAAAAATTCTTTTGGATATTTATTTGAGGGAGGCAGTAGGTCCCTTGCAACATATGTTTTTGAGAATGATCATTTCTTTTCCTTGCAACATACAAGACAAGAGTACCCTTCATATGGCACAACAGATTTTCATTATCCTGCATTTGATATAATTCAGGCTAATGGAAGTCGTATCATGAATTTTGAATATCAAATGCATAACATTTTTAAAGGTAAGAAAAAGTTAGAAGGTTTACCAGCAACTTATGTGGAAGACAAGAGTGAAGCGGATACATTAGAAATTACCCTCTATGATAGTCTTACGCAAACACAGCTAATTTTAAGTTATACAATATACAGCTATTTGGGTGTATTAACCAGAAACGCAAAGTTTATGAATCTTGGGAGAGACCCTATTGGTCTTAATAGCGCCATGAGTATGTCAGTTGATTTTCCAGACTCTAATTATGAGATGTTACATTTTTCAGGAGCCTGGGGAAGAGAAAGAAGTCTTAAAGTAAGAAAACTAGAACAGGGTGTGCAGAGCATCTATAGCATGAGAGGTATTAGTAGTGCAGAACATAATCCTCTCTTAATCTTAAAAAGAAGTCATTCAGATGAAAATTTAGGTGAAGTATTTGGGTTTAGCTTAGTATATAGTGGAAATTTCCTAGCGCAGGTTGAGGTAGATTCACATGATATGACAAGGGTATTAATGGGGATTCATCCAGATCTTTTTTATTGGGAATTAAAGCAAGGAGAGTGTTTTCAGACACCAGAAGTTGTAATGGTTTATTCGGATCAAGGACTTAATAAGATGAGTCAAACTTATCATGAATTATATAGAAGTAGATTAGTAAGGGGGGAATGGAGAAACAAAGTAAGACCTATTGTATGTAACAATTGGGAGGCAACAGAATTCGACTTTGATGAAGAAAAGATTCTTAGTATTGCAAAAGAAGCTATGGAGGTAGGTGTAGAGCTATTTGTACTAGATGATGGTTGGTTTGGAAAAAGGAATAGTGATTGTTCAGGATTAGGGGATTGGTTTGTTAATATAGAGAAATTTCCATCTGGAATAGGTGGATTAGTTAAGAAAGTCAATGAATTAGGAATGAAGTTTGGTATCTGGATTGAACCAGAGATGGTAAATAAAGATAGTATGCTATATGAAAAGCATCCAGACTGGATTCTTCAGACGCCTGGAAGAAGAATGTCTCAAGGAAGAAATCAATATGTACTAGATTTTTCAAGAAAAGAAGTTATTGAATGTATTTATCAGATGATAGCCAAGCTACTAGGAACATGTGAAATTAGCTATGTAAAATGGGATATGAATAGATATTTAACGGAGTGTTATTCTGTAACACATACTGCACAAAATCAAGGTAAAGTGATGCATGAATATATTTTAGGAATGTATAGCTTATATGAAAGATTAATATCAGATTTTCCAGGAGTTTTGTTTGAATCTTGTTCAAGTGGAGGAGCAAGGTTTGATCCAGGAATGTTATACTATGCACCACAAGCATGGACCAGTGACAATACTGATGCTGGAGAAAGACTAAAGATTCAGTACAGTACTTCCTACATTTATCCATTGAGCAGTATATCCAATCATGTTTCACAAGTTCCCAACAAACAAACCTATCGTAGTATTGATTTAGAAACAAGAGGGAATGTAGCTTGTTTTGGTGTATTTGGCTACGAGATGGATTTAGGTGAGCTTAATCTAGAAGAAAAGGAAATTATAAAAAATCAAATAAAGTTCGTGAAAAGATATAGAGAACTCATAATGAAAGGAGATTTTTACCGCTTAATCAATCCTTATACAACCTATAATACAGCTTGGATGGTTGTATCTAAAGATAAGAAAAAAGCACTAGTAGGATATTATAAATTATATAATCAGACAAATTCTGGATTTATCAGATTGAATTTAAAGGGATTAGATGAAAGATTCAATTATCAGATTACAGAGAAGGGAGAATACAATGGAGATGAGCTGATGTCTGTGGGATTAGTTATTTCAAATAAGGAATTAAGTAATAATGGAGGTGATTTTTCTTCAGTTATTTATGAACTTACATATAAAGAGTAAAATAGAATATCAGTAGGAAATGAGCGGTATGAAAATAATTTGGGGATATAGGAGGAAATAATATGAAGAATAACAGGTTCAAAAAATGTATGTCCATGCTGTTAGTAATGACATTATTAACAGCACCCAATGTTCCGTTACAAGCAGAAGGCTTAAACCAAGCGATAGTCATAAATAATGATGAAATAAATAATGATGAAATAAATAATGATGAAATAAATGTTAATGAAGAAACACAGCCCGTGGCAATGTTAGATGTATTACTGGCTCAGGATGTTACAACACCACCTACCCTTCAATTCAACTTTGATGATTACGAAAGTGGAGAAATTGTTTTAGATAAAGGGAGTGGGAAAGAGGCCAAATTGGTAGGTAAGGCTTCAATTAAGGATGATATTGAGAGAGGTAAAGTACTGAATTTAGTAGCAGATGGCGGTTTAGAACTGCCACAAGATTTATTTGCAAATACAAATGGTGATGATGGCTTTTCTATTTCGTTTGATGTAAAAATAGATGCGAGTGCAGCCAGATTTAGTCGAATGTTTGATAGTAGTTGTTACACATTTAAGAAAGGAAATAACGGAACTGTTGGATATTGGGCAGATGAGGAGATAGGCATTGTAGCAGGAAGAGCAGTTGATACATCAACGACATATGATGCAATGGTGTATGCAAATAAAACAATGAATCAGATAAAGTTTACTTCCTATTTTTCAAAGGGGATTTGGCAAAATGTTGCATTAGCTATGAAGAAGGATAACTATCAAGTTTATATTGATAATGAATTAGTTTTTACTTCTGACAACTCAAGCACATTAAAAAAAACATTAGCAGAGCTTTTTAATACAAACTATGAACATAATATTACAACATTTAAATATACATATCTTGGAAGAAGCTTATATGGATCTGATAAAGACTTTGCGGGGCAGATAGATAACTTTAAGTTTTATAATCAATATATGGATGGAAGTTATTTCATAAAAGGAGAAAATATTACGAAAATAAAAGATGTTGAAGTTAATGGAAATCAGTATGCATTTAATAATATTTCTACCCTTGAGATTCCAATTAATAGTAAAAAAGATGTTCCTGCTATAGGTGATATCATTGTGCATCCTGTTGTTGAAGGAGCAAGTGTAGAGATATCAAGACTCAGTTCAGCAACTACACCAACCTTTGCCATAAAGGTAACTTCAAAGAGTGGTACGAGAACTGCAACCTATTATATAAAGTTTATCTTAGCTAATGGTGAGCAATTATTGGAATTTGATATGACAGACACTAAGGGGGCAGTAGGATATTATGCTTCAGGTATGTTATATGGTATAGCAGAACCAGATGTGCCTACTTATGAATTGGTAGCAGCTGTTAAGCCACAGGTTGTAGAACAAAAACCACCACAAGGCATGCAGCATCCCACAGGGGATGCACTAAGAGTAGCAGATACACTAGTAGAAGCAGGTATCCAACAAATACAAATTGCAGTACAAGATACTTATTTAAAATGGCCATATGATAACCCAGGAACAGTAAATGGTGTCGGATTAGGAGATTTAGAGATACTTTTAGATGATTATATTCCTCGTGCACTTGATATTGTTGGTGAAGCCTTAGAAGATAAGAATTCAGACAAGTATGTTTTTGTTATTTTTAATGAGCCTAATTGGATTTGGTTTGCAGGAAATTTTGACAAGTATTTAGAGTCTCACAAACGAGTTTATCAAGCGATTAAAGAGAAGTATCCACAGGCTCAAATTGCTGGTATGAATGAAGCTACTTATAATGCCGATCATTGGGAGCAATTTATCCCATATTGTATAGAAAATAATGTTTTACCTGATGTAATGACTTGGCACGAATTAAGTGATAATTCGGTTGAAAGATTCCAAGCACATTTTGATCACTATAAAGCAACAATGATTAAGAATGGATTAGAAGAGGAATTTAATCGTATTCCTGTTGTTATTAACGAATATGGTCAAACAGATGGGAAGGACATGGGTAAAGGTGGTAAGTTAATACGTTATGTAGCAAGATTTGAATACAATAATGTATTTGGGTGCCTTGCCTATTGGAACAAGGCAAATAGTATGAATGAATTGGCAGCAGATGCTAATGAACCTAATGGTGCTTGGTGGCTTTATAAATGGTATGCAGATATGACAGGAGAAAAGGCTCAGCTATATACTTATGTCTCAGATCCTAATGGTTTATATGGCTTAGCATCTATTAATAATGAAATTCAAACGGCATATGCTTTGTTTGGAGGGCAAACAGGTACTCAAACTGTAGCATTGAATCATATTGCAAAGACAGAAGCATTTAAAAATGCCAGTAAAGTACATGTTAAGTTATATAGAGCAAGTTATACAGGCTTCATGGGAACACTTGATGCGCCTAAAGTAGAATTTGATGGAGATGTAGCAATTAGCAATGATGAAGTTTTGGTACAGATTGACGATGCCGATATTAATGATACTTTCTATGCTGTTGTTACACCTGCTACGGGTGATGAAGTAGGAGAAAATAATAGTAATCAAAAATGGTCACAAATGTACGAAGCAGAAAATGCTAATCTATCCAATGCTAATAGTGTAGATCATAGAGATGCTTCAAAAGGCAAATTTGTAGAATTAGGCAGTAACACAGGCAAAGTAACATTTAATGTAGACGTCCCACAAGATGGAAAATATAGAGTAGATCTTCTATATAGCAATAATACACCTTCTGGAGCCAAACGTGGCCAAGGGAGAGTTGCACTACATCAGTTAAATGCTGATGATAAAGAACAAATAGAATTCTACTTGGATTCTACACTTAATAAGAATTATATGGCAGGTACAACTTTGTATATTGATCTTGAGAAAGGGAAGCATACGTTAGCATTTACAAATAAAAGCAATAAAGCTATCTGCCTAGATAGAATTGAGTTAATATATGGTGGAGAAATAGGAAAAGAATATGCACCAAGTTATTCATTTAAAGCTAATGAAACAGAGAAGAAAGGTAATGCAACGTTATTCAATGTAGTTGTAAGGAACAATGGCTATTATGATTTAGAACTTACACATAATACTTCTAATGACACAGTTTCTATTCAGGATAAAGTTGTTAATTATGCAAAAGATGCAAAAACTGAGACACCTGTACGTACGATGTGGAAGACTATTGTCAATAAAAATCTTAAAAATGATAGAACAAGTTTAGGAACAGTTTATTTAACAGCTGGAATTAATCAAATGCAGATAATAACAAGTGCTCAATTAGATGCATTAAATGTAAGCTATAATATTGAATTAACGAATAGTAAAGGCTTAGTTATTGAGGCAGAAGAGGGTGAGCTTCATGGAACAGCAGCTATTACTGAGGTTTTAGATCGGGGAGATATTAAGGTAGTAGAAAATATTGGAGTTAATAAAGATAACTATCTTAATGTAACGGTCAATGTACCAGAAGAAGCAGATTATAGGATGGTTATTCATTATAGTAATAATGAGCCAGCATCTGCTATAAATGGCTACTTACATCCTTATAATGTGGATTTAATTGAGCGTGCTGCACAAATTTCAATTAATAATGAAACACCTCAGACAGTTTATTTTATCAATACACTATCATGGAGTACAATAAAAACAAAGGTTATTGATGTACGTCTTAGAAAAGGTGAAAATACTATCAGCTTATATAATGACAATGCTTATCAATACCAAGGAATAGCTGGATACACACCTAATTTTGATAAATTTGAGTTTTATGAGGTATATAATGAATCTATAGAGTTGTCATCAGATTGTGATGTGGTTCAGGTTAAAATACCAACTCAAGCTATAATAAATGGGACAGATATCTCAGCTCAAGTAGATTCACAAGTAGCTGAGCAGCAAATCCAAGTAGAAGTAAGTGAAGGGGCAACATGGAAGCTATATAGTGATATAGCATGTACTGAGGAAATAGCAAATCAAAAGATGTTACTTCAATTAGGAGAAAATATAAGTTACATTAAAGTTGTAGCAGAAGATGGCACAAGTAAAGTATATGCACTAAAAATAGAGAGGAAAGAAGAAAGTCAAAAATCATCAGATTGTGATGTGGTTCAGGTTAAAATACCAACTCAAGCTATAATAAATGGGACAGATATCTCAGCTCAAGTAGATTCACAAGTAGCTGAGCAGCAAATCCAAGTAGAAGTAAGTAAAGGGGCAACATGGAAGCTATATAGTGATATAGCATGTACTAAGGAAATAGCAAATCAAAAGCTGTTACTTCAATTAGGAGAGAATATAAGTTACATTAAAGTTGTAGCAGAAGACGGCACAGTAAAAATTTACAATCTAACTATTGTAAAGAATAGTAGTAGTGGCGGTAGTAGTGGTAGTAGTAGTGGTAGTAGTAGTGGAAATACAAGTAGCGAATCTATTGTCTCAAATGATATATTATTAAAGCTACATGCTACTGTCACAAAGCAAATTATGAATGAATTAAATAATAGTGAAGGTATTGATGTTAAAGTATCTTTAGATAGCCATTCAGTTAGTAAAGATTTATTGGTAGCTTCAACAGGAGTAGACCCATTAAATACTAAGTTATTAAAGAATATTTATACTATCAATTTAAGTAAAGAAGGTACAGCAATTACTATAATTAAGAATCCGATTAAAGTTGATGTTGATTTGTCAGATGTTAAGCTTACAGAGAAACAAAAGAAACATTTTACAGCCGTATGTTTTGATGAAAAAATGCAGAACTATCAAGTGCTAGGAGGAGAGTTTAGCAATGATGGCAAGACATTTAGTTTTTATACAAATGAGTTAAATCGTATAGGGATAATGGTTGTAAAGGATTTGTCAAAGATTAAATTATCAATTGGAGAAACAAAGTATCAAGTTAATGGTGAGAATAGGACAAGTGATGTTGCTCCATTATTAAAGGAGAGTAGAACAATATTACCTCTTCGTACTGTTGCAGAAGCGTTATTAGTAGATGTAACCTGGGATCAGAAGACAAAGACAGTTGTACTAGTAAGTGGAGAACAGAAAATTGAACTTTCAATTAATACATCATTGCCAAATAATATGGGAAAAGCAGAAATAATTGATAAACGTACTTATGTGCCTATTCGATATATTTTAGAGCAATTAAAGGCTAATGTTGTTTGGGATGATGAGAATAAAGAAATCTATATTTACAGATAGGACCCATAAAGTAATTGTTATATGGAGATTTATAGAGAGAGTAGATAAGAGGGGATTAAATTTGGCTTAGTCTGTTCAAATTTAAAAGCCGTATATAACTAGTTATAAATTTGCTAGTTATATACGGCTTTAATTTATTTAAATAATGATTTATGAACTAACAGCTTTCACGAATAATGAGTTCATGAGGGACGATGACCTTAAAGCTTTCCTTAAAGGTTCCTTTAATTTGTTCAAGTAAAAATTTAACCCCATATTGTCCCATATCTTCTGTGTGAATCTTAACAGTGGAGAGGGGAGGTGAAGTATATTGGGAAGTAGGAATATCATTACAGCTGATGATAGCGATGTCATCGGGAATAGAAAGCCCCAGCTCATTGAGTGCTCGCATAGCTCCGATGGCTAAGGTGTCACTAGCAATAAAAACAGCAGAAGGGATATGGTTTTTATTTTCCTTAATTAAGCTATGCATGAGTTCATAACCATCTTTAAAGTCATAATTCCCTACTTTTACATAATGCTCATTATAGAGGTTTAGCTTAGAGAGGTAATTGATAAACTCATCTTCTCTAGGATCTGTAGGAAGTTTGGAGCTACCTATGATATGCTCGCGTCCTCCAATATAAGCAATATGTTGATGCCCTTTGCTAATGAGATAATCTAAAACATTACGAGTAAGTAGAATAAAGTCTACTTGTATGTTGATAAAATCGAAACTAGGTGTGCTTGTATGGATGAGTACGATATTTTCACATTGTCTTTTCAAATGCTCAATTTGACCTTTATCAAATTGCCCAAGTAAAATAAGCCCGTCCAATTTTTGCTCCCCTAAATTATAGACGATATTCTCATCGCGATAAATCTTTATAAGGTTAATATTATTTAATTTACATTCCATTTCAATACCCATACGAATGGAAAGAAAGTAAGGGTCGTTAATTTCTTGAAGTTCACTATACCAATGGATAAGACCTATGGTAGTTGTATCAGAATTCATTCTAGGAGTGCGAGATGCTTTTTGATAAGATAAATTTTCAGCTACTTCAAATATTCTTTTACGTGTCTCTAGAGAAACATTAATAGTTTCATCGTGATTTAATACCCTAGATACTGTTGAGGGAGACACCTCGGCTAATTTTGCGATATCTCTTATAGTTGCCATTATACTTTCACCTTTAATTTTCTTATTAGTATATCATACATTATAGCAAATATTTGAATAGTAAACAAATAAAAAATGTTTACTAAACAGTATTGAAAGTTGAGTAAACAAAATATATAATAGCAGTAAATAGCTGAATAATCTTATTTATTAAAAATATATAAACAGGAGGAAAGTAAGATGAAAAAATGTGTATTTTGGTTTGTAACAGGAAGTCAACATCTTTACGGAGAAGAAACACTTAAGGAAGTATCTAAACATTCAAAGGAAATGGTGGAGTATTTAAATAAGAGAGAAGAAATTCAGTATGAAATTATATGGAAGCCTACAGTAAAGACACAGGGTGAAATTACAGGTTTATTTAAAGAGGCAAATGGAGATGCTAGCTGTGCGGGTGTGATTACTTGGATGCATACTTTTTCACCTTCTAAAATGTGGATTAATGGACTTAAGCAATTTAAGAAACCTATTTTGCATTTACATACACAATTTAATGAAGAAATTCCTTGGGATACTATGGATATGGATTTTATGAATACGAATCAATCTGCACATGGTGACAGAGAGCATGGCTTTATCTTTACACGTATGGGGATTGCTAGAAAGGTTATTGCTGGACATTACAAAAATGAAAATGTCATTAAACGTATAGCAAGATGGCAAAGAGTAGCAAGAGCCGCTTACTTAGGAGACGAAATCAAGGTAATGCGTCTTGGTGATAATATGAGAGATGTAGCTGTAACAGAAGGCGATAAGGTAGAAGCAGAGATTAAATTTGGCTGGTCAGTGGACTACTATGCTATAGGTGATCTTGTGGAACGTATGGAACAAGTAACTGATGCGGCTATTGATAAAGTGATGGCTAGTTATAAAGAAAAATATGAGTTTGCAGAAGAAGTACTGACAGATGAAGACAAGTATGCAGCAGTAAGATATCAGGCACAGCTTGAAGTTGCTTTAAGAGCCATGTTAGAAGAAGGAGGATATAACGGTATAGTCGATACTTTCCAAGACCTTCATGGTTTAAAACAACTTCCGGGACTTGCTATTCAGAGTTTAATGGCAGATGGCTATGGTTTTGGCCCAGAAGGTGACTGGAAAGTTGCAGCAATGACAAAGGTAATGAATATGATGGCTGATAATAAAGGAACTTCTCTTATGGAGGATTATACTTATAATCTTATGCCAGGTAAGGAGGCAATTTTAGGGGCACATATGCTAGAAGTATCTCCAGCTATAGCAGCTTCTAAACCTCGAATAGAAGTACATCCATTGGGTATAGGAGGTAAAGAGGCGCCTGCTAGACTTGTATTTGATAGCAAACCTGGCAAAGCAGTATGTGTTTCTCTTATTGATATGGGGGGGAGAATGCGTCTTATTATTGCAGATGTAGATGCCATTGAATTACCTCATGATTTACCTAAACTACCAGTAGCAAGAGCATATTGGATTCCACAACCATCTTTGATAGAAGGCGCAGAAGCCTGGATTTATGCAGGAGGTGCACATCATACAGTATTCTCTTATGAAGTAACAGCAGAAGACTTAATTGATTGGGCAGAAATAATGGATATTGAGTACGTACACATTAACAAAGATACTAAGATTACCCAATTAAAAAAGGAACTTCAATTAAATGAAATACTTTGGAAATTAAAGTAAAAGAGAAAAAGATTATAGGACTTAAATAAATAGGAGTAGCAAGGAGGGGCAAGATGATATTAGTAAAAGAAGCTATTAAGCAAGGAAAAACGAGCATGGGTATTGAGCTTGGTTCAACCCGTATTAAAGCTGTTTTGGTAAATGAAGAACATCAGCCTATTGCTTCAGGAAGTCATGAATGGGAGAACAAATTAGAAAACAATATATGGACCTATAGTTTAGAAGATATTTGGAAGGGTATACAAGGTAGCTACAGTGCACTTGTTCAAGAGGTCAAAGAAAAATATAATGTCACGCTTGAAACAATAGGAAGCATTGGTTTTAGTGGCATGATGCATGGCTATATGGTATTTGATGACAAAGAGGAGCTACTTGTTCCTTTTAGAACCTGGCGAAATACGATTACACAAAGAGCATCTAAAGAACTTTCCGAGTTATTTAATTTTCATATTCCACAGAGATGGAGTATTGCCCATCTCTATGAAGCTCTATTAAATGGTGAAGACCATGTAAAAGATATTGCTTATATGACGACTTTATCTGGCTATATACATTGGCAATTAACAGGAGAAAGGGTACTTGGTATAGGAGAAGCTTCTGGGGTGTTCCCTATTGATTCAAATACTAAAGATTACGATTTTGAAATGATGAAACAATTTAATGAAAGGATTGCTTCTAAAAACTTTAAGTGGAAATTAGAGGACATTTTACCCAAAGTGTTAGTGGCAGGAGAAGAAGCAGGGGTATTAACTGAAGAAGGAGCAAAGTGCCTAGATGTAACAGGACATTTAAAACCAGGAAGCCTATTATGTCCACCAGAAGGGGATGCAGGAACAGGTATGGTAGCAACTAATAGCATTGCTGAAAGGACCGGTAATGTATCTGCAGGAACATCTGTTTTTGCTATGCTTGTATTAGAAAAGCAGCTTTCTAAAGCTTATGATGAAATTGACCTAGTGACTACACCTACAGGGCATCCTGTAGCTATGGTACATTGTAACAACTGTACTTCAGATCTAAATGCATGGGTTGATTTATTTAAAGAATTCACAGATAGTCTAGGGATTGATATTGATAAAAATAAACTATTTTCTCTTCTTTATAATAAGGCATTAGAAGGCGATGCAGATTGTGGTGGTTTATTAGCGTATAACTATTTTTCAGGTGAACATATTACACATCTATCAGAAGGAAGGCCTATCTTTTTAAGAACCCCGAATAGTAAGTTTAATTTAGCTAATTTCATGCGTGTGCATTTGTTTACAGCATTAGGTGCACTTAAAGTGGGACTAGATATTTTAATGAAACAAGAAAATGTAAAAGTAGATGAGGTTCTAGGTCATGGTGGGTTATTTAAGACCAAAGAAGTAGGACAAAAGATACTGGCAGCTGCTATGAACGTACCTATTTCTGTTATGGAAACAGCAAGTGAAGGTGGTGCATGGGGAATTGCTATCTTAGCAGGTTATATGAAAAATAAGGCGCAAGGTGAAACATTAGATAGGTATTTAAGTGATAAAGTTTTCTGTAAAGAGCAAGGTACAAAGATAGAGCCAAATTCCGAGGACGTAGCTGGATTTGAAACGTTTATTAAACGTTACATGGAAGGTCTAGCTATTGAAAAAGCAGCAGTAGAAGCACTGAAATAAGGAGGGGACTATGTGTTAGAAGTATTAAAAAAACAGGTTTTCGAAGCGAATATGGAGTTACTAAAGAGAGGTTTGGTTGTCTATACTTGGGGAAATGTGAGTGGAATTGATAGGGAAACAGGTCTTATTGTGATTAAGCCAAGTGGTGTAGAGTATGAAGGAATGACAGAAGCAGATATGGTAGTCGTTGACTTGCAAGGGAATGTAGTAGAAGGCAAATACAAACCTTCTTCTGATACCCCTACCCATGTGTATCTCTATAATGCTTTTAAAGATATAGGAGGTATTGTACATACTCATTCTAGAATGGCAACAAGCTTTGCACAAGCAGGTAGGGAGGTGAGTGCATTAGGGACAACACATGCCGATTATTTCTATGGTGCTATACCTTGCACACGTGCGCTTAGAGAAGAAGAAATTCAAGGGGAATATGAAAAAGAGACAGGTAAGGTGATTGTAGAAACCTTCAAAGATATTGATCCTATGTCTATACCAGCAGTACTTGTAAAAGAGCATGGTCCTTTTACATGGGGAAAGGATGCAACAGATGCAGTTTTTCATGCAGTTGTACTTGAAGAAGTATGTAAGATGGCCTTTAATACAAACTTACTTATGCAAACAGGCACAGCTGCTATGCAAAAGGCGTTATTAAATAAGCATTATCTAAGAAAACATGGTAAAGATGCTTATTATGGGCAGAACTAATGGTCGAGTAATATTTAAATTGAGTAAATAATAAAAGCACCTTGAATGTTTTTTTATCCATTTAAGGTGCTTTTATATAAGTGGATTATAGAAAAAATACTAAAATTGGAGTTGAAGAATGAAAGATAAAATAGAAGTTAACTAAAGAATGAGATGTTGTTCTATATAAATATGCTATAATTGTATAAAATAATAAAATATTATGAAAATATAAAATTGTAATACTAGTAAGGTGTTGTATGAGGTGAGAATAGGAGTGGCTTATGATTAAGATATTTTTGGTGGAAGATGAATTTGCAGTGAGAGAAAGAATGAAAAAGAATATCAATTGGGAAGATAATGGATTTCTTTTAGTAGGAGAAGCTGGAGATGGAGAGATAGCTTATCCAATGATTCAGGAAACACAGCCAGATATTATCATTACAGATATTAAAATGCCTTTTATGGATGGCTTAGAACTTAGTAAGTTAATTAGAGAAACCATGCCTCAAGCTAAAATTATCATACTCAGTGGCTATGATGAGTTTGAATATGCTAAGGAAGCAATTAGTATAGGCGTTATTGAGTATTTACTTAAGCCTATACCATCAAAAAAGCTTTTGGAATCTGTAAAGCATGTAGCAACCATTATTAATAAGCAAAGAGAGCAACAAAAGTTTTACGACAAGTATAAGCTAGATGCTTACGAGAATGAAAAACAACAGAAAAAGCTATTTCTTAATGATTTAATTATTTTAAAGCTTCCAGTATCTGAACTAATTAAGAGAGGGAAGGAACTTTCTATTGAGCTCAATGCACCTAAATATAATATTTTACTAATAAAAACCTTTATTAAAGATAAAGAGATAAATAGCTATTGGAATAGCAACATGGATATAGGTAGAAAATTAGAAGATAAATTGCAGCAATCACAGGAATACATATTATTTGATCGGGAAGAAGAAGGATGGGCTATTCTTGTAAAAGGGGGAAATGGTAGCATAAAGCTCTTAGAGAAGAAATGCATCACCCTTTTAGAAGAGCTCTTAAGTAAAGAAGAAAGCGTATCTTATTGTATTGGGATTGGACAAGAAGTTAATCGGCTAAGTGAACTTACTAGTAGCTTTGAGTCAGCTAGCAAGGCAATAGCCTGTAGCTATATTATGCCAAATAAAAAGGTTATTTATTATGAGCAGTTAGAGGAGTATGGCTCCATTAGAGAAGATGAGTCTATTAGTATAAAAAATATAGATATAACCAAGTTTGATAAGAAACCTATAGAGAGTTTCTTGCGAAATGGATTAAGGAGTGAAATCGCTCATTTTAGTAAAAATTATTTTGAAGAGACGGGAATAGGCGCAGACTCTTTGATGTTTAGACAGTACATTATGATGAATATTTATTTTAGTGTCATTACCTTTATTAAGCAACTAGGTTATAGTGAGGAATATATTGTAGAAGTATGCGGTGATTTTAAAGAGGTAACTACAGCTATTCAAAGTAAAGAAGGTACCAGAAAGGCACTGGAAAGCATTTTGAATCAGTCCTTACAATTTAGGGATATGGTATCTACGAATAAGTATAATTTACTCTTAGATGAAGCCAAGGAATATATTCGTGAAAACTATAGTATAGAGACTATTTCGCTCAATTCAGTAGCAGAATATGTAAATGTTAGTCCTAGTCATTTTAGTACAATTTTTAGCCAAGAGACGGGACAAACCTTTATTTCTTATTTAACTGAAATCAGAATGGAAAAGGCAAAGGAACTACTAAGATGTTCGAATATGAGAACGCTTGAGATAGGTTATACTGTAGGATATAAAGATCCACATTATTTCAGCTATTTATTTAAAAAAACTCAGCAATGTACACCTAAAGAGTATCGTAAGGCAAATAAGAAGGAATAAAGGTAAAAAGAGGGGGCACATAAATGAAATGGAAATTTACGAGTATATCTTTGCGAACTAAGTTGAAGTTATTTATGTTTTTTATGCTTGTACCTATGATATGTATGGTAATTTTCCTCATCATCAAACTAAGTACCTATACGGATAAATATACCCCTATTGTAAATGATGTCATGATTGCTAGTGAGTTTGATATGCGATTCAAAGAGCAAATTGATTATACAATGTATCGTATTGCCATTGGTTCAGATGAATACGAGGATTCGAATATTGAGCAAATTTTAAAAGAGATGGATGATTATTTAGAACAGCTTAAGGAAGGTACTTCTCTAGAAAGTAATAAAAAGCAGGTAAGAATGGCTCAGCGTAATCTAACAATCCTAGAAAAGAGTATTTATAAGCTGATTGATAATTGTAAAGAAACAGGGCACTACGATGAAAATATGATTATTTTGGATAATGATATCTATGTTCTAACGAAGTTGATTACAGAAGAAATTAGAGAATATATGTACTATGAAGCCTTAGAACTTGAAAAGGTGAGAAAGGCTGTTGAGGCGGATATTGATACAACACTCAAAGTGATTTTCTGTATTTTGCTTGTGGTGTTAGGAATAACATGGCTATTAGTTATTGTGATTTCCGATAGTATCTCAAAACCAATTATGCATTTATGTGAAATTACAAAACAGGTGGGAACGGGGAATTTTACTATGCAAAAAATTAAGGGGGGAGGAGATGAGATTGCTACCTTGGAAAGTAGCTTTAATAATATGCTCGTTAAAATTAATAAATTGGTAGATAACATTAAAAGTAAACAAAACACTTTAAGGATGGCAGAACTAAAGCTCCTACAAGCTCAGATTAACCCTCACTTTCTTTATAACACATTAGATACGATTACTTGGATGGCAGAAGATGGAAAAAGTGATGAAGTAGTTGATTTGGTCTCGGCATTATCAGAGTTTTTTAGAGTAAGTTTAAGTAAAGGAAGAGATTACATTACCTTAAAGGAAGAAGAGAGTCACATTAGGAGTTACTTGCAAATTCAGCAGTTTAGGTATGCAGATATTTTAGAATATGAAATCAATATCCCCCAGGAACTGAGTGAATTTCCAGT
This sequence comes from Bacillota bacterium, assembly GCA_023393125.1. GTDB lineage: Bacteria > Bacillota > Clostridia > Lachnospirales > Cellulosilyticaceae > Cellulosilyticum. Next base: position 21,230 of record JAEWMQ010000065.1, read on the forward strand.
TCTTAAGCTTACTTTGCAGCCTATTGTAGAAAATGCGCTTTATCATGGTATCAAGCAAAAAAGAGAAAAGGGTAAAATTATTGTAGAAGGTGAATATAGTAATCAAGCAATCTTATTAACGGTGAAAGATAATGGTATTGGTATGACAGAAGAAACCTTAGATAAGATGAGGAGAAGTATAAAAAAAGAAGGACCTATAACGTTAGATACAGGATTTGGATTAGCTAATGTCAATGAAAGGATACGCCTAAACTACGGTAAAGAATATGGGCTTAGAATTGAGAGTGAGTACAATGTAGGAACGACGATTACTGTACACCTTCCTATGAAGTCTTTAGAAAATGATTTAAAAGAAAAAGAAATAAATCCTAAAATAATATAACTTTTATAATAAAAAAACAAACTTTTTAGATATACGACCCCAATAATCAAGCAATAACATAAATAATTCAAAATTATTCAAAATATAGTCTGTATTTAGTTAAGGTATTTTTTCCTATAATAGAATTATAAATAATCCTTACTCAGCTATTAAAAATCACTAAGGGGGTAAAAAGATGAAAAAGTTATTTACTATTTTATTAGGAGCTGTAATGTTCAGTACAATGTTAGTGGGCTGTGGTGGAGGAACAAGTGCTCCTAAAGAATCAGCGGCGGCAAGTAAAGCAGCAACTCAAGAAGATGCCAAACAAGAAGATGCCAAAAAAGAAACAACACAAGCTGGAGATTTAATTACAATCGGTTTCTCACAGGTAGGTGCAGAATCAGACTGGCGTGTAGCCAATACTAACTCTATGAAAGAGACACTCTCAGAAGCAAATGGCTTCAAACTTATTTTTGCAGATGCACAGCAAAAACAAGAAAATCAAATTAAAGCAGTACGTGACTTTATTTCTCAAGAGGTAGATGTTATTGTTATTGCTCCTGTTACAGAAACAGGTTGGGAAACAGTATTAGGGGAAGCAAAGGATGCAGGTATCCCAGTTATTATTGTAGACCGTATGATAGATGTAACAGACAATGCTCTTTATACTTGCTGGGTAGGATCTGACTTCTATCAAGAAGGTGTAGACGCTGTAAAATGGTTAACTGAATATATGAATGGCCTTGGAAGAGGTAGTGAAGAGCTTAATGTAGCTGTACTTCAAGGTACTATCGGTTCTTCAGCTGAAATTGGTCGTACAAAAGGCGTAAGAGATGAGTTAGGTAAATATAGCAATTACAAAATTGTTCTTGAACAAACAGGGGAGTTTACACAAGCTAAAGGTCAAGAAGTTATGGAATCTTTCCTTAAATCAGGAGAAGATATTGATATCCTAATTGCACAAAATGATAATATGGCTTTTGGTGCTATTGATGCACTTAAAGCAGTAGGTAAAGATCCAGCTCAAGATGTTATTATTGTATCTTTTGATGCAGTTAAAGCTGCTTTTGAATCTATGATTGCTGGTGATATGAACGTGTCTGTAGAATGTAACCCACTTCATGGTCCACGTGTTGCAGAATTAGCAAAAGCAATTATGGAAGGTAAAGAAGTAGAGAAAATCCAATATGTAGAAGAAGGCGTATATCCTGCAGAAACAGCAGCAGAAACTATGCCAAAACGTCAATATTAAGAATATCTAGTTTTTAATATCAAAGATTTAAAATAGAGTCAGAACATATAAGGTGTGAACCACGGAACCATCCAGGAGGTTTTGAAGTTCACACCTTCTCTAATAGAGAGGTGAAAATGATGAATATAAAAGAAAATAAAGAAGTACTTACCATGAGAAATATAAGCAAAAATTTTCCCGGTGTAAAGGCACTTGAGAGTGTGGATTTTACGCTTAGAGAAGGTGAGATACATGCTTTAATGGGGGAAAATGGTGCGGGAAAATCTACTTTAATTAAAGTACTAACAGGTGTTGAAGAGTTTGAGACAGGTGAAATACATATTACAGGTGAGCAAGGTACTATTATCAACAAGTCACCTCAAGAAGCACAAGAAAATGGCATTAGTACAGTTTATCAAGAGGTTAATCTTTGTCCCAATCTTACTGTGGCAGAAAATATATTTATAGGTAGGGCACCAAGAAAACATGGCCGCATAGATTGGAAAACTATGAATAATAGGGCAAAAGAAATGTTAAAAGCCCTTAATATTGAAATCGATGTAACAAAGGCACTAGAAAATTATTCCGTAGCCATCCAACAGATGGTAGCTATTGCAAGAGCCATAGATATTTCAGCAAAAGTTCTTATTTTAGATGAACCAACAGCGAGTTTAGATGAACAAGAAGTAAAAAAACTTTTTAAAGTAATGAATCAGCTCAAGGAAAGAGGAATTGGCATTATATTTGTAACTCACTTCCTAGAGCAAGTCTATGAGGTGTGTGACCGAATTACTGTTCTTAGAAATGGAGCTTTAGTGGGTGAGTATAGGGTAGAAGAACTCCCACGTGTTCAATTAGTAGCTAAAATGATGGGTAAAGACTTTGATGATTTAGCAACTATTAAAAAGCCTAGTGAAGAAAATGTAGAGAAGATGCATCAAGAAATCCTTATAGAAGCTAAAACATTAGGCTGCCATGGTAAAATTAAGCCTTTTGATCTAAAGATTCGTAAAGGTGAGGTTATAGGCTTATCTGGTTTATTAGGATCAGGACGTTCAGAACTTGCCCGTACCCTTTATGCAGCAGAAAAACCAGATGAAGGGACGCTAAAAGTAAAAGGAAATGGTGCTCATATGACAGCTCCTATTCACGCTATGAAAAAGGGAATGGCTTTTTGTCCTGAAAATAGAAAAGATGAAGGTATTATTGCAGATTTATCAGTAAGAGAAAATATTATTATAGCCCTTCAAGCTAAAAAAGGTCTATTTAAGCTCGTTAGCCGAAAAGAACAAGAGCAGTTTGCAGATGAATATATTAAAATGCTCCAAATCAAAACGGCTAGTCAAGATACACCAATTAAACAGCTTAGTGGAGGAAATCAGCAAAAAGTGATTGTAGCAAGATGGCTATTAACTCACCCAGAGTTTTTGATTTTAGATGAGCCTACTAGGGGAATTGATGTAGGGACTAAGACTGAGATTCAGAAATTAGTAGTGAAGTTAGCAGAAGAAGGAATGTCAGTCATGTTTATTTCATCTGAAATTGAAGAGATGCTTAGAACATGTACGAGAATGGCAATTTTAAGAGATGGCAGCAAGGTAGGAGAATTAGAAGAGCATGAGCTTTCACAAGAAAGTATAATGAAAGCTATTGCTGGAGGTGATAAACATGAGTAAGGTGCAAGAGTTTTTAAAGAAATTAATGAGTCATAGGTTATTTTGGCCGCTTGTATGTTTAGCAGTGGTACTCCTTTTTAATCTTATTAAGACTCCTACGTTTTTTAAGATAACCATTAATAATGGTGTATTTTATGGTTATCTTATTGATGTACTTAACAGATCGAGTGAACTTATTATTTTAGCAGTTGGAATGACCTTGGTAGTTGCTTCCTCAGGTGGAACAGATATTTCTGTAGGTGCGGTGAGTGCCTTAGCTGGGGCAGTATGTGTGTTCTCATTAGGAACAGGAGAAGCTTATAATATGCCTTATGCCTTGGGATTATTCTTAGGCGTATTAGCAGGTGTAGCTTGCGGGGCATGGAATGGTTTTTTAGTTGCTAAAATGAAGATTCAACCTATGGTTGCTACGCTCATTTTATTTACGGCAGGCAGAGGAATTGCACAGCTTATTACAGGAGGAAATATCTTATACGTTAAAGTAGCATCTTTTAAACGTTTAGGCGCTTTCTTACCTAATGTTCCTTTACCTACACCTATTTTTATAGCAATAGCTGTTGTTTTGATTACCATGTTTATTTTAAAAAAGACGGCCTTGGGCTTATATATTCAAACGGTAGGCATTAATGCAAAAGCAGGTAAGTTAGTAGGGTTAAATTCAACACTTATTCAATTTATCACTTATGCATTTTGTGGCCTTTGTGCGGGAATAGCAGGACTTATTATTACTTCTCGTATTTATTCAATTGATGCTAATAATGCTGGTTTAAATATTGAACTAGATGCGATTTTAGCAGTTGCTCTAGGTGGAAATAGTTTAAGTGGTGGTAAGTTCTCGATTGCAGGAAGTATTATTGGGGCTATTACCATACAGGCACTTACTACTTCTCTTTATGCTATGAAGGTAACGGCAGATCAATTACCTGTTTATAAAGCAGTAGTGGTTATTATCATTGTAGCCTTACAGTCTCCAGAGCTTAAGAAAATGTTTAAAGCCTTAAAGCTTAAGCTAAACAAAACATCAGAAGGAGAGAAGGTGGTAGCATGATTAATAAATTAAAAAGCAAATTAGACGGTAATAACTTTTTATTAGTAATCACCATTTTACTCTTTATAGTGCTTTATTTAGCAGGAATGATAGTTTTTGGTGAGAAGAATTTTGGAAAACCACAAGTATTCTTTAACCTATTTGTTAATAATGCAGGCCTTCTTATTGCAGCAGCAGGAATGACTATGGTACTTATTACAGGAGGTATTGATATTTCAATAGGTTCTGTAATAGGAATGACTTGTATGCTACTTGCATGGATGATGGAAAGGCAAGGCATAAGTGCAGGCATTAGCATTGTAATCGTTTTAATTGTAGGGTGTGTTTTTGGATTAGTACAGGGATTTTTTGTAGCGTACTTAAAGATTCAACCTTTTATTGTGACACTAGCAGGGATGTTCTTTGCGAGAGGTATGACGGCTATTATTAGTTCAGATATGATTAGTATTACCAATACTGATTTTTTAGCTATGGCTAATGCAAAGTTATACCTACCTATTTTAGGAACTGTCAATAAGAAAGGGGTTACAGTATATCCATATGTTTATCCAAGTGTGATTATTGCCCTTGTTGTTTTGATTGTTATATTCCTTGTAATGAAATATACGGCTTTTGGACGCTCTATTTATGCAGTAGGAGGAAATGAACAGTCAGCCCTTCTTATGGGACTTAATGTAAAACGCACAAAATTAAAAGTGTATGTTTTAAATGGTTTTTTAGCTGCCTTAGCAGGCTTTGCATTTGGTTTGAACTCCTGTGGAGGCTTTGTTGAGCAGGCAAGAGGCTTTGAAATGGATGCTATTGCATCGGCAGTTATTGGAGGGACATTATTAACAGGAGGCGTAGGAAATGTAGTGGGGAGTTTATTCGGTGTACTTATTAAAGGAACGATTGAATCCCTTATTACCTTCCAAGGTACCCTATCCTCTTGGTGGACCAAGATAGCTATTGCTGCCTTACTATGCTTCTTCATTATCTTGCAAAGTTTATTTGCATCTTTTAAAAATAAGAAAATAAAAAGTAAGTCATAGGTAAAAGTCTTTTTTAAAAAAAGCTGAGGAGGATGCTCATGCCTGGAAAGAAAGCACATGTTAAACAAAAAATAGTTAAAAGAAAACTAGGTATACAGCTTATAGGTGTATTTTTAATAGTGAGTTTAATACCGTGCCTACTTATTGGATATGTTAGTATCAGGGCAGTAACAAGTTCAACACAGATAACATTAGGCAAATATTCACAGAAAATAATGGACCAGTTGTCTAGTAGCATTAATGAAGAAATTATAAGTATAGAAGGTATAGCAGATAGTTTAATTAATGACATGAGCTTTTTAAAGTTGATTATGAGTGATGACCAGTTAACGTCAAGACAGAGGCTTACTTATGAAGCTGATGCAGATAAGAAGATTAGAGGGTTCGTAAATAATCAATCAACTATAGAAGAAGTATATGTGTTTTATAATGATGAGAAGAAGTATCGCTCAAAATTAGTAAAAGAGGAGGTAGAGCTAGAAACATTTCTAAGTAGTTCTTTATATACTAAAATGAAAGAACAGCCTTACGATAGCTATGGTTGGTATCAAAGTGAATTTTCAAAGGAACAACTTTATTTAGCTAAAAAAATGACTAACGAGATGGATTCCCCCATTCTGGTAACCGTACTGAATAAGAATGGTTTCAAGAATTCCATCCAGTTAGCTAGTATTGAAAAGGGAATTGATATTGAAGTTCTAGATATAAATCATCACGTATTTATAAACAATACTGAAGATGAAAGTTTGAATGCATTGTCTAAGGCAGAATATGCCTTAGACAAAATAACAAATACGGATATGCAAACGGATACCTTTATTTTAAAAAATACGCTTATTAGTTTTGCTAAATTAGCCAATGGGTGGCAGATTATACTTTCAGCGCCTATTTCTCTCTTAATGAAAGACCTACAAACAGCTTGGATTACTATGGGAATTATATTAATAATTTGTATGATGAGTGGGTTTGGAATGAGTATTTTTATGGGACGTAGAATAACAGAACCTATTGTGGTTATGTCTAGGCTTATGAAAAAAGTAGAAGAGGGAAATCTTAATATAGAAGAATATATTGAAAAAGAAATTAAGATTTCTAGCTTTGAAGTGGACATGTTAGTAAAAGGTTTTGGGCATATGTTACATGTTTTGAAGGAAATTATTAGTAATGCAAAAGAAGTAACAGAGGGTATTAAACAAAATACAGTACAATTAGAAAAGGTAGCAATATATACAGCGAGTTCAGCTAAGGATGTAGAATCTGCTATAGAAGGATTAGCAATGGGTGCTCAAGAGCAAAGGAATGAAATAGAAGCTGCTTTAGAGAATATTCAGTCCTTGGCAAACTATATTAATGAAGTTACAGATGGAATTAAAGAAATAGAGGAAGCTTCTAAGCAAAGCATGATGAAAAGTACGCAAAGCAAAAAGGGAGTAGAATTGCTATGGTCCCAAACACAAGGAACCTTAGTGATGAATCATAATATGCAAGAACAAGTTAATAGACTCGGTGAGAAAGCTAATAATATTGCAAAGATTACAAAGCAGATTAACATAATCAATCATCAAACTGATTTATTAGCTCTTAATGCAAGTATAGAGGCAACTAAAGCAGGACAATTTGGCTTGGGTTTTGGAGTAGTTGCTAAGGAGGTAAAAAATCTTTCTTCGCAGATTCAAAGTGCTACTTCAAGTATATCAGAGGCAGTTAAGGAGATACAGGAGGAAACACAAGCGACTCTAAAAGAGTTAAATACGGCAATGGGTGTATTTAATAAACAGGTACCTGTAGTAGAAGCAACTCAACATAGCTTTGAAGACATAAATAAGCAAATGTTACAAGTAGATGAAAGGGTAGAGCGTGTAACAGAATTACTTACGGGAGTACAGTGCCAAAAGACAGAAGTAATTGAAAAGATGAAAAAAGTTTCATCCGTTGTAGAACAATCAGTAAGTATTTCAGAAGAAGTAAGTTCAACTAGTGAAGAACAGAGTGGTTATTCAAAAGAAATAAAGGATATGGCCGTAGACCTAGTAGAGAATGTAGAAAAACTAGAAGTAGCTTATAAAAGGTTTACATAGCTTATATAAAATATTAAATAAATGAATAAGTAGATAAATGTATGAAGTGTTAGAAAAGCTCTTTAGTAGAGTTGGTCTAACACTTTTTTATTGAGTAATTATTAGAACAGATAGTAATGAAAAAAACTAAAGAAAAAAACAAAAAAACAAAACAAATAGAAATACAGCTATAGGAGCTTTAAATTTTAATAAGAATATACAATAAACAAGTAAAATAACACATCAAATTTTTAGGGTAAATCATATAAAATAGACTATATAGTTTATGAAAAATAAATAATAAGAAAGGAGTTTGTAGTCGTTTAATAATGCATAATAACTATAAAAATGATGAGGAGGAATTGAGAGAAGATGCGTAAAAAAATAGTTACATTTTTCATCATATTCACATTAGTACTTAGTTATATGCCTACGATTTCGTTTGCTACAGAAGTAGGTAATCAGGTTTCAAATCCATTAATATGGGCCGATGTACCTGATGTTTCTGTTATTAGGGTAGGAGATGTTTACTACATGAGTAGTACTACTATGCATATGAATCCAGGTGTTCCCATTATGAAATCTTATGATTTAGTGAATTGGGAGATTGTCAATTATGTATATGATGTACTAGATACAAATACGGATGCACTAGCACTTAGAGATGGAGAAAATGCCTATGGAAAAGGCTCATGGGCAAGTAGTCTTAAATATCATGATGGCAAGTATTATATAGCCTTTGCTTGCTATAATACAGGAAAAACGTATATATATCAAACAGATGATATAGAAAATGGTCCATGGGAAAGGTCTGAACTTGAGGGTGTCTATCATGACATGTCCCTTCAGTTTGATGAGGATGGGCGCGTCTATATGATTTATGGTGGAGGAAATATAAAGATTGTTGAACTTACAGAAGATTTAGCAGCTATTAAATCAGGAACTGAAAAGGTTATTATTACAGATGCTAGTAAGGTAACGGGAATGAGTGGAGGCCTTGCAGAGGGATCTCAGATATTTAAAGTAGATGGTAAATACTACTTATTTCTTATTACTTGGCCAACAGGTAGTGAACGGACTGTGTTATGTTATCGTGCAGATCATATCAATGGGCCTTATGAGGGTAAAGTTGTATTAAAGGATAGGGGAATTGCACAGGGAGGTATTTTTGACACAGCTGATGGCAAGTGGTACAGCATGTTATTTGGAGATAGAGGGGCTGTTGGAAGAATCCCCTATCTTGTTCCAGTAGAATGGCAAGATGGATGGCCAGTATTTGGAGTAGGTGGTAAGGTACCTGACGTGTTAGATACGGATGCTACTAAGTTAAATTTAAAAGTTGTATCATCAGATGAATTTTATCAGTACCAACCGATGACTATGTCATTATTGGAAGAAGAAGTGTTAGAGTTAGTAGAACAAGAAACAAGAGAGGTAGTACCGAAGGAGCTTGTTGAAAATGGAGATTTTGAAGCTTCAACCATACAGCCATGGACTAATAAAGATCCAGCAACACTTACTTTGACAAATAGTGAGAAGTATAGTGGTTCACAAAGTCTATTGATTACAAATAGAACAGTAGGATCTTCTGGTCCAAAACAAAGTTTATCGGGGAAATTAATAGCAGGTAATACATATCAATTTTCAGCTAAAGTTAAGTATCAAGCAACAACTTCACAAGCTTTAAATATTGAATTATTAGATGCAGAAATTAGCCCTAGAGAAATGGTTCAAGATAAACAGTTTAATTTCTGTATTCAAACTAATCCATCAGATTATAGAACTATAAAAGTTATAGGATCTAAGGCAATTCATATGGGTGATTGGGGTACTATAGAAGGTACTTATACGATTCCTGCTGATGTAGATGTGAGTAATGGGTGTATTTTTATTGAAACACCATGGGCAGCTACACCTACTCAGGAAAAAGACCTTATGAATTTCTATGTAGATGATATCTCTTTTATGGATGTTACACCAGTCTCAGAAGAAACGGAAGAAGTAGAAGAAGACTATGGTATTATTCAAAATGGAGGGTTTGAAGCTGGTATAGAACCATGGTTAAGTAATAGTGGCGCTAATATAGAAATAGTAGATGACATTTATTACAGTGGTTCTAAAAGCTTAAAAATTACAAATAGGAAAGATATTGCAGCTGGTCCTAAGCAAGTTATAAAAGGCAAAGTATCAAGTGGTAGACAATATAAAGTTTCAGCAAAAGTAAGATATGATGAAGGGCCAGCAAGTAGAGTGTTTAATATGAATATTCAATCTGGAGACTGGAAGACCATTAAAAACATGGCTTCTGCAACGATTGAAAAAGGAAAATGGGGAAGTATAGAAGGGATATATACGATTCCAGAGGATATGAACGTAGATGAAGCTGTTACATTTATTGAAACCTCATGGGTTCAAAATCCAACAGCAGAAAATGATTGGATGGACTTCTATGTAGATGACCTCTCTATTGTAGATATCACACCTGATGCTAATATTATTCAAAATGGAGGGTTTGAAAAAGGTAAGGAACCATGGACTGGTAATAGTGGAGCGACTATAACAGTAGTAGATACTATTTATTACAGTGGCTCAAAAAGCTTAAAGATTAGTGGTAGAAATGATATTGCAGATGGACCAAGACAAGAGATTCCTGGAAAATTAAAGAATGGCAGACAATATAAGATTTCAGCAAAAGTAAGATATGATGAAGGCCCAACAACTAGAGTATTTAACATGAATCTTCAATGGGGAGATTGGACTACTATTAAGAATATGGCATCTGCAACTATGAAAAAAGGTGAATGGGGAACCATTGAAGGAATATATACCATCCCAGATAACGCAGATGTAGATAAGGCCTTCACTTTCATTGAAACCTCATGGGTTCAAACTCCAACAGCACTAAATGACTGGATGGATTTTTATGTAGATGATATTTCGATAATAGATGTGACACCAGAAAATGTAGATCAAGAACAGCCCGGAGAAAATGATGATAATGGTTCTGATTTAGCCTTAGTTTGGCAATGGAATCATAATCCAGATAATACAAAATGGTCTTTAACTGACAGAACGGGTTACTTAAGGCTTACAACAGGTAAGAAGAGTACGAGCATTCTAGATGCTAGAAATACACTTACGCAAAGAACCTTTGGACCTGAATGTTCAGGAAATATAGCCATGGATGTAAGCAATATGAAAGATGGAGATTATGCAGGACTTGCAGCTTTCCAAAACAAGTATGGTTATGTAGGCGTTAAAATGATTAATGGCTCAAAATCCATTGTTAGAATAAATGGTAAAGGAGCTATTAATGATACAAAAGAAACAATGGAAGAAGTAACAAGCATTCCTCTTAATCAAAATAAAGTTTATTTCAAAGTTGATTTCAACTACAAAAATAGAACAGATAAAGCCTACTTCTATTATAGTTTAGATGGAACAAATTGGAGTGAAATAGGATCAGTACTACAACTTGAATATACTTTACCTCATTTTATGGGATATCGTTTTGCACTGTTTAATTATGCAACTAAAACAACAGGTGGGTATGTTGACTTTGATTACTTTAGAGTAGAGGAGAAGGCTAGTGGTACAGAGTCATCAGGAGTACTTTTAGGTGCAAGCCTTTCTAATGTTTCTGATGTTTTAGGAGTACAAAATACGGAACTTGAAGTACCAGTAATGCTAGATGCATTACCAGAGGGTGATTATACATCTATTTCAGCTTCACTTAACATTCCCAAAGAACTTGCAGTGACAGATGTTATTTTTAATTCGGCTAATCTTTTAGGGGATGCCTCTTATACTTATTCAAATAATAGATTACAGCTTAATGTAAAAGGAACTGCCGTAAATGTTAGCAACCAAGAAAGTAATAAATTATTTGCAACAATTAAGTTAAAGGTAACAGATTTTGTTCCAAAAGATAAGACAGTTACCATTAATACAGATTATATTACTGTTCAAGGTTTAACAGCACAAGGAGAAAAAGTTTCTTACAAAGCCTTGGAAGCGGTATCGACTATAACCTTAAAGGCATTAGATACAGAGGCAATTGGAAAAGAGTTGGGATATTCTAATCCACTGATTAGTCACAGGTTAGGTGCAGACCCATATGCGATTACCTATAATGGTAGAGTGTATATTTATATGTCAAGTGATGAATTTATGTATGATAGCACTGGTAAAATTATAAGTAATACATTTGCAAATCTGAATAGGGTACTTATTATATCTTCTGATGATATGGTCAACTGGACAGATCATGGTTATGTTCAAGTAGCAGGACCAAATGGTGTAGCCAAATGGGCTGTAGGTTCATGGGCTCCAGCAGCAGCACATAAAAAGATAAATGGTGAAGATAAATTCTTCTTATATTTTGCTAATGCAGCAGGTGGAATTGGGGTACTTGAAGGAGAGAGTCCAGTAGGGCCATGGAGTGATCCTCTTGGAAAGGCACTTATTACTAAACAAACACCAGGGGTAGCTGATGTAGAATGGTTATTTGATCCAGCGGTGTTAGTTGACGACGATGGTACTGGCTATCTGTATTTTGGTGGAGGTATTCCAGCTGGGAAAGAGGCAAATCCAGAGACAGCTAGAGTAGTTCAATTAACAGATAATATGCTTGGTTTAGAGAGTGCAGTTATTAAAATCTCTGCTCCTTATTTATTTGAGGACTCTGGTATTCATAAATATAATGGTAAATATTATTACTCTTATTGTTCAAACTTTGCATCAGGAGCGCGTCCAGCAGGGGCACCTCCAGCAGGTGAGATTGCTTATATGGTAAGTGATAATCCTATGGGACCATTTACTTATGTATCTCCTATTTTAAAGAATCCTTCTGTATTCTTTGGTGTAGGTGGCAACAACCATCATGCAATTTTTGAGTTTAATGGACAGTCATATATTGTTTATCATGCTCAGACTGTAGCTAAAGAGTTAGGTGTTTCATTGGGCTATCGTTCACCACATATTAATAAGCTAGAATACTATTCAGATGGTACAATAAAAAATGTTGTAGCAGATATGCAGGGTATTGCACAACTTAAATCCCTTAATCCGTATGTAAGAAATGAAGCAGAAACCATAGCTTGGAATGCAGGCATTGAGACAGAAATATGTAGTGTAGCTCATGAGAAAATCGCAACTAATATGAATGTTACAAGTATAAATAGTGGTGATTGGATTGCTGTAGCTAATGCAGACTTTGGAATAAGTGGTGCTACAAGTTTCGAGGCTAATATAGCTTCTACACAAGGAGGAGCTATAGAAATCTATTTAGATAAACCATATGGTCAGCCAATTGGGACACTTGAAGTTAAATCTACAGGTGGAAAAGAGGAATGGCAAGTAATGAGTTGTGACGTAGAGTCTACTAGTGGAGTACACACCATTTTCTTTAAATTCAAAGGAGATACCACAGGTGAGTTATTCAACTTTGACTATTGGAAGTTTTCAGCTAAGGAAGTTATTCCCGTTACAGAGGTTAAATTAAGTGTAAGTACACTTGATTTACTCATAGGTGAGAGCAATCAATTACAAGCAACTGTCCTACCTGAAGCCGCAACTAATACAGGTGTAATATGGAGCAGTGATAATGAGAATATAGTTACAGTAGATCAAACAGGTAAGGTAGTAGCAATTGGAGTAGGGGGAGCAACCGTTACTGTAACTACAGTTGATGGTAATAAAACTGCAAGCTGTATAGTGACAGTAAAACAACAAGAGCATGAAGAACGTGAAGAGGCTCTTTTAGAAGCTCAAAATAGCACTGTTACAAGTGGACAGAAATTCCAAATACCTATTACTCTTAGTAAAGCAAAAGGAATGGGAAGGTTAAAAGCAACTATTGAGTATGATAAAAATCTATTGACATTTAATAACATAAGTTCTGACATCTTAAAAATACAAGATATTAATACACAGACTGTAGGAAGCGTTATAGTTGAGGCAGTTAGTGAAGATAGTTTAGTAAGCAATGAATCAGTAAAAATGATGACCTTAGAGTTTACAGCTAAAGATCACTTAACAGCTCAGGCAATAACATCTATTACCTTTAAAAATATAGAAGCCGCTGTAGTAGGTGGTTCTGAAATAATAAAGGTAGAGGCAAGGCCTGTAGTAATAACAATAAGGGCTAAATCTGATACGGGTAGCAGTTCAGGTTCAGGAAATGATTCAGGTTCAGGTGGCGGTTCTAGTGTACCATCAAAGCCTAGTACACCAGAAGAAAAGCCACAAATACAACCTAAACCAGTAATTACTGTAAATCCTCATTTGCAGCCAGGAAACCCAGATAAGCTTCAAGATGTGAGAGAACATTGGGCAAAAGAATTTATTAATAAAGTAGTTCAATTAGGTTATATGGTAGGAAAAACTGAAACAGAATTTAAGCCAAATGATTCACTTACAAGAGGAGAAATGGCGATGCTACTTAATCGTTTAATACTAAATAGATCATCAGATAAGACTGCCTTTAAAGATATCCAGGGACATGAATGGTATGCAGAAGGTATTAGCAATATGAGTGGCCTTGGTCTAATGAAGGGTTACGAAGATAATACCTTTAGAGCAAATCATACGATTAAACGTGTAGAAGTAATGTCCATTATAGCAAGATTGATGGCGTATAATGGTATGGATAAGACTATTGATAAACCAGACCAGATATTAGCAGCTTATAAAGATGGTAAGAACATACCAGCATGGGCAAAAGGTGATGTAGCTTGGTGCATTAATCAAGGAATTATAACAGGAGATGCACAAGCGTACATTAACGGTGATGCTGATATGACTAGAGCAGAAATTGCAGTTATTATTGACCATATTTTATCAATGAAAAAATAGAAGGGTTTATTAAGTTATAAACTGGATTTTTTCTCAAGGATATAATGAAAAAGATTAAGAAATACTTAAAAGATGACGCCTAATAATATAGGTGTCATCTTTTTTATGATGAAGAGATATAGGTAAAGGAGGTATTTGGAGCGCGTAAGAGAAATAGAGAAGGTCTGGTATAGGCATCGGCAAGATGAAAAGAGTTGGTCATAGAATCTTCTAATTCAATAATACGTTTGGCATAAGGGATAAGCTGCTCACCAGTTAGTGTTAAAATGACGGATTTGTTGTCTCGTAAGAAAAGCTTTTTTACCTAGTTATTTCCTTAGTTCATTAATAAGATTCAATTTCCGTATAGAAACTCCTATTGGTAATATAATTTGTATATTATATTTATAATTCAATATACGAATTGTAAAAGAGGAGGATATAATAAGTTAAGAAGCTAAGAGGATTTAATAAATCATAAAGTAAAGTATGGAAGGGGAAAAGGATATGCTAACACATTGTGGTACACAAATAATCTATACAGAACGTTTGACATTAAGAAGATTTATATATGAAGACTGGGAGGCAATGCAGAAGAATTGGGTAAGTGATCCCAAAGTACAGCGTATGTATGGAGAACCTGTTTATGAAACAAAAGAGGAGATTACTGGACTTCTAGGAAAATATATAGAAGCTTATGAAAAGCAAGATGTTTATCGATGGGCGATTATTCTTAAAGAAAGCAATGAATGCATTGGTCAAATAGCCTTTTTTATGGTGAATAGCCAAAATCATTTTGCTGAGATTGAATATTGTATAGGGGGACAGTTCCAAAAAAGAGGATTAGCAACTGAAGCTACTTTAGCTATTATTGACTATGGCTTTAAAAAGATCAATCTGCATAAGGTGCAAATTTCTCACAGAGAAGAAAACTTGGCTTCTGAAGGAGTCATTAAGAAATGTGGCTTTAGATATGAAGGTACGTTAAGAGATTTCTTCTTTATAGATGGTCATTATAAAGATAGACTTTATTACTCTATCCTAAAACATGAAAAAAGGATGTAGCCAGTGATATATGAAGCTATAAATAGTAAAATGATAGAAATAATAGGTTATTGGTAGTTGACAAGTTTAGTAAGGCATCTTAGAATATTTAAGTAATATCTATTTAATTAAATAACTCTTATCAAGAGAGGTGGAGGGAATGGCCCTGTGAAGCCCAGCAACCTGTAAGTTATATAAGGTGCTAAGTCCAACAGCTTATGCTGAAAGATGAGGATCAACATGTATAATAGCCAGGTTCTTTGAATCTGGTTTTTTTGATGTTATAGAACGGGTAAACTCTATAAATAAAGGGTACTTAAACTAAATGAGGTAGAGGAATTTAATAGTAGATGAATTTTATAATATAAGAGGGGGAATAAAAATGGATAACAAGAAAGTATTATCAATCAAGACCATAGTTGCAATTGGTATTGGAGCTGCTGTATTTATTATTTTAGGTCGTTTTGCAGCAATTCCTACAGGTATCCCAAATACTGACATACAAACAGCATATGCTTTTCTAGCATTAATGGCAGTTCTTTATGGACCTATTGCAGGTGTAGCTATTGGATTTATTGGACACACGTTAAAGGATGTAATTGCATATGGTTCACCTTGGTTTAGCTGGATTATTGCTTCTGCAGTAGTAGGACTTATTATTGGTCTTGCGTGGAAGAAGTTAGATATAAGTGAAGGAGATTTTGGTAAAAAGAAAATCATTATCTTTAATTTATATCAAATAGTAGCTAATGTAATTGCGTGGGGTGTTGTAGCACCAAGTTTAGATATTCTTATTTATGCAGAACCAGCTAATAAAGTATATTTACAAGGTCTTGTAGCAGGCATATCAAATATTGTGACTGTGGGCATTATTGGTACAGCTTTATTAGTAGCTTATGCTAAAACAAGAACTAAAAAAGGCAGTTTAGAACAAGAACACTAAACAGGATTCCGAGGCCTAATAAGCTTCGGAATTTTTTATCCCTCTTTAATGATATAATAATGGTAGAAAGAAGATAATAATTAAGAAAGGGACTCTTATGAAAAAACCGGTTATTGAATTTAACAACTTTAGTTTTCAATATAGAGCACAAGCAAAACCTACTTTAAAGAATATTAATTTGACTATTTACGAAGGAGAGAAGGTGCTGATTGTAGGACCATCGGGTTCTGGAAAAAGTACGCTGTCAAACTGTATCAATGGATTAGCTCCTTTTTATTATGAAGGTGAAATATCAGGTAGTCTTAAGATTCTAGGAAACGAAACGAAAGAGATGAGTATATTTAAGCTCTCTAATATAGTTGGAACTGTACTTCAAGATCCAGATGGGCAATTTATCGGGCTTACTGTAGCTGAAGACATTGCCTTTAAACTCGAAAATGACTGTGTTAGTCAAGAAGAGATGAAAAAGCGAGTGGAAGCCGTTTCTAAAATAGTAGATATAAATAGTCACATTGAAGAAGCACCTCATCAGCTTTCAGGTGGGCAAAAACAAAGAGTGACACTAGCAGGTGTACTTGTCAATAATGTTGATATCTTATTATTTGATGAACCACTAGCAAGTTTAGATCCTGCCACAGGTAAAACGGCTATTGAGCTTATTGATGAGCTTAAAAAACAAACGCAGAAGACAGTTATTATAGTAGAGCACCGTCTTGAAGATGTGCTACACAGAGATGTAGATCGTATTATTATAGTAAGTGAAGGCGAGATTGCAGCCGATATAACACCAGCTGAATTATTGGGGACTAATATACTAACAGAAACAGGTATTCGTGAGCCTCTGTATATTACAGCGCTAAAATATGCAGGCTGTGATATTAATAAAGACAACTTACCACAGCATATGGATACAATTTGCCTAGAAGAAAGTAAGGAAAAGCTAGCTAATTGGGTAAAGCAAATACCGGCAGAGGAAAAAACTGAGTTACAAGAAACGGTCTTAGCATTTAAAGAGGTTAGTTTTGGATATACTGCGGCTAAAAATATCCTTAACAATATAAGTTTTGAAATTAAGAAGGGTGAAATGATCAGTATTATAGGGAAAAATGGTGCGGGTAAATCAACACTTTCAAAGCTTATTTGCGGTTTTTATAAACCAACGTCAGGTCAGATTTTATTTCAAGGGAAAGATATGGTAGACCTAACGATTAAAGAGCGTGCAGAAAAAATAGGGATGGTAATGCAAAACCCTAATCAAATGATTTCTAAG
>JAEWMQ010000066.1 GCA_023393125.1 Bacillota bacterium
TGAGTTCCACCTTCGCCATTCAGATATTCTAAAACCACTTGTTTCTTAAATTCAAAACTGTATTTTGACATAAAAATACCGACCTCCAATGGTTAGATTTTGGGTCTAACTTTTTGGGGTCGGTACAAAAAAAGTGAGCATTTTTGTACACCACATTTCGTTACCCAATATCATCTTACAAACCGTGAAGTAGAAGTATTAGAACTTATTTTTCAGGAATTAGATAACGAAAAAATTGCTAACACTTTATGTATTAGCAATTTCACCTTAAAAAAACATATTCAAAATTTATATAACAAGCTAGGGGTTTCTTCTCGTTGGGATTTATTACGTTTTAGAAACTAATTTCTAAAACATTTATTCATTTATATACCATCCAACTACACCAGGGGTAAGATTAATATTAACTTGTTTAACTTCTTGATATTCTTCTAACCCATGAATACCTAGTTCTCTTCCTATGCCACTCATTTTATAGCCCCCCCAAGGTGCTTCATTAAAGGTGGGATTATAGCAATTCACCCAAGTAATACCTGCTCTAATTTCTTTTATAACACGCATAGCTCTAGTTATGTCATTGGTAAATACTGCACCTGCAAGCCCATAGTCTGTGTCATTTGCCATAGCTATAGCCTCTTCTTCTGCCTTAAAAGTCTGCACTGTCACAACAGGCCCAAAAATTTCTTCTCTAACAATCTTCATATGTGATTTACAGTTATCAAATATGGTTGGTCTAATAAAATAGCCTTTTTTACATTCTCCTTCTGTATAACGTTCTCCACCGCATACTAAGTTTGCTCCTTCATCTATACCATCTTGAATATACTCAAGTACTTTTTCCATATGTTCTTTAGTAATAACAGGTCCTATATCAGGATTATTAAAAGGATTACCAACGGTCATAGCATTTGCCCTTTGAGCTAGACGTTCAACAAATGCCTCTTTAATAGATTCTTCAATGATAATGCGTGAACCCGCAGAGCATACCTCCCCTTGATTAAAAAATATACCAATCATTGCCCATTCTACAGCACCTTCTAAATCAGTATCTGAAAAAATGATATTCGGCGATTTACCCCCTAATTCAAGTCCTATTTTTTTCACATTATTAGATGCTGCCACCATTAAGCTTTGACCAACTCTTGTACTTCCTGTAAAGGTCACCATATCTACATCTTTATTAGCCCCTAGTTCATTCCCTACATCAGCATCTCCTTGTACAAGGTTAACTGTTCCTTTAGGAACACCTACTTCTTCAAATATTTCAAAAAGGCGTATGGTAGAAAGAGGTGCTTTTGGACTTGGCTTAAAGACAATACTATTGCCTGCCGCTAAGGCAGGTGCTAATTTCCATACAGCCATGAGAAACGGATAGTTCCATGGCGTGATTTGTGCACATACCCCCACTGGCTCATGTATCATATAAGAGTGCATTTTACCAAAGTTACTATTAACATCATAGCCACCACCATAAGGTACCTTGATAAGTCCTGCATAATATCTAAAGGTATGAATGCCATCATCTATGTCCCCTTCAGCTTCTCTAAGAGGTTTACCATTATCTAAAGTATCTAATCTCGCAAATTCTTCTTTATGTAGCTCTATGCAGTCTGCAATCTTTAAAAGCAAATCCCCTCTCATTTGTGAATCCATATCCCGCCACTGCCTTGTCACATAAAAAGCTTCTTTGGCTGCTTTGATAGCAGCTCTTGTATCTCGAATACTACTTTCGGATACATAAGCAATGATTTCTCCATTAGCTGGATTTATAACTTCTATGACTTTGCCTGATGTACCTTCTATCCACTCACCATTGATATAATTCTTTTTTACCTCCATCTTCCTTCCTCCTCTATTCACATCTCAAATGCATTAATGTATAAGTTTATTCCCACTGAAATAGTTCAAGCTTTCCCTTAATTATCTTTCCTGGTTTTTCTTCTAAAATTTCTTTGCCTTGAACTACAACTATTCCATTGACAATGACATAGTCTATACCTTCTGGCCTGGCATCTACTGGGCCAAAACCTGGATACTGCGCCCTATCTTCTATAATATTAGGGTCAAAAATAACAAGATCTGCATCTGCACCTATTTCAATACACCCTTTATGCTCTAGTCCTAACCTACTAGCCGGTAAATACGTACATCTTCTAATAGCCTCCAGCCAAGTAAGCTTATTTTGTTCCCTTACCATTGTCCTAAAAAATCTTGGGTAAGTTCCTGCATCTTGAGGATGCCCTGACATATTGCCATCGTATAGAGTTCCTGCATCTGTACTCACCATCATATAAGACTTTTCTAATGCTTCAAATACTTCATGTTCTTTTCCTACCATGCCTATAACTGTTTCTTCTGGCATATGTTCTCGAAGCTTAGCATACATTTCTTTTGTTAACCTTTGGCCTCTATACATTCCAGTAGCTGCAATGAACTGATTATAATCACAGCCCCATTTTTCTATGCATCCTTCATCATAAACTGCACTGCCTATAGCTGTTGCAAAGTGGCTATACACGCCTGAATCTACTGTAATGTCCAACCCTTCTTTTAAGGCATTATCAATCATTCTGAGTGCTTCTGTTATCATACCCATTCCAAATTGATAGACAAGATGAGAAATCTGAACTCTAGCTCCTGTTATTTTAGTAATCTCAGTAGCTTCTCTAAGTGTTGTTAATCCTGCGTAGCCATCACTTCTAGTATGAATACTAACAAGCTTATTATATCTAGCGGCCATTTGACTAAGCCTCATAACCTCCTCTTTCGAAGCACCTGGGACATATTCAAGTCCAAAAGAAAGTCCATATGCCCCCTCTTTAAAGGCTTTTTCTAGTAAGTTTTTCATTTCCTCTATTTGCCCATCACTTGCTGCTTGATAGCGATCCACTAAACCTACTGCCTCTCTTAAAGTGGTATGTCCCACCTGCTCTATTTGATTGATGATAAACCCTTCTTTTTCATATTTATTAAAGAATCCTTTTAAATCTCCTACCCCCATACCACAGTTGCCATTATATACCGTCGTTACACCCATAGCTGCTAGGAGCTTTGCACATTCTTCCTTTCCCTCTACATGAGCATGTATATCGATAAACCCAGGGCAAACTATACAACCTGCTCCACTTATTGTTTGCTTTCCTTGAAGCTTTTCTCTTGTAATAGCCTCTATCTTGCCTGATTTAATTCCTAGATGGCAAACCGTTGTTTTTCCTCTTTTCGGATCTACAATTGTTCCATCTTCAATCACCATATCATAAAGCATCTCTTTTCCCCCTTTTCCTCAAGCTGTCACTGTTCCAATGCCTTTATTCGCTTGACCTGAGCTCTTGTATTTAAGCAGATAATAACCATAGTAATGACCATAATAATTGTTGATAGGGCATTAACTTCTGGTGTTACCCCCGTCTTAACCATAGATAGGATTTTTATTGGTAAGGTGGTACTTTGTGGACCACAAGTAAAGAAACTAATGACTACATCATCTATAGAAAGTGCAAAAGCTAACATTGCTCCTGATAATACCCCTGGCATAATAAGTGGTAAGGTAATAGTCATAAAAGTAGTAAAACGATTTGCACCTAAGTCCATAGCAGCTTCTTCTAAAGAAGCATTAAACCCTGCTAATCTAGCCCTTACATTAATAACTACAAAAGGTATGCTAAATGTAATATGGGCGATGGTAATACTCATTAGACCAAGTGGTATATTAAGTATAGAGAATATGGCAAGTAGGGAAATTCCTAATATAATCTCCGGAATAACAATGGGCATATACAGGAGTTTATCAATTATTTTCTTCCCTCTAAAATTATATTTATGAAGTCCTACTGCACCTATTGTTCCGATCACTGTAGCAATAACAGTACTTGCCACTGCTACAATTAACGTATTATATAAGGCTTCCATTAGTGGTCTATTTTTAAAGAAAGTTCCATACCAAGACAAGGTAAAGCCTTCCCAAACAATATTCATTTTAGAAGTATTAAAAGAGAATATAATAACGAGTAAAATAGGCAGATAGAGAAATAAAAAGACTAGCCCAATATATGCATTTTTAAATCTTCTTCCTACTTTTTTCTTTGTTGTTCTTTTCATTGCTACGCCTCCCTTCTAAACACCTAAATCATTCATATCGCCACCAGATTTTTGATAACCAAAAATCATAACCAAGGTGATAATAACTAAAAATACAGATATAGCCGCCCCTACAGGCCAGTTTCTAGCTGTTATGAATTCATTTTTAATAATATTTCCTATGAGTTGCATCTTGCTACCACCCATAATGTCTGTTACATAGTAAAGACCTAAGCTTGGAATAAATACAAGAATGGAACCTGCAAAAATGCCCGGCATCGTGAGTGGTAAAGTAATATTGATAAAAGTTTTATGAGGTTTTGCTCCTAAATCGCTACTTGCCTCTAGATAAGATTTATCAAGTTTCTCAATAGAACTATACAGTGGCAAAATCATAAAAGGTAATAAAATATACACAAGTCCTATCATCGCTCCAAGTTTGTTGTAAACTAAGGATAACGGCTCCTCTATAATGCCTAATCGGATAAGTACTTCATTAATAATCCCATTTTTTCTAAGCAAATTTGTTAAACTAAATAAGCGAATAAGAGAAGGTACTAGAAAAGGTATGGTTACCATAGACATAAGTACCGCCTTCTGAACTGCATTTTTTTGAGCAATATAGTAGGTAAATGGGTATGCAATTAAAACACATACAATAGTGATGATAGCTGCTACTACAATCGATTCACCAAATACTTTTAAATAAAGCGGATTTAGTGCATCTACATAGTTGTGCAAGGTGATAACAGGTTTAACTCCTCCATAAGTTCCTTTCTCTAAAAAACTAACACCAATTACATAAATAAAAGGAATAGCTACAAGCAATATGAGCCAAAGAGATACAGGACCTGTCATGACTATTTTAGCTTTATTAAATTTCTTTTTTTTGTGTTTAGTACTCATATCCTCACCTCCTATTGATTTGTATGCTGATTAAAAACTGGATTATCTATGGCATAAAAAATAGGTTGACTTTCTGATTGAATTACAACGCCATCTTCTTTGTCCCAATGTAAAAATACTTTTTCTCCTAACTCTGGCATACTCTCTTTTGGTCTTAAATTAATTTTCACTTCATATCCTGAAGGCAACATAACGCTCACCTTATTCACATTTCCAATATAAGTTTGCTCTTTCACCTCACCTATAAGATTAAATCCAAGAACGGGTACCTGAGACATTTGCATATTCTCTGGTCTTACAGATACAAAAACAATATCATTTACTTTATTTTGAGGCGTATAGGCTGTTACCTCTCCATTTTCTAAGAGCAGTTCTGCTGTCCCATCTTCTACTAGTTTTCCTACTGTGCTATAAAAGATATTAGATTCACCTATAAAATCTGCTACAAACTTAGATGCTGGTTTTTCATAGATTTCTTTAGGGGTTCCTATTTGTTCAAGGTTCCCTTGATACATAATCGCAATACGATCACTCATAGTTAGGGCCTCTTCTTGATCATGGGTAACATAGACAAAAGTAATGCCTAATTTCTTTTGAAGTCTTTTAAGTTCAAATTGCATTTGTTTGCGAAGTTTTAAATCTAAAGCACCTAAAGGTTCATCTAAAAGAAGTACTTTAGGTCTATTAATCAAAGCTCTCGCAATAGCTACCCTTTGTTTTTGTCCCCCAGAGAGTTGATCTGGCTTTCTCTTCTCATATCCTGTAAGCTGTACAAGCTCCAACATATGAAACACACGTTCCTTAATCTCATTTTTAGGTATTTTTTTTAGTTTTAAACCATAGGCAATGTTATCAAATATCGTCATATGAGGAAAAAGTGCATAGTTTTGAAATACTGTATTAACCGCTCTATCGTAAGGTTCTGTATCTTGTATCTCCTCTCCTTCTACAAAGATATTGCCATCTGTAGGTACTTCAAAGCCTGCTATCATACGAAGGGTGGTAGTTTTACCACAACCTGAAGGCCCTAACATGGTAAGAAACTCTCCTTTTTGAATGTCTATATTTAGGTTTTTAACAACTTGACTATCTCCATAGCTTTTATTTACATTCTCTATTTTTACAATGACTTCTGTCATATATCATTCCTCCCTATCTATTAACCTTTCATGCTTTAATTCCATTCCTAAGCTATATACCAGTTTTATAGATGCAAAGGGGCATAAGAAAAAATAATGTTTTTCTTATGCCCCTTTGCATCTAATACTATTTCTTTTTTGAATATCCTATAATGCTTTATTTCCTCTTTCACCTGTTCTAAGCCTCATGGCATCTTCTATGGTACGTACAAATATTTTACCATCTCCTACATTGCCTGTACTGACTTCGTCTTTAATACGCATCATTAAATCTTCCACTTTATCATCCTCTACTACAACCTCTACCTTAATTTTAGGTAATAGATTAATAGTTGTTTTTAATCCTTTGATTTCATTAACTACTTCTGTTGCTCCTCTTTGAACGCCACATCCCATTACACTAGATATAGTCATTCCCCCACTACTAGGTGCATCTAAAATTGCTTTTACTTTTTCTAATTTCTCTGGTCTAATGATAATCACTAATTCTTTCATATTCCCATCTCCTCTACGTCACTACTATTTTCTATTATTTGATCTACTCCCTAGCTCTTAAACTTAGTCCATAAATCAACAACTTTACTCAGCTCTTCTCCTATATCTATCAAAGGTTTACTATTCTTAACTTCTTCATCTGGAATATTCTTAATGTTATTGTTCAAGAATTCTTCTGGCAAATACTCTCTAGCAGCCTTGTTAGGATTAATATATGGAAAGTAAGAAGAAATCTTTGCACTTACCTGTGCATCACATAGGTAATTAATAAGGAGCTCAACATTATCAGGATTTTTAGCATCTTTGGTTTTCATCATCATATCTGTCTCAAAGTAAATACCTTCTTTAGGATAAATACCCACAATTGCTGGATTCTCATCCATTGCTAATGCACATTCACCGCCATAGATTAAACCAATAGGACATTCCCCATTTAATAAAAGTGTTTTTGGACTATCCCCATTGAATGCATGAATATTAGGTTTAAGTGCTATTAAATATTCTTCTGCTGCTCCTAAAGCTTCAGGACTTGTATCATTGGCATCATATCCTTTAGCCATAAGTGCCATAGCTACTACTGTTCTAACATCTTCTATTACAACAATAGAATCTTTATAATCTGATTTTAATAAATCCTCATAGCTTGTGATTTTATCTTTTATGACATCTGTATTCACTGCTATAACCACACTTGTATATAAATATGGAATAGAATATTTATTCTCTGGATCATTAGGGGTACTTATATAGATTGGATCAATATTGGTACTGTTAGGAATTTTAGAAAAGTCTAATTCAGTAATAATTTCTTGTTTCTTTAGAATGGAAGTATTTACGCCAGGCGCAATAATCATATCATATGTACCCTTTGCACTGGATTGTACCTTTGCTAACATCTCATCTGCTGAAGTATAAGTTGTCATATTAATCTTAACCCCTAATTCTTGCTCAAAATCAGTTATCACTTCCTCTGGTAAATACTCTGACCAACAAATGACATTAACTTCTCCATTTTGTTTACTACTTGTTTCTGTACTTGAACTACAACCGGTTAATCCTATTGAACTTGCCATGATACATATTAATAAAACACCTACTTTTTTCATTACTTTCATGTGCTCATCCTCCTTACATCTATAAAATTTCACTTCTAATACCTATAAACAAAAAAACAACAGGGCATAAGAAAAATGGTTTTCTATATGCCCCGTTGCATCTTTTTTTAATTTAATACTATTCTATGTGTTTTGTTTTTTGATTGCAATTACTCTTTTTAATAATATTTGTACTCCTTTTTAATCCTTTTTAAGTAGAAACGAAGTATATTGGTTTATTTAAATACAAAAAAACACCCTCTCGGGTGCCCTCTTCTCATACCTTCAAAAACAAATACTACAACTTGTTTAACCGTTTTTTCTAGGTCAAACCCTCGAACCGTTAGTATTGGTCACCTGAACATGTTACCATGCTTACAGCTCCAACCTATCTACCTCATAGTCTCTAAGGGGTCTTACTCCTTTCGGATGGG
>JAEWMQ010000115.1 GCA_023393125.1 Bacillota bacterium
AATGTAGAGACAGATATAGAAAAGGTAATAAAAGAAGGCGTGCAAAGTAAAAAAGCAGAAGTAGCATTTAATTATGCAGGGACAATAGAAGAAGTAGGGGCATGTATTAGTAAGGTTTTAGGAGAGACAGAACACAGTGTAAAAAATTATAGTTTATCGTATGCGCAGTTAGAAAAAATAATAGCTGTAAAAATAAGTTTTACCTATAGAGAGGCAACAGTGGAGCCAGAGGTAAATGTAGAGACAGATATAGAAAAGGTAATAAAAGAAGGCGTGCAAAGTAAAAAAGCAGAAGTAGCATTTAATTATGCAGGGACAATAGAAGAAGTAGGGACATGTATTAGTAAGGTTTTAGGAGAGATAGAACACAGTGTAAAAAATTATAGTTTATCTTATGCGCAGTTAGAACAAATGATAGTTGTAAAAATAAGTTTTACTTATAGAGAGACAACAGTGGAACCAGAGATAAATGTAGAGACAGATATAGAAAAGGTAATAAAAGAAGGCGTACAAAGTAAAAAAGCAGAAGTAGCATTTAATTATGCAGGGACGATAGAAGAAGTAGGAGCGTGTATTAATAAGGTTTTAGGAGAGATAGAACACAGTGTAAAAAATTATAGTTTATCTTATGCGCAGTTAGAAGAAATAATAGCTGTAAAAATAAGTTTTACTTATAGAGAGACAACAGTGGAACCAGAGATAAATGTAGAGGCAGATATAGAAAGGGTAATAAAAGAAGGCATACAAAGTGAAAAAGCAGAAGTAGCATTTAATTATGCAGGAACAATAGAAGAAGTAGGAAAAAGCGTTAATAAAGTTTTAGGGGAGATAGAACACCGAGTAAAAAGTTATGGTATATCCTATGCGCAGTTAGAAGGAATGATAGCTGTAAAAGTAAGTTTTATTTATAAAGAAGAAATACAGATAGATGAAAATATAGAGCAAATGATACAAGAAGCTGTACAGAACAAACAAGAAATTATAGAGTTTAATTTTAACGGTGATCCAAATGATATTGCTATAGTTATGGAGAAACTAAAGGAAGAAGAAAATATCATTAAAACATATACGATATCTTATATTTTACAAGGAGAAATACTAAGGATTAATGTAGAAGTTAAGTATAAAGATGAAAAAGAACTTATACAGAGTGAAATACAAGAAGGCATTAACCAAAGAAAAGTGACACTTGAATTGAGCTGTGAGTTAGATACAGACGTGGTAGCCATTGTCGAACCAATCATGGAGGCGGCAGCTTTTGGTGTAGATTCTTATACAATGAGTTCTGAAACAATTGATAGCATACTCAAGGTTAAATTAAATATAGTATATAAAACAAAGGAAGAGGTACAAAACGATTTAGAAAATAAACTAAGAACAGCATTTCAAAGTAAGCAAAAGCAAGTAGAAGTAAATTATTTAGGGACAAATAATGAAGTTGTTCAAATGATAGATTCTATTATGAGTAAAATAAATAAACAAACACCACTAATAGATTCGGTTAATAGCTGGAAATATACTACTAACACAAGTGAAGTAAGACAATGTTTAGTACTAACAGTTACTTATGATAGTGAGTTAGGGGAAGAGGAATGCAATAAACAAGCTTTTGTAAAACAACAATTGGCATATATTATTAATGATATAACAAGTGCATCTATTAACGAACATGAAAAAGTAAAGAGCATTTTTGATTATGTAGTAAAGAATTATTCTTATGACCACACTTATACCCATTATAAATTATATGATGTATTATCTGATAAAACCACCATATGTGATGGATATGCTAACTTAACATATCAATTATGTACCCTTGCAGGGATCGAGAGCAGGGTTGTTACAAATGATACACATGCATGGAATTTAATCAAGATAGATGGAAACTGGTATCATGTAGATACAACTCATGCAGTGGGTATAGGTAGATACCCGTATACGTATTATCTTTTAAGTACAGAAGAGGTACTAAAATTTTCAAGTCATGAGTATAATGAGGCAGAGTACCCAGTAGCAAATGTTACATACTTAGATACAATTAGGGATATACAGGATTACCAAGCGCTTTATCAGATTATTGTAGCAGGAAAGAGTTCGGGAGAAGCTTATTTTAATGAAGAAGAATTAGAGTTAAACATTAATGACTCATCAGAAAGAATTATTCCATTTACTGCAGTGGATAAGGAGCATATTGTATTAAAGAGTTCAAATGAGAAGATTGTAGCAGTAGCTGGAAATCAGTTTAAAACTGTTGGTATAGGCGAAACGGATATATTTTTGTATACCACAGAAGGGGATGTGATTTGTAAAGCTCACGTTACCGTAGTTAATTGTGGTATAGATGATATCATTTTAGATACCAAAATAGAGAAGAGAGCAGTCTTTTCTTATGAGAATACGGAAAATAAAATATCTGCTAAAGTACGAAAGAAAAAAGAGATAAAAAGTATTGACCTATGGATACAAGATGAAAATGACGGATGGATTATTAAGGGACAGTTACTAGAGGATGAGGAAAACCAATATTCTTCCATAATAGACTTTGCTGACATGCCATTAGGTAAGATAAATTGTAAGATAGTTGCAACAGATAATGAAGGAAAGACAGATGAAAGGACATTTCTTGTAAATTTCACAGATATAAATTTAGAAGAAATAGACCGATTTAATGAGCTAATGAGTCAAAAGATAGATGAGATTTTTGCGACCAATGAAAATTTATCATCTAAAGAGCTTATTGAAGTATTAAGTGATTTTCTCATTCGAGCAGATATAGTAGAGAAAATATGGGTAGAAGACAACGGAATAAGAATAACATACAAAGGTGGAGTAGAAAATTATATCCGGGTAGAGGATGAAGAAGACAATAGTTTGAAAAGTAGGGGTGGAAAACCAGGAAATATAGTGGCATCTGTTTCTGATGAAAAATGGGAATACGTTGATATCTCATCTAATAAAGTACTTATATGGTCACCTTGTGAAACTGACTGGGGAAATCATACAGAAGTTGAGGCTATAAAAAAGATGCTTAAAGAGTCAAAAATAGACTTTCAAGTAGAGGTTTTAACCGATAAAGAAGCTAATATAGAATCGTTAAAAAAACTTAATGATTATGGCATTATTATTTTTATTTCTCATGGATTGGAAGGAAAATATCTAGCAGCTGATGGAACCGGTGTTTGGTACGATCCAAAAGATGACAAAATGTATTCTAACGCTTATTATAAATATAGAAATGAATTCGTATCGGAAGAGATAATGGGGATGTGGGAACTTGATGTGGTTAATAAAACATATAAATGCTACTATCTAATGTCAGATAAGTGGTTTGAAAACAATTTAGGAACATTAGCCAATAGTATTATTATTAACAACTCATGTGAAAGTTTAGCTACAGACCAGTTAAGCAATGCTTTTCTAAATCATGGCGCTGCCGCTTATTATGGTTATAGTTCTGTAATTAGTAATGCACAGGCCGTAGAAAATGCAGTAGAACTCATGAAAGCATTAGTGATAGATAACGTATCTACATCAACGGCACAGGTGAGTTTATATAATGAGCTTAATGGTGGTAGTATCTTTAAATTAGCAGGAAGTAAGAATGCAATGGCTACTAATGCAGAAATGGGCTTTGAGAATGATTTAAGCAAATGGCAAGTGGTAGGCGATGTTCAGATTGCAGAAGGATGTGTAGTTGAAGACAATAAATTATCATCAGCTTATGATGGGAAAAAGAGTTGTATTTTAACGAATCAAAATGGCTATAGTGAGGTAAGTAGAACAGTCACTATACCTAAGAATGCTACCACATTAAGATTTGACTGGCTTTATGGGACAACCACTTCTAATATACCTAATATAGCAATAGAAATCGAAGGAGAAGGAATAGACCCATTTTATGGTTGGTTATATCCAGAGGCAACACAGGAAGATCCACATTATTATATGTTAAAGACAGAAACAAGTTATTTAGAAAAAGAAGGTCTATTACATAAGGTAAATGGCGGAAGTTATGCTATCACTGATTGGGAAAATATGCATTATAAGCTTAATTCATTGTATCAAGGCAAAGAATACACTATTAAGTTTAGATTAGAAGATAACGGTGATAATGACGGATTTAGTTTCGCTTGTATTGATAATATTCGATTTTTAGATGAAAGTGAGATTTGCTACGAAGAAAATAATAAATTAATAATAGAAATGACATCAGAACCCAAAGTTGAAGAAAATATGATGAAGCTGAAGTTCAAAGTTACTAATAGAGGTAAAGAAAAAGTAGACTTAAAAGATATATATATACAATATTATTATTCGACTGATAGTGGTTTTGATGAGGCGTTTAAAGAGAAAATAGTTGCGGTAGATGGAACGATATGTACTAATGAAACACGGGTGTGCGTAGAAGAATTATTGGGTGAAGAGGCGTATTTATTAGCGAATGCATATTTGAAAATTGATTTTCCAAATAGCAATAAAGTATTAAATATAGAAGAGTTTGTTGAAGTTCAAGTGATATTACAGAATCCTAATTTGGATAATAACCTAGATGAACAATATTGTATATCTAATGACCATTCATATATAGCGATACAAATTAATAAAGAAAAGAGAGGAAACTGGGAATATACATTGGAGGAACAAGGAATATTGGGAGGAATAATAGGAACAGCTGAAAAAGGTTTGAAACAATATGCAGGTAGAATAAATGTGATTAATATTGGAACAAATGCAGGATATACTAAATTAGATAGTGGTATAAAAAATGAATATGGTAAGAAATTTACAGAAGAATTTGGAGTACCATCAGAGTACTTTACTAAAAAAGGGTATGAGTTTTTACAATTATATGAATTGTCACATAGAGATAGTGAAAAAAAGTTTATATCGTCGGTAAAACTAATTTCTATGACCGGTAATGGACAACCTTATTTCGAAGCTCAATACGAATTAACTAAGCTACGGGCCCAATATGCAAATGACGCTCGCTTAACACTTGGATTTGGAACAGCATTGCAAGTAGACCTTGGGGTAGATGTTTTTAAAGAACAAGTAGAGGAGATAGTTCGTGGAACAGGTAACAAAAACTTGGCAAATACACTTGAGAAAGATGCCGATAAGATAATCAAGCATTATAAAGATAACGGAAAAATTACACTTGATTTTTTGGCTGAAAATGGTTACTGGGTAACTACTGCACAAGCTATAGAGATGATGAACTATGAATTGGTAAATACTCAAATTAGAAGAGTGGTTGAAGCGGTAAAAAGAGAACAGGAACTTACATTGGAAAAAATCCCTTATTATTTATATAAGTATGAATATAAGCAATATGAATTAGATGCATTAATTACAACAAGATATAAATGGGGGAATTTTCAGAGTTGGGTACCTCTTATAGATGAGTATAAGAAAGGCAGTGGCTATACAACAATAGAGAGTTGGATGAAAAAGCTTAAGAGTAGTGATTATTATAGATTATATGATGAAGTAGAGATGTTTCTGGAGGGAAACTATGAGAGAAATGGAAATGGGTGGGGGTAAAATACTGTATTATGAAAATAAATAATAACAAGAAAAAAAGTATACTCATTTTTATGATAGCCATATTATGCTTAATATTACTGTTGATTGGGAAGCGAAAAGATAGGATAAGTACTGTGGCAGAAACTGGAAGTGGCAAGAAAGATTATTTAAATGGAATGGAATATGAACAACAGAGATTAGAACAGGAAGCGATGTTGTGCCAACGACAACCGTATAATATGATTTACGGTAAATGGGAGGTTGTAAGGAGCACACATCAAGGCATTAAAAAATATGATTATGCTAAAGGCGACAGTTCTTTAAAAAAAGCGACTAATGAAACAGCAGATATGATAGGTGTCGTGGTGACTATTACACCTGACTATATTATGTATGAAAAAGATGGAGAAATCATTTGCCTTGAACAAGATAACTATGAGCATCGAGTTGATGTGCGATTAGATTTTGTTGAATTGTTTTACTATCGAACTAATAGAGAAGCAAATTTTATAAAATGGGTTAAAGAAGATTTAGAAAGCAAGCCCTATTTTAGTATAACATGGGGGAAGTGCGGAGATGACATAGATAAGATGCCGAATATAGTGGTAGATGGATTTATTGTAGTGGATGATGAGACGTTGATTGCTGATGCTATAAAATGTGAGAGTACTGTAAAGTTAAAACGTCTAGAACATATGAGAGATTCAGCGTATTACTATCAATATCCCGGTATGATTTATAATGAAGAAACAATCCAAAGTAAGGCCAAGTTAGGAAAAGTAAATTATATAGAGGAAGATACAACGATGTTAGATAAGAGAGATGGGGGATATGTATATTTACCCACTTATGGGGAATGGGAGGTAAATAAAATCTTAGCAAAGTCAAATAATGCATGTATTTCAAAGAAGGAAATATCAAAGTTAATAGGAACTCATATAAAGATGGATAGAAATTGGATGATGACTAACGGACAGATTGTAGCTAAGTATTATAAGACGAAGATAGATATTATTCCTATTCTAAGTAGAACGCAAACCCATATGAAGGGACATCCAGAACTGAGTAAATTAGGCATTACAGGTGATTATTTTGTGTTTATTGAAGTAATAAGTGCAGAGGGAGAACTCTTTTATAGAGAACCTCTACGAAAGTTCTATATAAAAGATGAAGATACAATAATTGTAGAAGAGCAAGGATACTATTTAGAACTTAAGAGAATAAGTCAGCCTGATAATCTTAACTATTTTTATGAGTTTGCGTAATACAATATTCAGAATTTAGATACTCGGAAAGGTCTATAAGTCTTATGCTGGATATATTAATATAACACAAGATGATGTAGATGAATTAAGAAGAACACGGGGTATAGAAGAATCAAAGTGGTAAAAGGGCTAAAAAGAAAAGTTTTAGTAACTGACAGGATAACTTAAGATTATTTAAAGAAAATAGTGCATGGTATATAAGTAATAGTGTAAAGAAAGGAGGGGGCTATGATAGAAGCACTATTAGTAAGTGCTTTTATCATAGCCTTTATGAAAAGTAACACAGGAAGATTCGCTTCGCTTGTATTGATAAAATTCGATTTTTGGATGAAAGTGAAGCCATTAGTATGCAAATAATAGATGGATGGATGGATGGATGGATGGGTGAGGAGATATGGCCAGAAGGACAGTCTAGAATATAGGTTTTACTTTCAGAAATTCAGTCAAGAGTTTTATGGAAGTTGAGAATTGACAGACATATTGCAGTTAGGGCCAGCTGTAAGAAAAGCTGCTGATTGTTATAATGAACATTGTAAGAAAACAACTGATTAACTAGAGATGTATCTAGGAAGTAGCACACCTTATGATAGGAATAAACAATAATATATGGAGGAGTTTATGAAGAGAGTATTTAAAATAGTTTTAGTAGCCAATGTAGTACTTTTAATCTCTATTTTCTCCCTCTATATGAGCAACAAGAGTAAACAGGAAGAAATAGCTAGTAGCATGATATCAATTCAAGCGTTAGAAAGGCAATTAGATCAAGTTAAAGTAAATGATGAGGCTCGAATAGAAGAACTAGAAAAGAAACTGACTGAGCAACTAGAAGAAGCGGATTGGCTAGCTAGAAAATTAAGTACTAATCTGGAGGAGACTCAGCCATGGGGGGGGGCATATTAATGATGAAAGAAGGGAATTTTACGGAGATTGGAAAATAACAGAAGTATTAATAAAAGATAATGAACTCACTCAGTTAAACATAGGCACTATTATATCATTAGGAAGAAAAGATATTAAAAAAAATGAGGTTATTGTAGCTAAATATCCATATTATTATACAGAAATTTTACCTTATCCAGAAAAATACCTTGCTATAGATATAGGGGTAAAGCAAGAGTACATTGTAAGATGTAAACTTTGGGTTACGTATGAAGGGAAATATTGCCCACTACCTTTTATTGCTTTCTACTTAATCGATTGTAATACTTTATTAGCATTTAATGAGGATGGAACATATTACAAACTAGAAAGAGTGGCTCACGAAGAAGATTATACAGAATATTGGTTTGATCTAAGAGATGTAGAGAATGCTAAATGGTAAGTATGGGGTGATCCACAGGACGTTTTAACTGGGAAATAGAGTTTATTTAGCAATATTGCTAAAATTGTATAAAGGATATATTTTATCACTAGTAAAATCTTGACATGCTATACTAATAATAGTATCATGAATTTGAGTTTACTTTAAACATATGGGAGGTCATAATTATGGCATATATTATTAACGAAGATTGTATTAGTTGTGGTGCATGTGCAGCTGAATGTCCAGTAAGCTGTATTTCAGAAGGAGATAGCATTTATGTAATCAATCCTGATGAATGTATTGAATGTGGTTCATGTGCAAGCGTTTGCCCAGTAGCTGCTCCAAATCCAGAAGCATAATTAAAACAGTGAAATAAATATAAATAAAGAGCGACTCTTATTAGTTACTGATAAGAGTCGCTCTTTATTTATATTTATCCTAATTCTTGCGGCGTTTAAGTGCAGAGGGGGCATAGCCGTAATATTTTTTAAAGAGCTTACTAAAGTGATAAGCATCTTCATAGCCTACCTGTCCTGACACTACTTTTATAGGAAGGTCTTGTTCTTCTAGTAATTCTTTAGCTTTGGAGAGTCTTGTTTTAATGAGATAGTTAATAGGAGAACTACCGGTTTCTTCTTTGAAGATTTTAGAAATATAGACTTGACTCAAATACATGTCTTTAGCAAACATATCTAAGGAGATTTCATTCATATAGTTTTCATTAATATAGTGAGTGATGAAATCTACCACCTTACGTTTATCGGGGTAACCCATATTGCATAAATGCTCAGAAGGTGCTACACCTTCCTTTACAAGTTCACGGTAAATAAGTACAAGAAGCTGGCTAGCGATGGCATGAATCATCGTACGACAGTCTTTCTTTCTGAGGCGATATTCTTGTAAAAGCTCCTCGCAAAGGGTGTAAAAATACTTTTTCTCGCTACTGAGTTTTAAAATAATAAAATCATTCCCTGTTTTATCAAAATATTCCATAACACTTTCTGTTAGCGTACTATAGCCAATATGTAAATCTTTATATTGTGTTTGAGGTGATAAATAAACACTATGGGGAACATTGGGATTAAAGAGTACCAGTTCACCCTTGCGTACTATATGTGTCTTATCTTTAATGGAATAAACAGCTTCACCATTTAAGATGATAGAAAGTTCTGGATGATCATGAACATGAACAGGAGACTGCAAAAATTTTTTTGTAATGGTAGGATGAATTTCTTCACAAACATAGAGAATTTCTTGAGTCATCATAAACCTCCTTCTTATTCATTCTTTATATTATATAATATTTTTTACAAAATAGAAACGTTTTTTAACGAAACAATAGCAATGATAAAGAGAATTTTGGTTAAAATCACCAATTGTTAAGAGGATTTTAGGTAGATATGGTGAAATGTGAGAATAGGTTTTCAAAAAGAAGTATGTTATGCTAAATTTTAGCCAGATTCGACAGTATAAATAAGCCGTAGATGTGGCTTACTAATATTAAATGTTGTATCATGCGAGAAGCTATGATATAATATACCATTGTGAGAAATTACGGAAAGCGAGAAATGACGATGAGTGATATGAAGATTATCAATATAGCAGTTATTGCCCACGTTGATGCAGGTAAATCTACTTTAGTAGATGCCTTTTTAAATCAAAGTGGTGTTTTTAGAGCAAATGAGGAACATGTAGATTGTGTTATGGATAGTAATGACCTGGAAAGAGAAAGAGGTATTACAATTTATTCTAAAAATTGTTCAATTATGTACGGAGATTATAAGATTAATATTGTGGATACACCTGGACATAGCGACTTCTCTTCAGAAGTAGAGCGTGTTATTCGTACGGTAGATACAGTTATTCTTTTAGTAGACTCTATTGAAGGACCAATGCCACAAACACGTTTTGTGCTTCAAAAGTCATTAGAATTAGGACTTAAACCAATTCTTGTTATTAATAAAATAGATAAACCAAACCATAGAGCAGAAGAAGTTGTAGACATGACATTCGATTTATTCGTAGATCTTCAAGCAAATGATGAACAACTTGATTTCCCTATTCTTTACGGAATTGGTAAACAAGGAATCATGCAATATGAACTTGATGATGAGGGAACGGATATTAAACCTCTTCTTGAAACGATTATTGAACGTGTTGGAGAATATCCAAAAGATGATGAGGCGCCATTACAATTACAAATTAGTGCTTTATCTTATGACAGCTTTGTAGGTCGTCTTGGTATTGGGCGTATTTATAAAGGAAAAGTAAAAGAAGGCCAAACAGTAGAAATTGCTGATAATGATGGAAAAATAAGAACAGCTAAAATTTCTAAAGTGATGGTATATGAAGGACTTAAACAAGTATCTGTGCCAGAAGCAACTAGTGGTGATATCGTTGTTATTGCTGGGGTTACAGATATTTCAATTGGTGAAACGATTGGTGAAATTGGTAAAGTTGATCCTATGACACCAATTCATATAGAAGAACCTACGTTGTCAATGAACTTCCTTGTAAACAATTCACCTTTTGCAGGTAAAAGCGGGAAATTCGTTACAACAAGACATATCAAAGACCGTCTTGAAAAAGAAACAGAAATTAACGTAGGTCTTAAAGTGGAGCCTATGGATACAACAGATGGTTATCGTGTATCAGGGCGTGGTGAGCTTCATTTATCTGTTCTTATTGAAAATATGAGACGTGAAGGCTATGAGCTTGGTGTATCTAAACCAGAAGTTATTATGCACCGTGATGAAAATGGTACTTTAGTAGAACCAGTAGAACGTGTTGTTATCTCTGTGCCAGATGAATATTCAGGTACAGTTATTAGTAAACTTAACCTTCGTAAAGGTATGATGCAAACTATGGAACCAGAAAATGGTCATATTCGTATTGAATACCTTTGTACAACACGTGCCCTTCTTGGATTTAGAAGTGAGTTAATCACTGATTCAAGAGGAGAGGCAACTATGGTAAGACGTATTGAAGGATACACAGAATACGTAGGAGAATTACCAAGAAGAGCAAATGGTGCTCTTATTGCGCAGGAGCAAGGGACAACTATGGGATATGCTCTTAACTCATTAGAAGACCGTGGAACGCTTTTTGTAAAACCAGGGGTAGAAGTATACGCAGGTATGATTATTGGTCAAAATAATCGTCGTGAAGATATGACAGTTAACCCATGTAAAAATAAGAAAATGACAAATACACGTTCATCAGGTGCTGATGATGCAATTCGTTTATCACCACCAAGAATTTTCTCACTTGAAGAAGCGTTAGAGTTCATTGAAGATGATGAATTAGTAGAAGTAACACCAGATGCTATTAGACTTCGTAAGAAGATTCTAGATGAAGGTGAAAGAACAAGAGCTGCAAGAAGCAAAAAATAGTAATGAGGAAAGCCGGTTGGTCTATTTTTAAATAGACTAACCGGCTTTTATGATGTTTCATTTTGACTATTTCTATTAGACTAGCGCATCAATGTGGGTGTCTGAATAAGAAGTAGTAGTTAAATTATTTTGTTCAGTAGTTTTATTATTTTCTCTTTTGGCTATTTCAGCAGTGGCTTCAGCTTGAGAAATTGTACCATCAGCAGCAAGCTGCTTAAGCTGAGAATCAGAATAGCCGGATAAATCGCTTGTTGTTGTAGCATCATCGTCATCGTCTTCAGTGGCACTAGTGGTATTAGTAGCATTGTTATTAATAGCATCTATGGCGCTAGAGGCAAGTTTTTGATTTTCAGCAAAAAGCGCCATACCCTTGGCACTAATGACAAGAGAATCAGATTGTGAGCTCGTAGCGGAGGTTCCTTGTTGATTTTCTTTGGCAGTACTCATGGTAAAGTTACTTACATTTGTAGAGCCAATAGAAGCGATTTGTGTTGTACTAGCTTGAATAATCATATGTATCTCTCCTTTCTTTAAGGACGTCTGCTTATTTACTATAAATAACTTTTCTTAAATTAATCTTAAATTTCAAGAATAGATCAAGATAGAGCTTATAGGTATAACTGTAGGTTATACATCCTATGAAGAATATGTATTTCAACTAATAAAAGATATGTCTTATAATAATAACAAGTAATGCGAAATAGAATAAAAATTAAAATAATGAATAAATATTCAATAGATAAAAAGCGAATAAATAAATAATAAAATTTAAATGATTATGTAAATTATATTAATTCCAAATAAAATAATATCAAGATATGATACGACTATTATTGTGTCAAGGTGATTCTGTTCAACTTAACATAATGTGAATCTTTATGCTGTTATATAAAGAAATAATATCTTTTTGAAAATTAAAAGAGGTATAAAATTGAATAAAATTATTGACACTAGTAATCAATGTTGTTAAAATACTAATAACTTAATAGTTTAATAAATGCAATGAAGGAGAAAGACTTTTGCAAAAAGCCATTTCAGAGAGTTAGCGGTTGGTGAGAGCTAATAGGCCCGCAAATAGTAAATCACTCCAGAGCAGTGTTTCCTAAAAGCTTAGTTTGAGTAAGAAACTACCGGAAGCCCCGTTATAGGCAAAGGTTTGATTGAACCTAGTGAGTGGACTTTTTGTATTCATATATAAAAAGTCAAGATGGGTGGTAACACGTGGCATATACCTCGTCCTATTGCAGGATGGGGATTTTTTGTATAAAAAGAAAATTCTAAATATTTTATAATAAAATGTAATTTGAAGGAGGAGTCGGCATGAAATTATCTGATGTATTAATCAGGTCTTTGATGGAAGAAAATGTTGAAGTTGTATTTGGGTATCCAGGCGCAGCCGTCATTGACATCTATGAATCTTTAAGAACGTCCTCTATTCACCACGTACTAGTTCGTCAAGAACAAGCAGCAGTACACAGTGCTAATGGTTATGCGAGAACAACCGGAAAAGTAGGCGTATGTCTAGCTACTTCTGGACCAGGTGCTACAAACCTTATTACTGGTATTGCAACAGCCTATATGGATTCTATTCCTATTGTCATTATTACAGGGCAAGTTAAATCTAATCTTATAGGAAGAGATGTTTTTCAAGAAGTAGACATTACAGGGGCGACTGAACCTTTCATTAAACATAGTTATTTAATTAAAAATCCAAAAGAATTTCCACGTATTTTAAAAGAAGCCTTTTATATAGCAAAAACAGGTAGACCAGGACCGGTACTTATAGATATTCCCATGGATTATCAAGCGCTTCAGATTGATTATAGCTATCCTAAAGAAGTAGATATTAGAGGCTATAAACCTACGGTAGAAGGGCATATTGGTCAAATTAAAAAAGCTATTAAGTTATTACAAAGTAGTAAAAGGCCACTAGTATGTGCAGGAGGGGGCGTTATTCTAGGTGAAGCTAAGAATGAGCTTAAAGAGTTTATTGAGACGTCTCAGTTACCACTCGTACATACGTTAATGGGAGTAGGTGCTTTACCTACTAAGGATTCTAAAAATTATGGTATGGTAGGGAGCCATGGCTTCAAACAAGCCAATTGGGCTTTGAAAAATGCAGATACCATTCTATTTATAGGTGCTCGTATAGCAGATAGGGCAGTTGCTAATGCAGGAATTCTAGCTGAAAATGCTAATATTATTCACATTGATGTAGATCCTGCGGAAATAGGAAAGAATACTTCGGCTAATATTCCTATTGTAGG
This sequence comes from Bacillota bacterium, assembly GCA_023393125.1. Classification (GTDB taxonomy): domain Bacteria; phylum Bacillota; class Clostridia; order Lachnospirales; family Cellulosilyticaceae; genus Cellulosilyticum. The sequence goes on from JAEWMQ010000115.1 coordinate 13,754, forward strand.
AAATGCAAAACATATTTTAAAGCACATGACAGAACTTATAAGGCCAGCAGACACAAAAGCTTGGTGTGAGGCAATAGAAGGTCATAGACTTATTAAGGAAGAAGTACATCCAGAAGGATATGTGAATCCTAAGCTAGTTATTAGAGCTTTATCAGACCTTTTAGATGAAGATACTATTATTACTGCTGACGTAGGTCAGAATCAATTTTGGACTATTAGAAATATGGAGCTTCGTAATGAGCGTAAACTCATTTGCTCTGGTGGTTTTGGAACCATGGGTTATTCACTACCTGCAGCTATTGGTGCAGCCGTTGGCAATAAGGATAAAAAAGTAGTAAGTATTTTAGGTGATGGTAGTTTTCAAATGAGTCTATTTGAAATAGGTACATTAGTGCAAGAAGAAGTCAATCCTCTCATTATTTTATTTAACAATAGTGGGCTAGGGATGGTAAGAGAACTTCAAAAACGAGTAGATTTAAAAGAGCATGGTGTGTCACTTAGCATGAATCCTGATTTTACTACCTTGGTTAGTGCTTATGGTATTGAAACAAAGCGTATAAGTGAGGCAAGTGAAGTAGAAGGGGCCCTAAAAGAAGCGCTAGCTAGTAATAAGCCTTATTTCATAGAGTTTATAGTAAGTGATAAAGAATCTACATTATAAAAGAAAAGGGGAGAACTATGAAAAGACATGTATTATCTGTACTGGTTGAAAACCATTCAGGTGTTTTAAGTAGAATTTCAGGACTTTTTAGTAGGCGAGGCTATAATATTGATAGTTTATCAGTAGGGGAGACAGAAGACCCTAAAGTATCTCGTATGACTATTGTTGCTGATGCTGATGAATACACCTTAGAGCAAATTAAAAAGCAGCTTAATAAGCTAATAGATGTTATTAAGATTATTGAGTTAAAAGAAGAAACATCTATTTATAGAGAGTTAGCTATGATTAAAATCAAAGCGAGTAAAGCTAACCGTGCTGAAATTATAGAAATTGCTAATATTTTTAGAGCACATATTGTAGATGTTTCAAATGATTCCCTTATTATTGAAGCAACAGGTGATCAGGGAAAAATTAGTGCCCTTTCTAATATGTTAGAACCTTATGGTATTAAGGAAGTCATTAGAACTGGTCTCACAGCTCTTCAAAGAGGAGAAAAAGAACTAAAGCATTAAACTAGTCACATGGTGACTGATTTAATATATACATTTTAATTTAATTAATTATAGGGAGGATTTTCAAAATGGCAAAATTATATTATCAAAAAGATTGTAACTTAGATTTATTAAAAGGTAAAACAGTAGCAATTATCGGTTATGGTAGCCAAGGACACGCGCATGCTCTTAATTTACACGACTCAGGAGTTGATGTAGTTGTAGGTTTATATAATGAAAGTAAATCATGGAAGATTGCTGAGGAAGCTGGTCTTAAAGTTGCAACAGTAGCAGAAGCTACACAAATGGCAGATTTCATCATGATTTTATTACCAGATGAAAAACAAGCAGAAGTATATAAAAATGAAATCGCACCATACCTTACAGAAGGTAAAACACTTTCTTTTGCTCATGGTTTCAATATTCACTTCAAACAAATCGTGCCACCAGAACATACTAACGTTGTTATGATTGCTCCAAAAGGACCAGGCCACACAGTAAGAAGCCAATTCTTAGAAGGACGTGGTGTACCATCATTAATCGCAGTTTATCAAGATGCTACAGGGAATGCACATGATATAGGTCTTGCTTATGCAGCAGGTATCGGTGGTGCTAGAGGTGGCGTTCTTGAAACAACTTTCAAAGATGAAACAGAAACAGACCTTTTCGGTGAGCAAGCAGTACTTTGTGGTGGTGTAACAGCTCTTATGAAAGCTGGTTTTGAAGTATTAGTTGAAGCTGGATATGAACCAGAAAGTGCTTATTTTGAATGTATCCATGAAATGAAACTTATCGTTGACCTTATCAATAAAGGTGGATTTGAATATATGAGATATTCTATCTCTGATACAGCTGAATATGGTGACTACACAGTAGGACCACGTATTATCACAGAAGATACAAAAAATGAAATGAGAAAAGTACTTAAAGAAATCCAAGAAGGTACTTTTGCTAAAAACTGGATCTTAGAAAACCAATCTCATCGTGCATACTTCAACGCAACACGTCGTATTGAAGCTGAGCATCCACTTGAAAAAGTAGGAAAAGAACTTCGCGGTATGATGTCATGGGCTAGCGAAAATAAATAATAAAGAAGAGGAGGATTAGCATGACAAACGTTGTTAGAATTTTTGATACCACACTTCGCGACGGAGAGCAATCACCAGGCTGTAGCATGAACTTAGCTGAGAAAATAGAGGTTGCAAAACAGTTAGATAGGCTGGGTGTGGATATTATGGAAGCGGGGTTTGCCATTGCTTCTCCAGGTGACTTTGCTTCTGTTAAAGCGATTGCTAATACTATTAAAAATAGTACAGTGGCAAGTCTTGCTCGCGCCCTACCTAAAGATATTGATGCAGCAGCAGATGCACTTAAAAATGCTAAATATCCTAGAATACATACTTTTTTAGCAACTTCTGATATTCATATGCAGTATAAGCTAAGAAAAACACCAGAAGAAGTTTTAGAAACCGCTCGTGAAATGGTGAAATACGCAAAGCGTTTATGCTCTGACGTTGAGTTTTCAGCAGAGGATGCTTCTAGAAGCAACCCTGCTTTCCTTTATCAAGTATTTGAAGCTGTTATTCAGGCTGGTGCAACAACCATTAATGTACCTGATACAGTAGGTTATACTTCACCAGAAGAGTTTGCAGCACTTATTAAAGGAATTAAAGAAAATGTACCTTCTATTGATAAGGCCATTATTTCAGTACATTGTCATAATGATCTTGGCCTTGCAGTAGCCAATTCTTTAGCAGCTATCAAAGCAGGAGCACGTCAAGTAGAATGTACCATTAATGGTATAGGCGAAAGAGCAGGAAATGCAGCGTTAGAAGAAGTGGTTATGAATTTAAATACACGTCGCGACCTCTATGGTTTTGATTGCGGTATTCAAACTAAAGAAATTTATAAAAGCAGTAAACTCTTAAGTAGTATCACAGGTGTACGTGTGCAACCTAATAAAGCTATTGTAGGTGAAAATGCCTTTGCTCATGAATCCGGCATTCACCAACATGGTATGTTAGCTCACAAAGAAACCTACGAGATTATGACACCAGAATCTATCGGTTTAACTGAAAATAAATTAGTATTAGGAAAACATTCAGGCCGTCATGCCTTTGAAGATAAGCTTAAGTCAATGGGCTACGATTTAGATGAAGCAGCTCTCATAGCGGCATTTGAAGACTTTAAAGTATTAGCAGATAAGAAGAAAGATGTTACTGATCGTGATATTGAAGCACTTGTTTGCCGTAAAGTCGTACAAATTCCAGAAGCGTATAAGCTTGAACGATTTGTTATTAATGCAGGTAATACTATTACCACAACTTCATCTATGCGTCTATTAACCAAAACAGGACATGTGCTTGAAGAGGTTGTATCTTCGTATGATGGACCAATTGATGCTTCTTATAAAGCTATTGATAAATTAGTAGGCAAAAAGTTTATGCTAGAAGACTTTGTGATTAACTCTGTTACTGGTGGTACAGATGCACAAGGTGAAGTTAATGTAAAAATTAAAAATAATGAGAGAGTTTATAATGGTCATGGGGTAAGTATGGACATTGTAGAAGCTAGTATTTTAGCTTATATTTCTGCCATTAACAACATGCTTTATGATCAGGAGGAGAGACGGGAGGTATAAAGGTGAAAACAATTGCTGTTCTTGATTCAACCCTAAGAGATGGTGGGCAAGCAGAAGGTATCTCCTTTTCCGTATCAGATAAACTGAAAATAGTAAGTACATTGGATGAACTGGGGGCCTGCTACATTGAAGCCGGCAACCCTGGCTCTAATCCAAAAGATTTAGAGTTTTTTAGGGAAGTCAAAAAGCTTACTTTGAAAAATTCAAAGCTTACAGCTTTTGGTAGTACCAGGAGAAGGGATATAAAAGTAGAAGAAGATGCAAATATTAAATCGCTTCTTGAAGCAGATACCCCTGTAGTTGCAATTTTCGGAAAGACTTGGGACTTTCACGTGACCGAAATTATTAAAACAACTTTAGAAGAAAATTTGCAAATGATTTACGATACGATTCACTACTTAAAGAAACAAGGAAAAGAAGTTATTTTCGATGCAGAACATTTCTTTGATGGTTATAAACATAATAAAGCCTATGCTATAGAAGCTTTATTAAAGGCTGAGGAAGCAGGAGCTGACTGTTTGGCTTTATGTGAAACGAATGGAGGCGCTTTTCCTGATGAAGTGTATGAAATCGTCAAAGATGTAGTGTCAAAGACCCATGTACCAATAGGTATTCATACACATGATGATACAGGACTTGGCGTGGCCAATAGTATGATGGCAGTTTTTGCAGGTGCAACTCATGTCCAAGGAACCTTGGTGGGGTTTGGAGAACGTTGTGGGAATGCTAACTTATCCACGATCATCCCTAACTTACAGTTAAAGAGAGATTATGTATGTATTCCAGAGGAAAATATGAATAAGCTTACCACACTCGCTATTCGGGTATCAGAGATTGCTAATGTGACATTAAAAGAGCAAATGCCTTATGTAGGTAAAAGTGCTTTTGCACATAAAGCAGGTATGCATATTGATGGTGTAACGAAAGCTTCTCGTTCCTTTGAACATGTTTCCCCAGAAAGTGTAGGTAATGAAAGGCGATTCTTAATGTCAGAAGTAGCAGGGAGAAGCACGATACTAGAGAAGATTAGACGTATAGCGCCTGAGACCAGTAAAGATGACCCTGTAACAAGTGTGATTATCAATCGTATTAAAGAATTAGAACATAAGGGATATCAGTTTGAGGGAGCCGATGGTACCTTTGAACTCCTTGTAAGAAAGGCACTTGGTAAGTATAAACCTTTCTTTGATTTAGAGGAATTTAAGATTATAGGGGAGGAACCTTCAAAAACGCAAGGTATAAGCTCTTCCGCTATTATCAAAGTAAGAGTGGACGATAAAGTGGAAATGACAGCAGCAGAAGGTGAAGGCCCGGTTAATGCCCTTGATAGTGCCCTTAGAAAAGCTTTAGAAGTTTTTTATCCAGAGCTTAAAAGTGTTCATTTAACAGATTACAAGGTGAGAGTATTAGACACCAAATTAGCAACCGCAGCTAAGGTGCGTGTTTTACTTGAATCCACTGATGGTGAAGATTACTGGAGTACTGTAGGTGTATCAACTGACATTATTGAGGCCAGTTGGATTGCTTTAGTAGACTCTATTGAATATAAGCTGATAAAGGATATTGAAAAGAAGTTTAAAGCTTATTTATAAGGGGGAGAGAATCATGTGTTGTAAAGAAAAGAAAGCAGAAGTATTAAAATTAAAAGAAGAAAAGCTTTATAAAAAACCGTGGTTTTGGATTTGCATCACGATTATCGTGTTTTGTATAACAAGACCTTATGTAATCGTTATGTGTGGTAATGGTTCTGGTAATAACAATAATGGCAATCGTGGTAAAGGAATAGATACTGCAAAATAACCAGATATTATTTTATCTAAGGACTTTAACGATTTAAAGTAGTACAGTTCATATAAGCTAAAAGGAGATGATATTTCATGGGAATGACAATGACACAAAAAATATTAGCTGCTCATGCAGGCCTTAAAGAAGTAGTGGCAGGGCAATTAATTGAAGCTAATTTAGATTTAGTATTAGGTAATGATATTACTTCACCAGTTGCCGTTAATGAATTTAATAAAATTGGTTGTGACTGTGTGTTTGATAAAAATAAGATTGCTATTGTACCAGACCATTTTACACCTAATAAAGATATTAAAGCTGCAGAGCAGTGCAAATTCATTAGAGAGTTTGCTAAAGAGAAAGAAATCAAAAACTACTTTGAAGTAGGCCAAATGGGGATTGAACATGCGCTTATTCCTGAAAAAGGTTTAGTAGTACCTGGAGACGTAGTCATTGGGGCTGACTCTCATACTTGTACCTATGGTGCACTTGGTGCTTTCTCTACAGGTATTGGTAGTACAGATATGGCAGCAGGTATGGCAACAGGGAAAGCGTGGTTTAAAGTACCTTCCGCTATTAAGTTTGTTTTAACAGGAAAGCTTAGTAAACATGTAAGTGGTAAAGATGTGATCCTTCACATCATCGGTATGATTGGTGTAGATGGTGCTCTTTATAAATCAATGGAATTTGTGGGCGACGGCGTAGCTAATCTTTCTATGGATTCTCGTCTTTGTATGGCAAATATGGCTATAGAAGCTGGTGCTAAAAATGGTATTTTCCCAGTAGATGAAAAAACTTTAGCATTTGTTAAAGAACATAGCACAAAACCTTATGCAGTTTATGAAGCAGATGAGGATGCAGTGTATGATGAAGTTTATGAAATCGACCTTTCAAAAATACGTCCAACAGTAGCATTCCCTCATCTTCCTGAAAATACAAAAACAGTAGATGAAATTGGAGCTACAGAAGTTAAGATCGACCAAGTGGTGATTGGTTCTTGTACCAATGGACGTATGGAAGACCTTCGTATTGCAAGAGATATCTTAAAAGGTAAAAAAGTAGATTCTGGTGTACGTGTTATCGTATTCCCAGGTACTCAAAAAATTTACTTACAAGCCCTTGAAGAAGGCATTATCAAAGATATCGTAGAAGCAGGTGCAGTATTTAGCACACCAACTTGTGGTCCTTGTTTAGGTGGTCACATGGGAATCCTTGCCGCAGGCGAAAGAGCTGTTTCTACTACTAATCGTAACTTTGTAGGTCGTATGGGACACGTAGAGTCAGAAGTTTACCTTGCAAGTCCAGCAGTAGCAGCTGCATCAGCGCTTACAGGATATATTACAAATCCAGAGACACTATAAGGAAAAGTAAAGCTAAGTAATGGGGATTACTTAGCTGATGAAATCATATATAGAAAATAGATATGGGAAATGTAAGCAATAGAAAATAATCGGTCAAGTATATAAGGAGGACTTAAAAATGAATGCAAAAGGAACCGTATTTCGTTATGGCGACAATGTGGATACAGATGTTATTATTCCAGCACGTTACTTAAATACTTCTAACGGGAAAGAGTTAGCAGCTCACTGTATGGAAGATATAGATGTTAATTTTGTAAAAGAA
>JAEWMQ010000033.1 GCA_023393125.1 Bacillota bacterium
TAGGTTGGAGCTGTAAGCATGGTAACATGTTCAGGTGACCAATACTAACGGTTCGAGGGTTTGACCTAGAAAAAACGGTTAAACGGTTGTAGTATTTGTTTTTGAGAGTGTGAGAACAGAGCACCCGAGAGGGTGTTTTTTTGCGTTTAACTTTAAAAGCATCCATGTTTTAACATTTTTAAAACATGGATGCTTTTTTATGTAAAACAATATTTAACCATTGTTTAAGGAGCTTTTTTAGTGTAGTTATTGAATTTAATACAAAAGATTATTTATAAAAATCAACGATAAATGAAAAATATAAAAATTATTGACAATTAAGAAATAATAATATACCATCTAAAACATACAAAACAAATAAGAATACTAGAAAATAATCATATGACAGGTTTATTTAGAGGAGTAGCTATAGGAGCTAAAACTCTTATTTTCATGCATACCCATTAGTAGAAGGGTTGAAAAGATTGGGGATAAAGTTCTGAGAGAATTTGCTATCTATATGAAAGAGCAAGCAAAGAGTATCTTGGAAGAGCCAGTAATTTTCCTAATATCAAGATTCAGTTCCCTAAGAAAATTACTTATGGAGATAATTACTGTAAGTTGATTGCTAAAAATACGACAAAATAGTTAGAAAGGAAATGATACTATGGCTTATCAAACCCACACGATATGTGTTCAAGGAGAGAAAAAAAGAAAAGAGGTAGAGCATACAGGTGCTATTAGTTTTCCTATTTATCAAACAGCATCTTATGCTCACATAGAACTAGGAGAAAGTGGAGGATATGATTATTCTAGACTCCAAAATCCTACAAGGGAAGAAGTAGAGAGAATTGTTGCTGACCTAGAGCATGGAATAGATGCACTTGCTTTTTCAACAGGTATGGCAGCCATCAATGCATTAATGGAGCTATTTAAGCCAGGAGACCATATTATTGCAACTGATGATCTTTATGGTGGTACTATTCGTATATTTAATGGTATTAATAAAAAGAATGGCTTAACTTTTTCTTATGTAGATAGTTCTGTAGTAGAAAGGGTGGAGGCAGCTATAAATGAAAATACAAAAGCTATTTATATAGAAACGCCTACTAATCCTATGATGAAGGTAACAGATTTAAGTGCCATGGCACGCCTAGCTAGTGAGCATGGATGCCTTCTTATTGTAGATAACACTTTTCTAACACCATATTATCAAAATCCTTTAGATTTAGGTGCAGATATTGTTGTTCATAGTGGTACAAAATATTTAGGAGGGCATAATGATACCTTATCAGGCTTTTTAGTAACTAATAATGAAGTAGTTTCTGAGCAGCTCCGATATATTATTAAAACTACAGGAGCAGGGCTTGCTCCACTAGATAGTTGGCTTATATTAAGAGGTATTAAGACTCTAGCAATTAGAATGGAAAAGCATGAGCAAAATGCATTAGCCATTGCTAAGTGGCTTAAGTTACAGAAGAAGGTTAAAAAGGTTTATTATATAGGTTTACCAGAGCATGAAAGCTATGAGGTAATACAGAAGCAGTGTAAAGGTTATGGAGGAATGATTTCATTCCGTGTAGAAGATGAGGATACTGCTAAAAGAATATTAAAAAAGGTTAATTTGATTCGTTTTGCAGAAAGCTTAGGAGGAGTAGAAAGTCTTATTACTTTTCCTAAGTATCAAACTCATGCAGATGTGCCCAAAGAAGTACAGGAGTCTTTAGGCATTGATGATACTTTACTAAGGTTATCTGTTGGTATTGAAGCAGTAGAAGATTTGATTGAGGATTTAGCACAAGCATTGGCAGAATGAGAAACTAGGGTAAGAGAGGATGAAATAAAGATGGCGTATAACTTTGATGAAATCATCCCAAGGAAGGGAACCAATTCTTTAAAATATGATTTTGCAGAGAAAAGAGGAAAACCAAAAGATATTTTACCTATGTGGGTTGCAGATATGGATTTTCAAGTTCCGGAAGTTATCTCAGAGCGATTAATTGAATTAGGGAGTCATGGCATTTTTGGGTATAGTGATACAGGAAAACATTATTTTAATGCTGTAGCGAATTGGATGGAAACCTATCATAACTGGATTGTGAAGGAAGACTGGTTAGTTAAAACACCAGGAGTTGTATTTGCTATAGCAATGGTAATTAGGGCATTAAGTAAAGAAGGAGATGCTGTCTTAATTCAACAACCAGTGTATTATCCCTTTAGTGAAATGGTGTTGAATAATAATAGAAGGCTTATTAGTAATAACCTTATTTATCAAGATGGAAAATATACTATTGATTTTGAAGATTTTGAGTGTAAAATTATAGAAGAAAAGGTAAAGCTTTTTATTCTTTGCAATCCCCATAACCCAGTAGGGAGAGTATGGACAAAAGAAGAGTTAATAAGATTAGGAGATATCTGTTTAAAGCATCATGTTGTGGTGGTGAGTGATGAAATACATCAAGACTTTATATATGAAGGCTATAAGCATGAAGTATTTATGAACCTCAAGAAAGCTTATGAGGACATTACCATTACTTGTACAGCACCTAGTAAAACTTTTAATTTGGCAGGACTTCAAATTTCTAATATTTTTATTGCCAATCAAGAAATGAAAAGAAAAATAAAAAGGGAGATGTCTAAGGTTGGATATAGCCAACTTAATATAGCTGGGATTGTTGCTTGTGAAGCCGCTTATACAGAAGGAAGAGAATGGCTTGAAGAACTGAAAAGTTATATTACAGATAACCTTAATTTTTTAAGGGACTTTTTAGTCACCTATATACCACAGATTAAGTTAATAGAACCGGAAGGAACTTACTTAGTATGGATAGATTTTAGAGGTTTAGGGTTAAATGAACATGAACGCCAGAAGCTTATTGTAGAGAAGGCAAATTTATGGTTAGACAGTGGGACTATGTTTGGAAGTGTAGGAGAAGGATTTGAGAGAATCAATATTGCCTGTCCACGAACTATCTTACAACAAGCCCTCGAACAATTATTAAGAAGTATTAATGCATTAGATAGAGATAAGATTGAAACTATAAGATAGCGGTTTTATATTTTTTCTTTAAACAAGCAATTTATGTGACTATAATTTGAGATGTTTTCTATGTTCATGCCTTTTAGAATAATTCCTACATGTTTAGTTTACTGTAAAGCAAGTAATAAAGAGTAGAGGGGTATTTCCTAAAATTTTATAACGAAACTATAAATATACCAATCTTTAATAGATGGGTTATTAGTTTACTTACTTTATGTTACATTAAAGAATAAAAAGCTAATAAATACATTTATGAGATGGAGTGAGCAAGAGATGAAGTATGCAGTAGTATTAAGTAGTAAAACAGGAAATACAGCAATACTTGCTGAAAAAATCAAAGAAATATTATCAGCACATGAATGTAGTTATTTTGGAAATGCAGACGAAGCACCATCAGATGTGGATATTATATTTGTAGGTTTTTGGACAGATAAAGGAACTTGTGATGAAGGGATAATGAATTATTTAAGCCGCCTTGAGAATAAAAAAGTATTCTTATTTGGCACAGCAGGATTTGGAGGAGGATCGGCGTATTTTGAGCAGATCCTAGAACGTGTTAAGAAGAATATTAGTAAAACTAATACTATAGTAGATACTTTTATGTGCCAAGGAAAGATGCCAATAAGCATACGAAAACGTTATGAAGCAATCCTTCAGCAGAATCCAGAAGATAAAAAGATGATAAAAATGATAGAGAACTTTGATAATGCATTATTACATCCCAATGAGGATGATTTAGCTCATCTAGCTACAAAGCTTTTAGAAGTATTAAAATAGTAGCATTCCTATTATAGTCACATTATTGCCTAAGAGACTAAGAATAAGCCTATGGGTTATAAAACTCTTAGATGTTTATTATTCTAGATTAAAATGATATAAATCATGGGTCAATGAAAATGATAAGTTAATGGAAATAACCATTAATCATGAAATATGAATCTAAAAACACAGGTTAAAATATATATTTTAAAATTCATAGTAAAAAAATATAAAAAGTAGTTGACATATGTATATAAATCCTGTATTCTTATAGAGGTCACGAGGCGATAACGTGACAACATTTTTGGTGGTGATGCGCTTAGGGGAAACACCCGTTTCCATTCCGAACACGTAGGTTAAGACCTAAGCGGCCGATGGTACTTGTCTGGAGACGGACTGGGAGAGTAGGTGGCTGCCAAATTCATGGCCCATTGGTCAAGCGGTCAAGACACCGCCCTTTCACGGCGGTAACACGAGTTCGATTCTCGTATGGGTCATATTTAAATCCCAGTTAGGATTTCCTAGCTGGGATTTTTTCGTATGCAAAAAGAATAGTTTTATAGAAATAAAAAGTACTAACGAAAGCTCTAATTGTTTTTACTAGGTAAAAAGAGAAATGGTAAAAGTGTAGCAATGAATGTAGGCCAAAGTCTATTATATAAAGCAGATCCTACCATATGGATAAAATGGAAAGTTGCTGAAGAGTATATAAATGTAGAGATAAGAGATTTTGAGTATTGAATGATTAAGAAAAATAAAAAATTATAAATAAAGGGTTGACTTAAGTAAGGAAATACTGTATTATTAAACGAGTCAGCGGTTGAAAAAACTAATGACATTAAATGAACTTTGAAAACAAAATAGTAACTATAAACCAGTCGATTCATTACGTCTCTATTATAGAGATGAGAATCAGTACAACTTGTACTAAGTAATATAGTCAGTAGTAGAAATACTACACGGACAAA
>JAEWMQ010000087.1 GCA_023393125.1 Bacillota bacterium
CCGTCTAAGGCAAAACCAATAACTGGGGTGAAGTCGTAACAAGGTAGCCGTATCGGAAGGTGCGGCTGGATCACCTCCTTTCTAAGGAATAAGAATTGCTGGTTTAGTAGTTACTGTTTTGTTTTGAAAGTTTATTAATGAACGGTATTTATAACATGATAAATAGGCGTAAGCATTGAGCTTACGTCTATTTTATTTATCCCAAACTAGTATTTAATGAATATAATCACGTAAAAATAAACATATCATAATTAAGATATGTTTATTTTTAAAATGAAGGTATATAATCTAGGCTAAGCTGTTTGTAATTTAAATAAAATAAAAAATCACAAGGATTTACTCATAAGAAACAAGATGGTCTTCTGTTAGAGATGTTTTTGGGGCATTGATTTGAACTGCTTTGATAAGTTTAAGAAGTTCTTTTTTAGTATACTCTGTTTGACGGCCGAAAGAGCGCACACTAATATAGCCAGCAAGTACACATAATGCTACAAAAGGTAAGAATGCTAAATCCATCAAGAGAGACTCAGGGGCTACTAACACTAAAACAATAGCAGTGAGAAATAAGATCATGCCAATAATACATTCGGTATAGAATAAGGCTAATGTAATTGGATGGAATCTTTGTTCGATATGGATGATATGATCATCTTCACCATCCCTAGTTCCTATTGTAATAAGATTAAAACCACTTTTTTTATTGATATTACTTTTTCGATTTAGTACCTTATAAATTTCGAAGTGTTCATTATCAACACTACTAATAAAGGGGGATTGTCTTTTGTCGAATACACTTTCTGTAGCTTGATTGCTTAGAGTATTTGTAACCTCATCGAAGGATAAACAAGAATATACTGTAAAAGTCCTAGAGGGTATAAATTTCATACGGTTACCTCCTTTAGATAATAATTCTTTACAGTCAGATTATAGCAGAAGTTGAGTATATTTTTGTGTTAAGATGTCATAAAGCTTGTGATAAGAAATTTCATACAACCTATCATTAAATAGTATGTTCTTGATAGAAAGATAGCGTATAAAATATTGAGTATATCCGTAAAAAGCGTAATAATAAAATTAAAGGAAAAGACTATAGGAGGAAAGACGTTGAATATTAGTGAAATAGCAAAGATAGCAGGCGTATCTAGTGCAACAGTATCTAGATATTTAAATAATGGTTATGTAAGTGAAGATAAAAAAGAAAAGATAAGAACGGTTATAGAGCAAACAGGTTATGTTCCATCTTCTCAAGCGCAAATGTTACGAACAAGAAAAACTAAATTAATAGGCGTTATTTTGCCTAAGATAAGTTCAGAAACGATTGGAAAAGTCGTTGATGGCATTAGTGAGAAATTAGCTAGTTCAGGTTACCATATTATCCTTGCTAATACAGATAATAATGTAGAAAAGGAACTAGAGTATTTAAACATATTTAAGAATAATCAGGTGGATGGTCTCATTTTTATTGCTACTATTATTAGTAACAAACATAAAAAACTATTAAAGGAAATGCCAATTCCGGTTGTAATTATTGGTCAAGAGTTAGAGGGATATTGCTGCATCTATCATGATGATTATAATGCAGCTAAAGCTTTGGTTAATGAAATAATTAAGGCAGATTGCAAAAAGCTTGCTTATATTGGAGCAACTTCCAAGGATAAGGCAGCAGGATTAAGTAGAAAGAAAGCATTTCTTGAAGTAATCGAGTCTAATAGTGAAAAAGTAGAAGCTGTAGCTTTAGAAGAAGGACCTTTTTCTATGGAATCAGGATATGAGCTAGCAAAGAGAGTGCTGAAAGCTCATCCGGAGATAGATGGTATTTTTTGTGCTACAGATACAATTGCAGTAGGTGCCATTGAGGCTATTAAAGAAGCGGGAAAAGCTATTCCAGAAGAAATCTCAATAGTGGGTATGGGAGATACTAAACTTTCTAGAGTTGTTTCGCCAAAGCTTACTACGGCAAAATACTATTACAGGGTTAGTGGAATAGAAGGAGCAAGTATGCTACTAGATATGATTGAACAAAATCAAACGTATAATAAGAAAATTAAATTGGGATATGAAATAATTGGAAGAGAATCAGTAAAAATATAACGTGACACAGCAAAGTGCACAAAAAAATAACGAGATTTTGTTTAAATAATTGGTTTATAAATACAATAAAATGCCGTATAATGAAATCAATATATGAAATCGATTTCATATATATTAGAGATTATATAAAATGGTTTAATATAATAATATCAGTTAGGATATTTATCTATTTAAAACAATATAATGTGAAATCAATTTCACTATGACAGCAGGAGGACAACTATGGATTATAGACAAGCCGCCCTACAAGTTCTAGAAGGAATCGGGGGCAAGGACAATCTCGTATCAGGTGCACATTGCGCTACAAGATTACGTTTAGTATTAGCAGATAATAGTCGCTTGGATAAAAAGGCTATTGAAGCAGTAGATGGTGTAAAAGGTGTTTTTGAAGCACAAGGACAAGTACAAATTGTTTTTGGAACAGGGATAGTTAATAAAGTTTTTGATGAGTTTTCAAAAGCAGCAAAAATAGAAACAGCCACAAAAGAAGAAGTGAAACAAGCAGCAACAGCTAAAATTAGTCCATTTAAACGTGCTATTAAAACATTAGGAGACGTTTTTGTACCTGTTATTCCAGCCATTGTAGCCAGTGGTTTATTAATGGGATTATTAGAAGGTTTAGGTAAGGCATTCCCTGGTTTAGCGGCTTCTGATACATTTGCACTACTTTCATTGTTTGCTAATGCAGCATTTGTTTTTCTACCTATTTTAATTGCGATTAGTACGGCTAAGGTATTTGGTGGAAACTTATTTTTAGGTGCAGTTATTGGGATGATTATGATCCACCCAAACCTCATTAATGCATGGAATGTAGCGGGCATGGAGAATGTGCCACAGTTTTCAGTATGGTTTGGACTATATGATATTGGTCAAGTTGGATACCAAGGACATGTTATTCCAATCGTTATTTCTGTATGGTTTATGAGTAAGTTAGAAAAGAAACTACATCAAATTGTACCGGCGGTAATTGATTTATTTGTAACACCGCTTGTAACAGTATTAGTAACAGGATATCTTGCTTTAACTGTAATCGGCCCAGTATTTGCTTTTGCAGAGAATTGGGTATTAGTAGGTGTACAATGGCTTATTGCAATTCCTTTTGGTATTGGTTCGTTCTTAATGGGAGGAGCATATGCTACAACGGTAGTATCAGGTGTTCATCACATGTACAATGTTATTGAAGCGGGAATGATTAGTGCAAATGGTATTAATACATGGATGCCAATTGCTTCAGCGGCTAACGTAGCACAAGGAGCAGCAGCGCTTGCAGTCGCATTAAAAGTAAAAGATACGAAGATTAAAGCAATGGCAATTCCAGCATCTTTATCATCATTTCTAGGTATTACAGAACCTGCAATCTTTGGAGTTAACATCCGTTATATGAAACCATTTATTGCTGGTTCAATTGGTGGAGCTTGTGGAGCTTTAGTAGCGTCTATTTTTAATGTAGGAGCAACAGCCTATGGTGTAACAGGTGTATTTGGATTTTTAATAACAACTAATTCAGCTTTTGGTTATTTATTAACTTTAGTTGTATCAGCATCAGTAGCATTCGTTATTTCTTGGGTGCTAGGAATAGATGAGAATAGATAGACAAAAATAAATAAGTATAGTATAGCTATAGACAGATTTCATTTTTGTTTTAAAAAATATATAAGGACTGTCACATATCACATTCGATAGTGTCAGTCCTTTATGGTATAGGAAGGGAATTTAGACGGTGAATTCGACACATAAGGATTTAAAAAAAGTAATTAAGATAATAGAGCAATTAGATGGACCTAGAGTACAAAAAGATAAATGGAGATTAGGATTTCACTTAATGCCTCCAATAGGTTGGCTAAATGATCCTAATGGACTTTGTTATTTTAAGGGAAAGTATCATGTGTTTTTTCAATACTCACCCTTTGATCCAAAAGGTGGTATTAAAGTATGGGGACATTATACTAGTCCTAATTTAGTAGACTGGACATATGAGGGAGCACCTTTACTAGCGGACCAAGCAGAAGATTGCCATGGTGTATACTCGGGTAGTACATTTGTTGAAGATGATAAAGCTTATATATATTACACAGGGAATGTAAAAAGATTAGGCGACTTCGACTATGACTATGTGGGAAGAGAAGCGAATACTATGCTTGTTGAAACACAAGATATGAAATACTTTGAACCAAAACAATGTATTATGACTAACAAAGATTATACTGAAAAAATGAGCTGCCATGTAAGAGACCCTAAAGTATGGAAAGAAGGAGACACCTACTATATGGTTCAAGGAGCTAGAACTAAACAAGATAGGGGACAGGTCTTAGTCTTCGAATCAAAGGATAAGAAGAAGTGGCAACTAATTAATGAAATAACCTCTGAGGAAAGATTCGGCTATATGTGGGAGTGTCCTGACTTATTTAAAGTTGATGGTACTACTATATTAAGTATTTCACCACAAGGTGTAGAGAGGCAAGGTTTTGAGTTTTGGAATGTTTATCAATCAGGTTACTATGTGATAAATGGAGACTTTAGAAGTACGTATAGTTTAAATACCTTTTGTGAGTTAGACAGGGGATTCGATTTTTATGCACCTCAGACGTTTCAAGATGAGAAGGGAAGAAGGATTCTAATTGGTTGGATGGGGTTACCAGATTGTGAACCTGAATATCATAATCCAACAGTAGAAAATGGATGGCAACATTGTCTAACAATACCAAGGGAACTTCATTTTAAAGAAGGAAAACTTTATCAAAACCCTGTTAAAGAAATAGAAAGTTTAAGGAAGCAATGCACTACTAATAATATAGAAGGAAAAGAAACATTACCAGCATATGGTTTAAGTGAGATCGTTGTAACAGATATCAATAGTGAAAGTGGTCTTAACTTAATTATTAATGAAGATATATCTTTAATTTTTAATGCAGTAGACGAGACCTTTACTTTAGAATTTTTAAATGCAACTGGAGCAGGTAGAACAAAGCGTATAGTGAGCCTAAAAGAATTACGAAACTTACGTGTGTTCTGTGATTATTCAGCTCTTGAGATTTTTATTAATGATGGACAAGAAGTATTTGCTACGAGATATTACCCGCAACAAAGAAAAAATAATATAGAGATAGCATGTTGTAAGGCAACTGTGACAGTATGGGAATTAGGAGAGATGAAATATGATGAAGCGTAAATTAATTGCTATTGGAGAAGCTCTAATTGACTTTATCCCAGGACAATCGGGAGTGGGGATTAAGAAAGTGGAGAGCTTTGCGCCTAAAGTAGGAGGGGCACCAGCTAATGTATGTGGAGCCTTTTCGAAATTAGGTGGAGACTCTATGATGCTTACAAAGTTAGGACAGGATGCATTTGGTGATAAAATTGTAGAAGAGTTAAGTGACCATGGCATAGATGTAAGCAATATATTACGTACAACAGAAGCAAATACAGCTTTAGCTTTTGTATCTTTAGCAGCAGATGGAAATAGAGAGTTTTCTTTTTATCGTAATCCAAGTGCGGATTTACTTTTAAAACCAGAAGAATTAAAAGAAGAATGGTTTGAAGAAACTTTTGCTCTTCATTTTTGCTCGGTAGATTTAGTCCCTAGTTCAATGAAAGAAGCACATAAAAAAGCAATAGAATTAGCTAGCCAGAGAGGTGCTTTAATAAGTTTTGATCCTAACATACGTTTTCCACTATGGGAGAGTAAAGAAGCTCTTAGAGATACGATACTCGAATTTATTCCAAAAGCTAATATTCTAAAGATTTCAGATGAGGAATTAGAATTTATTACAGGTTATAAAACAATAGAAGAAGCTAAGGATGTTTTGTTTGTGGGTGGAGTAAAACTGGTTTTATTCACTAAAGGTGGAGATGGCGCTGAGGCATATACATTAAATCAGAAAGTTAACGTTCCATCGAATAGAGTAAAAGCAGTAGATACTACAGGTGCCGGTGATGGGTTTATTGGAGCACTCTTGTACAAGTTAATGGAATCAGAGATTGATATAAACAATATAAGTAACTTAAGCGTAGACAATTTAATAGAGTATCTACGCTTTGCTAATCGTTTTTGCGAACATAGTGTGTTAGCTGAAGGAGCAATAGCTTCTTATCCAGATTATCAGCAGATGAAGCAATACATGGAGTAGAGTATTTAAGTAGCAATAGTAAATAATCTGTGTTCTATCTAACTTAGGAATAAAGAATTTAGGAGTTTAGATACGAAAAATACAAAATAGATGAGAGGCTTCTTTAATAAATATCAGTTTATTAAAGAGGTCTCTTGTTTTGTTTTTTATATAAAATGAAACTAGTTATTTAGTCATACAAATAGAAGTTTGTCGGGGAGTTTACGAGGAAGGCTACTGTGAGGAAATGAGAGGGGGTGAAATTCATTTTGTTTATATAGATAATAGATTTAATATTAAAAGTATAATAGAATCAATAAGTGATTTTATTATACAATTTTAGACAAAGACAGGGGATAGATATGAAGTTATCAAAGAAAATAGGGTTAGTTTTAGTAAGTAGCATGATGTTAATAAATTCATTACAAGCAACTAACTTAAAGTGTTTAAGCCAAAATAATACGACAATGGTTCCATTTCGTGTAATAGGTGAAGATTTAGGAGCTGAAGTGGGCTTTGAACAGACAAGTCAAACGATTACTTTATCTTACAAGGATATAGGGGTTGTACTAAAAGTAGGGAGTAAAAAGGCAACTGTTAATGGAGAAGAAAAAGTCTTACAAGTAGCACCTCAAGTAGTAGGAGGAGTTACCTATGTACCTGTTCGTTTTGTTGCAGAAGCATTAGGTGCAGAAGTTAATTATAAAAATAATGTTTTGACCGTTAACTTAGAAGGAAATGAAAAAGAGTGGAAACTAGAAACTATAACAACCGGCACAAACACAAGTAGCGCTACTAATGGAAGTAGTTTTAAAAATACAAGTAAGACGGTACTAGGGAAAAGTGTTACAATGCTTACTATTAATATGAATGCTCCAGAAGTAAAAGTGAAAATTGCTACAGCAGGTAATAAAGTAACAAGGGCAGCTGGCATTAAAGATATGGCAAGTGGAGCAAAGGCTAGTATTAATGGTACATATTTTGCAGCATATAATGGAGATGTACCATTGCCAGATGGAACTTTAGTAAGTAATGGGAAGGTTTTACACATTACAGATATTGGATCGACTATAGGCTTCACCTCGGATAATAAGGTGTTAATTGATTTTGTTACTACTAGAGTCCAAGGATACATAAATGGTGAAGAAGCATGGACAAGCTATCGTGTAAATCGTCATACTCCGGATTCAAGTGCAACAGTAATATATACACCAGAGTATGAAGGGAATATTACCTTACCTAGTGGATGGACTGCAGTAGTATGTATAGATGGGAAAGTGGCTAAAAAGGTAAATCAAACAAGAACCGTCCCTAATAATGGTTTTATTCTTACTATGACTCAAAAGAGAAGTCAAAAGTTTAACGTAGGAGATAGTTTAGCATATAAAGTAACTTACTCACCTAAAAACACATCATCAAATGACTGGGAAAATGTAACCTATGCATTAAGTGCAGGGCCAAGTTTAATGATTGATGGAAAAATCACAGGAAATCCTTCTAATGAGAGTTTTACCGAGGCTAAAATTCTTACTCAAGTAGCTCGCCGAAGTTTTATTGGTACTACAAAAGATAATCAACTTGTAATAGCAACAGTATCGGCAAGTGTAAGTGAGCTTAAAAATATAGTTAAAGAAATGGGTCTTGTAAGTGCTATGTGTTTGGATGGAGGTGCTTCTTCGGGATTATATTATAATGGCAGTTACTTATCTTCACCTGGTAGAAATGTAAACAACTGTATTAACTTTTATTATAACTAAGTAGATGTTTATACGGGCAAATGATTTCTATATACATCTTGTCCTTGAATATTAAGGTGGTAATAAGGACAAGATGTATAATAGGCGCATATATTGTTACTGTAGATAGAAAAGGTGACTTTTCTATAAAAATAGGATAAGTAAGTCTAAGAATAATAGACAAATGAGCTAAAGTAGAATTAAAAGGAATTATGGTAAGAAAAACTTAAAAAAGTGTTGACTTAGGTAAATGATTAGTGTAATATTATAGGAGTCGTCAGCAATGACAGGTAATCAATAAAGATTACTAATAAGTAATCATCGTACTTTGAAAAACAAATACTACAACAATTATAGATTTGTAAGTTATAGCAATATAACTTGCGCCTAACGATAAATGTACACGCATTGTATAATGCAAAAATGTTTGTCAGGGTG
>JAEWMQ010000090.1 GCA_023393125.1 Bacillota bacterium
CACCCTGACAAACATTTTTGCATTATACAATGCGTGTACATTTATCGTTAGGCGCAAGTTATATTGCTATAACTTACAAATCTATAATTGTTGTAGTATTTGTTTTTCAAAGTACGATGATTACTTAGTAAGTAATCCTTTATTTTGTCGCTTTCGTTCCTTGCGACTTTTATAATCATACACGATTACACTACATACGTCAACTACTTTTTTAGGTTTTTAATTGATTTTAATCGAAAATATTAATTCTCATCCTTTTTATGCGTATTTACTTACCATTTGTATCGATTATTTTTATGTAATTCACAAGTAGAAGATCTACTAGTTTCTCTTCCTCTCCACTCTCCAAAAGTCTAATAAGATGCTTGCCATTAGAATAAGTAATAGACCCATCTGAATGTAAATCAAAGGCAAGTACGCCCTTCTTTATTGAAGTCAACTCTCCTCCAAGAGTATATTTCATAAGTTCCCAATCACGTGGCAATATACCTGCATATTTTTCGCCCTTTCTTTCATTAGCTTTTTGATTTTGATCGGCTCTTATCAGATTTCCTTCTATAAAAAGCTCTTCTTCACTTTTCTTTTTAGCCTTAGTACCATTTTTATTGTTAGTAGAAAGGCTATCTCCTGTATAACGTATCGTAAAGAAATTAAGCCACATAAATAATGCCCTTGCAATCTTAACCGGTATAAGTAAAAGATTAATAAGCATATCTACTAGATTAGCTTGTCCGCTTTTATGAGCTTTTGGTCTTCTAATAAAATAAATATCGCCACTTGCATCTTCTTTGGGCTTAATGCAATCCAAGCCTTCAAAACCAATCACTTCATCTATCTCGCAAGTATCTAAATTTAATCTGCATATATTACATTCACCCAAAGCTACAGGAATACCATTACCATCTACGCCAATTCCACAACTATCATATATAATGGTATTTGCCTCAGCCTTTGACCAACTTGGGTTAGCATCGACGCACTCTCCTTCAGTAAGAACCTTGTATTGGGCGGTTTTAGGGTCTAAAAGCGCTAGATGTTTACTTATCTCATCTTTTCCTAAAGATAAGGCTACCTTTTGGTTAGCGCTATTATAATCTAAGTCATACATCTGAATATTATTGGTATGCATGATGTGACCTTCCGCTTCATCTTTATTACCTAGGCTCTTAGAAAATACACCGAAGAACTCATCTACTTGAATAGTATAAATAAAATGCTCTAAGTCATCTGCAAGGCAAATACCTGTAGGACGCTGAAAGGTTTTGCTTGCATCTAAGTGAGAAAGATCTCTATCCATCCCCATAAACTTTGCCCCCGTTCCTTGAGTCTTCCAATGATGGCGTACTTTAATGGCATGTTTATTTTTGTTATACTGCTCTAAATATTGACTATTAAAGAAGGATAAAGTTTTGTCTTCATTCAGACTACCCATCTTTTCATTGGTCATAAATAAAAGGGTACCTTTCATATTACTTTCCCATTACATAAAACTTAAATCTCATATGTTTTATGCCCTTTCTTTTGGATTTCACCTATAAACTATCTTTATTGTACTTAAGAAATGCTTTTTCCTTGTGTTTTTATCTTAATTAATAAAATATTCTCAATTTTAATTATACATATTAATAAAGGACGATACAAGCTTTATACTTCGTATTATTCTTCTCTAATACTGCATCATTCTTTGCTTAAAACTTCTCTATATTGATATTAATAAATAACGGCTATCATCAAATCTTTTCTAAACACAAAAACACGCCTTCTTCAGTTGTTTAGTAACCTGTTAAAGACGTGATGTATCTTAGTTCTAATTATAATATTTTCTTTGTCCCATTAGAAATTCATGGGTAGAAATATGTTTCTTGTTTTTGATGCTTATCCGTTTTTATTACTTTTCCAAATAAAATAGAAGTCCATTTATACTTTAAACAGCCTTTAACGAACCACCCACAGCTTAAAATGACACCTATCTGTACCACAGCTAATACTATAATGAGTACTATAGGATTTGTTATTTGAATCATCTTATGTAAAAAGAAAGTCTGTATGGGATGAATTAAGTAAATTCCAAAAGAGTACTTCCCTATCCATACCAAATGTTTACTTATGTCATACTTCTTTATAACATTGGATACCATTAACAAGACCACACTTGTCATAAATGTATATCCATACCAAGCAAATTGATAAAGCATACTATCTAATTTCTCCCCCAATACACGCTTAATCATGAATTGTAAGTAAACCGCAGTACTTACTCCAAACAGTATTAGGACTATTCCCCTTCTCTTATTAAGTAAATTCATACACTGCTCATATCGAAATCCTATCCATATTGCCACTATAATGATACAAAAGTAAGAAATTATTAATGTTGCACTCTGGCTAAAGATTTTTGAAATATAAACCTTGTTAAAGTAATAGATAGCCACTTGTCCACTAAAAGCAATTAATAGTGTAATAAGCATACTATATTTTTTAGTATATTTAATAAGACATTTAGTAAACCCTACAAATAGAGGCGCAGCAATATATAATTGAATAATAACCGACATAAAATAAAGATGGTCATAAGCCTTACCTCTAGTAATCCAATACAACCAACTTCTAAATGATAGTAACCTGTCAAAAGGTATCCAACCTTTCATCATCTGTGGAATAAGATAAATCAAAGTCCATAATAAATAAGGAATCACTACTTTTACTGTTTTTTTCTTATAGAAGCTTAAAATATTTAGTCTTCCATCCTTTAATGTATAAGAGAGTAAAATTGCACTTATAAAGATAAAGCATGGCACTGCAAATTGTAATAATGTATGTACTAATTCAAATAGCCAGTTCCCCCAGGTCCCAACCTTTGTATTATTAATGCCTATACTTAATGTGTGAATACCTACAACAGCACATAATGCAAAACTTCTTAAAATCTCTAGTTCCTTATTATGACTCTCCACTTTATATTCCTTCTCTCAATAAAACATTTTTCTTAAATTATATATTATTTTTCTGAAATTTTCACTCAATTAAAAGTTACAATTTAACTCAATAGAATTTATATCTACTCATATCTATCCAATCTTTATAATACGATCTGCATACTCTATACTCGATAAACGATGTGCAATCATAAGAGTAGTCCTTGTCTTGCTATAACTAGCCATTACCTCTTTAATTAATCTTTCAGATTCTGAATCTAAAGCCGATGTAGCTTCATCCAATATAAGAATAGGCGCATCTTTTAGAATAGCTCTTGCAATAGCAATCCTTTGACATTGCCCTCCTGATAGTCTCATTCCTCTTTCACCAACAATGGTATCATAACCTTCTGCTTGTTCCTTAATGAATCCATCGGCATTGGCTGCCTTAGCTGCTGCTATAATCTGTTCATCTGTTGCTTTTGGATTGCCATAACGGATATTTTCCTTGATACTTGTATTAAAGAGCTGAGACTCTTGTGGCACATAAGCAATGAGTGCCCGTAACTCACCTAGTGTCATTTCACCTATGCTTTTGCCACCTATAGAAATCCCACCACTATTAGTTTGATAAAATCCCATAAGTAATTTAACTAAAGAGCTTTTACCACTTCCACTTTCACCTACAATACCTATTGTTTCGCCTTGCTTAATAGTTAAGTTAAAGTCTCTTAGTACTGTTTTATCTTCCGTATAACCAAAAGTAACATCTTTAAATTGTATGTATTCAGGTTGCTCAATGATTTCTGCCTTTCTTTGATTTGGTTCTTCTTCTAACTCTAAAAAATCATACACTCTCTCTGTTCCTGCAAGACTATTATAAAACATAGGGTAATACTGACCAAACTCTCTAAAGTTAGCATCTAGTGCTGTCTGCAAACTCATGATTGCAATGATATTACCATAGGTCGTTAATCCCCACTTTACCATCAAGCTTCCCAATAATACAAACACCATAATATTACACATAGAGATCATAAAGTTGTAAGCCGAAAGAAAAGCAACTACTCTATTATTCTTTAGGTTATGCCTAGATACTTCCTCATTACTCTTTTTAAAAGTTTCTAACATCTGCTGTCCCATTTGATACATTCTAATAATAGAAATACCCCCAATGATATTTGCTATTATAACTGTCATATTTGAAAGCTGATTTTGCACTTCTTTAGTTGTTAATTTAAGTTTCTTAGAGACATTAGTATTAACTATAAGTGTAAGTAAATTTAGAATCAAAATGACACTTGTAATGCGATAATCAAAGACAAACATCGGAATCAAATAAACAATAATTGTAGCAAAGGAGGCAATTGTTCTCCTAAAATGTCTCATAAAAATTCCAGCTACTAACCACGTATCATTTTCAAAAAGAGAAAGTGCATGGCCACTATGATTTTTTTCATAGTAAGCAACAGGTAGCCTACTAAATTTATAATAAAGGGCCTTACATATATTAGCAAAACCGTATTTGGCTTGCCCATTGAACATAAATGTAAAAATAGGTAACAATATAACAACTACACTCATATATATAATAACTAAAGCTAATAGCTTAAAAATCATATTTAGACTATCATTATTTCCAATGTCTAAAAGCCTCTTCAACAAATACGATTCTACTAAGGCACTACTAGCATGTAAAAGTGTCATACCTATAATGCCACTAAAATAAATAAGATAATGTCCCTTCAAAAATGTAAATGTATTCTTAAAATCCTTATAAAGTGTCTTCACTAGTAGCCACCTCCTCATAGCCTATTTGGTTTTGTTGATTGGCATAGAGTTTACTGTAAGCACCATTTTTTGCTATAAGACTTTCATGACTTCCTTTTTCAATAATCTGCCCCTGGTCAAGAACATAAATCTCATCAGCTTGTCTAATCGTTGATAAACGATGCGCAATTAAAATAACCGTTTTACTTTTGCTATATTCCTCTATAGACTTCTGAATTAATTTTTCTGATTCTACATCTAGCGCAGATGTCATTTCATCTAATAAAAAGATAGGTGCACCCTTTAAAAAAGCTCTTGCTATCCCTACCCTCTGTCTTTGCCCTCCAGACAAGTTGCTTCCTCTCTCCGATGTAACCGTTTGATAGCCTTGTGGCATTTCCATAATAAACTCATGGGCATATGCTTTCTTCGCTGCTTCAATAATTTCTTCTAAAGTAGCTCCCTCTTTACCATAACCTATATTCTCAGCAACTGTCCCTTCAAACAAATAAGTATCTTGCGCAACATATGCCATCTGGTGTCTAGCTTTTTCTATATCCCAATCATTTAACGACTTTCCATACAAACAAACCTCTCCCTTTGTTGGCTTATGAAATCCTATGAGTAATTTAAACAAAGTACTTTTCCCACTACCACTTGATCCTACTAAGGCGATAGTCTTTCCTTTAGATACTTGCATATTAATACGTGATAAAATTTCCTTATTTTCCTGTTCATCCTCTGCACTATAGCTGAATGAAATATCTTTTAGCTCGAAAACTAAGGAGTTTTCTTTTTCTTCTTTTTCACCAAAAGCTTCTTCCTTAACATCAACAATTTGCATCATACGATCCACTGAAACCATTGCCTCTTTAAACTCTGTCACATACCCAGTAAGTTCAGATAATGGTTTAGATACATTTTGTAAAAGAAGCACAAAGGCAATAAGCTCTCCACTTGTAATATTTCCTCTATAGCTATTATAAAAACCAATAAATATACAAATAAGCATAGGCATAGCTTTAATAATATATTTATAGCCTCCTGCCTTAGCCACAAGCTTCTCATACTTAACATAATGCGCAGTAGCTTCATCTATATTCTTATCAAAATAATCTTTTCTTAAGCCCTGCAAGCCATAAACCTTTTCAACCTTCATATTCTGAATAGTATCTTGGGCAATCTCAATTACTTCATCTAACTTAGCCTCAAATTTTTCTCTTGTATCATAAGTGGGCGATGCAACCTTCTTCACAAGTATAACTGCCATAGGAATGCAGATAGCACTTACTAAAGTCATAGCTAAATTAACCTTTAATAAATAAGTGAAGCAACAAACAAATATAATCATATTACTTAAAAATCCTGGCATTCCCCCTGCCATATAATCTGCTACACAATTCATATCTCGAAGTATTCTATTACTTATGCTCCCCGTTGTTTCCTTTTCATAAAATCCATATTCTGCACTAACTAGCTTAGCCGTTGTCATATTTCTTAGGTGTTTTATTAATAAAACAGAAAACCGCCCCTGACATATAACACTTCCATAACTTAAGGCAATCCCCATTAATGTCAGTAAAACGAATTTTAGAATAATCGCACTTATTTGTCCTTCTCCTATTCCTTGGTCCACGGCTTTTCTTGTAAAATCACTTACCACAATCGTTATAAGAGCTAGACCTATATTCATTAAAACTTGAAGCACAAATAAAGCCTTATGTTCTGCTAGCTTCCATATTTTCAACAGATTCATTATTCTTTCCCTATCTTCTAAATATTTTTTATATTTATTATATAATATAATTTTCTATTTGAATATCCTGTTTTAATCTTAAACACAATTATAATATCCTTCTAAATACTATTGAGATAACTTCTTTTCCTGCTTATCAACTAAAATAAAAAAGATGTATCTATCCATTCTTTAGAATTCTAGATACATCTTACTGTTTATTTATCTTTTCTACTGCTACGATTATTGAAAATTTTACGTCTATACTTAATTCATACGTTTTACAATTTTATAATAAGCCTTTGCTGTAAAGAAATAACTAATAATATAGAGCATGGTAAATGCAATGATTACTACACCACTACAAGCATAGATTAATGTATCATTATACAAATTTAATACACCTAATAAATTTTTCACTACTTGTAATCCAAAAGCCACATGAATAACGGCAAAGATGAGAGGAAGGAAAAATACAATAAGAATTTGCCTTTTGATGGTGGCTTTTACTTCCTCATCACTCATTCCTACTTGCTGCAAGATTTCAAAGCTCTTCTTATCCTCAAACCCTTCTGTAATTTGCTTATAATACATCATTTGGACAAGACAAACACTAAAGACAATACCAAAGAAAATACCTAAGAATATAAATCCACCATTCATAGACCTTGTTTCTTTTCTCCACTGTCCCACATAACCAGAGGAACGATGACCATAAGTTTTATCTATATAGGTATTTAGATCTTGAATCAATAAATCTTTATTTGCCTCTGTCCCTTCTATATTAAAATGGATATTATATAATTCATCTTCTTCTGGTGATGTACTGAACTTGGCTGCTAGATTGTCTATTGCTTCCTGCTCCTTTAAAATAATATAGTAAGTTTCATCTACCATATTTCTTTCTGCTTTGGCTTCAATGGTAAATGCTTTAAGCTCTTCTTTTACTTTAAAAGTCTCATCATCTAAAATCACTTCATTATAAACAAAGTCTTCACTTTTGCTAAAAATGAGAACTTCATTACTTTCTAAAGTCTCTTGTTTATTCTCTATACGGTTATAATCTGATAGTGTCATAAAACGCATGGCAAAAGTATCTTCCCGATTTCCTCCATGTAAATCTACATTAAGAAAAGCATTATCTTTTTTATAACCTTTTACCTTCTGAAATGTAAATTCTTTATAATCTGTTACCTTTGCAGAATGTAACTTAGCGATTTCTTGAACTTTTGCCTTAAAAGCCTCTTGTTTCTCAGGTGTATTAAAATCAGACACATCAAAGCGATACTCAACATCCATAGGATAATTAAAGCGCACCGCCCCTTCTTCTCCTGTTAATACCGTTAAAGTACAAATCAAAGTAATAATAATCATGGTACTAAAAATACAAATATTTGCTAGGCCTTGTGCATTTCTTTTCATACGATAAAGCATGCCTGATATAGTAACGAAATTCTTCTTTTTATAATAAATACCAGGTTTACTCTTCATCCATCTTAAAATAGCAATAGTACCTGTTTTAAAAATAGATCTCGTCCCCAAAATAACTAGCATTACTGCTAAGAAAAAGTTGACAAATATCATACTATCTAACTCTGTAATAAGGGCTATATAATACCCTAGAGCCAAAATAAAGAATCCCATAACTGCCCTAAACCCTAAAAACCTTACTTCTTTTTCTCCTTTTTTACTACTTTTAAGAAGCTCGATAGGTTTAGTAATAAAAATCTGCCATAAGCTTACTCCTAAGTTAACTAGACTAATTACACCAAAATAAATAATCGTAAATTCATAACTCTTGAAACTACCCACAAATTCTGTATCTACTGGAAGCCCTGAAACATTTAAAAGAAGTAAATAAATCAATTTAGAAAAAACAGTTGCTACTAATATGCCTAGTCCTGTAGTTACTAGATAAATAAGTATACTTTCAAGGCACATAATCATACCAATATACTTTTGATCTAGACCTAGTACATTATAAAGTCCCAATTCGTTCTTTCTTTGTTTCACTAGAAATTCATGGGTAGAAAAAAGAATGGGTGCTAAAATAATCCCTAGAAGAACACGCCCAATCTCCATAAGGACCATTACATAACCTGCATAAGGTAAATCATAGAGTATCTTATTATCACAAATGGCACTAAATATAAAAAACACAAAAACTGAAAAAGATGTGATGAGCATATAAGGTACATAAACTGTACTATTCTTCTTAATGCCATTAAGACTTAATTTAGGCAAAAGGACTGCTTTATTCATTGTCACCGCCTCCTGCTTGTAAAACTGTTAAGGTATTAGAAATGTGACGATACATTTCCTTATCGTTCATTTCTCCTCTATAAATCTGATTAAATAAATTTCCATCTTTAATAAAAAGTACACGGCTCGCATGACTTGCAGCCCTTGTACTATGAGTCACCATAACAATCGTTTGCCCCTGTTTGTTAATCTCGCCAAACAACTCTAAAAGCTGATTAGAAGCCTTAGAATCTAGTGCTCCTGTAGGTTCATCTGCTAAAACAATTTTAGGCTGTGTAATAAGCGCTCTAGCTACGGCTGATCTTTGTTTCTGCCCTCCAGAAACTTCATAAGGAAATTTAGGTAAGATATCCTCAATTCTTAACTGCTTAGCTAATGCTTCTAACCTCTTCCCCATTACTTCATACTTTTCCCCCTGTAGAACTAGGGGCAATATGATGTTATCTTTAATTGAAAAGGTATCTAATAAATTAAAGTCTTGAAAAACAAAGCCTAAATGATCTCTACGAAAGGCACATCTAGCACTAGATTTAATGGTCGCAAAAGATTTTCCTTCTAGTAAAATCTCTCCTCTAGTAGGCGCATCCAAAGATGCAAGTAAATTGAGTAAAGTCGTTTTTCCTGAACCTGACTCACCCATAATGGCTACATATTCGCCTTTCTCCACAGAAAAACTCACATTATCTAAGGCCTGAACCTGTGCGCCTCCAAATCTTGTGGTATATACTTTATTTAAGTTTTTAACTTCTAACAGTGACATGGTTTTCTCTCCCCTTTACTTATATATCGCTTATTACTATAGACTTATTTTCACTAAAACATTTTAAGCCATAACGCTGTTCTCACCTGCTATTTTAGTATAGAAAAAAAAGAAATGCCCTGCCATTTCTTTGGCTTACATTTCTTTTTCAAACATGACATTTTTGTAAGTTCTATAGTTCTCTATTTTTGTGGAAACCTAAAGTAACTGTTGTTCCCTTTCCAATCGTTGAAGTTACTTCTAAGCTATGTGAGAGTCTAGTTGTCACCTGCTTGCAAAGATATAATCCTATACCTGTGGACTTCTTATCCATTCTACCGTTATAGCCCGTAAAACCTCGCTCACAAATTCTAGGTAAATCTTCCGAGCTAATGCCAATACCTGTATCCTTAATCATAAGCCTTGTTTCTTTCTCAGTATCTTTTACTGAAATAGTAATACTTCCTGCTTGTGTATACTTTAAGCTATTTGATAAAATTTGCTCGATTACAAAACTAATCCATTTCTCATCTGTTAATACCGTTTCTTCAAAAGGCTCTAACTGGAGTGTTAACTTCTTTCCAATAAAACTCATGGCGTATTTCTTAACAGCTTGTCTTACAATATCTTGAAGTGCATAGGGCTTTAATACCAAGTCTGAAGAAATACTCTCTAACCTTAAATACTGAAGCACCATTTCCACATATTGTTCTATTTTAAAAAGCTCTGTTTCTAGCATATAACCGTTTTGTTTTTCTTTGTGTTCTAGTAAAAGCTTCATAGCTGCAATAGGTGTTTTAATTTGATGTGCCCATAAGGTGTAATAATTCGTTAGTTCTGTTTTTTGTTCACCTAATTGCATTTTTGCCGCTTGCTGATTATTATAAAGTGCTTGTAAAATCTCTTGATAGGTTTCTTCAATAAGATTTTTAGATAAAGGTAGCTGTTCTAATGAAATCGTCCTATTTTCATAGACATTTAATAAAGCATAGTATTTCTTAGTATATTTTTGATAATCCCATAAGCAAACAACAATGCCTATAAATCCAAAAACATAAGTACTATATAAAATAGGCTCCATAGGAATCTTAGATAATGCTGCCACCACGCAGTAAAGGAACATTAATACTAAATAAAATACTATCCTCCTAATATGATCTTTTAACCATAAAAAAGCTAAGTCCCCTAAACTCTTTTTCTTCATCTAAGCTCTCCTTTTCTTCACTCTTCATTCTCCAAAATATATCCCATCCCTTTTTTAGTTGTAATGAAATCTGTTAAGCCTACTTCTTCTAATTTTTTGCGAACTCTCCCCATGTTAACAGTTAAAGTATTGTCATCTATGAAATAATCTGTATCCCAAAGTTTCTTCATGATTTCTTCCCTAGGTACAACCTTCCCCTTATTATCAAATAGAATTTGAAGCATTAAAAATTCATTTTTTGTTAGTTTAATTTTGTTATTGCCTGAAACAAGTGTGGCATCAGCCAAATTTAAAATAACGCCCCTATGCTCTAGCTCTGTACATTCTTCTATAAAGTCATAAGTTCTTCTAAGCATAGCTTGCACTTTAGCTGCAAGCACCTCTAACTCAAAAGGTTTCGTTATAAAATCATCTGCTCCCATGTTCATAGCCATAACAATATTCATGCTATCACCTGCTGACGATAAAAAGATGATGGGTACTTTAGATTTTTTTCTTATCTCCGTGCACCAATAATACCCATTAAAAAAAGGTAAGCCGATATCCATAAGTACTAGATGCGCCCCTATAGTCAAAAACTCCTCCGTTACTTGAGTAAAATCTCTTATTTGATGAACTTCATATCCCCACTTCATCAAATGTTTTGCTACTTCTTCACTAATGACTCTATCATCTTCAACAATTAGTATCTTATACATCCTCTCACCTCACTAATAGGCTCTTGTTTATTTTTATATTATATACTTACTTTCTACTCTTGCAAATTTATATACATGTTATTAACCCTTTTTATTATTTCATGAAATAATTTCTGTGTAACTATCTTGCTTACTTAAAAGAATAATGTTAAAATTCAATCTCATTCTAGTCATTCTTATATGTATGAATCATTTTTATAGCACATACACTATATCAGTATTGGATTACTTAAAAGGAGCTTCTTATGAATTTACTTGAATTATTTATTTTAGCAATAGGTTTATCTATGGACGCCTTTGCTGTGGCTATCTCAAAAGGCTTATCTATGAAAAAAATGTCCTTTAAAAATGCTATTACTATTGGACTTTACTTTGGTATCTTCCAAGCTGGAATGCCTCTCATTGGTTATTTCCTAGGGACTCAATTTGAAGATAAGATTACTGCCTTTGACCACTGGATTGCTTTTTTCCTTCTTGGCTTTATTGGTATTAATATGATTAGAGAAGCTTTATCTCCTGATGATGAGGAAGATGAAGACAATGCCTCTTTAAGCTTTAAAACCATGTCAGTATTAGCTATTGCCACAAGTATTGATGCCCTTGCAGTAGGTGTGACCTTTGCCTTTTTTAAGGTTAACATTATTCCTGCTGTATCATTTATCGGTATTGTCACTTTTGCCCTATCTATCCTTGGTGTAAAAATAGGAAATGTGTTCGGTAGCAAATACAAATCAAAAGCTGAACTTGTTGGTGGACTTATCCTAATTGGTATGGGAATTAAGATTTTACTGTCTCATTTATAAAAAACAACTTATTAAAATCCAATTGCTCGGATATAAGATATAGCCTAAGGTCTCAGGTATGAGATACTTAGGCTATTAGTAAACTATTTGTTTGGATTAAAATTATGCCATAATACTTACTTTTTTATCTTTTAAGACGTATCTTTTACATTTGTTTTTGAAAAAGGTAAACTCTTTTAAGGTCTTCTCTTATTACTCAGTAACGCCTTCATCTGGGAAAGATGTCGGTAAAGAAATAGTAACATAACGACCCCCAAAAAAGTAAAAGTACCAATCCTTAGTTATTTCATAAGGTTCAGAAAGGGAATCTATTCCTAAACCATTATATGTAATACCAGTTTCATAGTGTGTACCAGATTCTTTTGTAAATTGAACTAATATCTTATCAGGCTCCTCTGAATCGATAGAGGACTGTATATGTTCAAATTTAAATTCTCTTAATATTTTTTGAATCTTATTAAGCAAAACTGGATTACTTAATACATCTTCTGAAATATATCCTTCACTACACCATGTGTATGGCGGAAGTTTAGTATACTCTAATACCACCTCATTAAATAATGCTTCATTTTCTTTGAATATCCTTTCCATATCATTTTTCATTTTTAAAGCATGAGCAGGTTTTGTTTTATAATTCTCCCATGGCATAGAGATTTCTGTGTATTTAGCTAGATAGAAGACTAGAATCATAAATAAAAGAGGACTAACTAATATAATCCATTTTATGCGTAAAAGAATTCCTCTTTTCACCGTATCAAACTCCTTCTTATATACTTATTTTAATTAGTAAATAGGTTGGTATCAGGATATGCATCCCATAAACCTAACAATGGCCCATTTCATGAGTAGTAACTGACATTGGCTGTCCAAAATCCCCAATACCTATCGCAATAACGTTACACATTTTTATACATTAGTTTCCGTGCTTACTCATTAAATCTATAATAGCATTCTACCGTATCACCATCTTTATCTATGTCGAAACCTGTGACGACCTACAATTTTATTTGACTTTTAGGCCAAATCAAGATAGGAATTGTACTACGCTCAGAGCATTTATCTCAAAAAGGTTTATCCTATTTTTTCATACAAACAAAGTCTATCATTTTCCCTTACTTTTGTTATACTAATAATATATAAAATCGATTATAGGGAGTGATGTTCATTGCATACTTTTGAAGAAATTCAAACACTTATTTCAAACAATGATTTAGTATCTGCTGAAAACAGTTTAAATACCCTTAGTGAAAAATCTGCAAGATGGCATTATTTATACAGTCTTATTGCGCTAAAAAAATCTTGGTTTGACTCTGCTCTTTCTCATTTAGAAACAGCTATTAGTCTTGCTCCGAACGAAACACTTTATGTAGAAACAAAAGCTGCTCTGATGAGTCGTCATCATGGTTATAGCGATGATTATTATCATAGACCAAGACGCAGACGTAATGACTGTGGTTGTTGCTGTTGCCTCGATGATTGTTGTTGCCAATTTGACTGCTGTGATTTAATCTGCCTAGATACTTGCTGTGAATGTATGGGCGGCGACTTAATCAGCTGTATTTAAAAGGAGTCTTATATGTTTGGTTATGTCACTCCATTAAAAGATGAACTTAAAATCAGAGAATACGAAGAATTTAAAAGCTACTATTGCGGCTTATGCTTTCATATCAAAAAACATTTTGGGAATCTGCCTCGAATGATTTTAAACTATGATATGACGTTCCTCGCTCTACTTTTAGATAGCTTAAATCCTACAGAAACCTTTCCAACTTCAAAGGTTTGTATGACTAATCCTATTAAAAAGAAGCCTGTTTTACTTGATAATCAGGCTCTTTTCTATGCAGCAGCTATGAATGTAGCACTTGTTTATTTTAAGCTTTTAGATGATGAACATGATGATCATAGTTTAAAAAGTAAGACCCTTGCTACTATCTTAAAACCTTATAAAAGTAAATTTCCAACTTCTATGGATGAAATTTATAGCATCATCGAGAAAAATTTAAATAAGCTTACTTTATTAGAGGAAAACAAAAGTTTCTCTTCTATAGATGAGATTTCCGATCCTTTTAGTTTGATAGTAGCTCATATTTTTAAAGATTATCCTTTCGAAATTGCAGAGGATAATGCCAGTACCCGTGAGCACCTCTTTAATTTCGGCTACTGCTTAGGGAAGTGGATTTATATTATTGATGCGCTTGATGACCTTAGAAAAGATATGGAGAAAAATAAGTTTAACCCTATAGACTTCCTCTATAATAAGGACGGGCTAAGCTTCGAGGAACTTTTCCCTAAAATTAAAGATCGTGTCAGCTTTACCTTACTTAATTGTGGTTCTTCAGTAAAAGAGTACTTAGAAAAGCTACCACTTCAAAGAAATGAAGCCATTCTTCATAATATCATTTCTCTTGGTATGATGGATAAGTATACGAAGGTGACACATAACTGTAACTGTAAAGATAAAAAGCAAAGGAGGAAGCGATAATGAAAGCAAGTTCTATTGCCTTCGGTGGTATTTTAACAGCTATAAGCGTTATTTTACTTTATCTAACGAGGTTGATTCCTACTAATACTCTAACCCTTTTAGCACTTCTTTCCTTTATTCCTCCTATTGCTTTAATGGAAAAAGGATTAAAAATAGCCGTGCTAGTCTACATTTGCACAGCCATTAGTAGTTTCCTTTTTGCCCCCCTTAATATAAGTTTGCTTTATATCCTTCTCTTTGGGATTTACGGCATCATTAAAGGCTTTATTGAGCGTATGAATAGGCCTTTAATAGAAGTAATACTTAAACTGGTATTTTTTAATATTGCCTTTTTAGTAACCTTCTTTTTGTTCAAAGGCCTACTAGGAATAGATTTTGAGAGTATATTTAATAAATTCTTATCTTATTTTTCTCATGATCTACTTAATTCTACTTCTAAATTTGTTATCATCTACTTACTCTTCCAGCCAGCTTTTTTAATTTATGATTATGCTTTAACGCTTTTAGTAGGCTATTATGATGATTATATTAAAAAATATATTAAACAAGGCTTTACCAAATAAAATTTGAATAATAATGCACACCAAAAAGCGCTCACCACGCACATATACACAATACTTGGCAAGCGCTTTTTGATAATTTCCTGATTATAAAGAAAAGCCGAGCTGAATCTATTTCTAACACTACGAATCCCTTTAAATAATAAATACCCATTAGTCTTATATCCTATCTCCAAGGCCTAATCTCTTCTTTTCTTACTAAGTAACTTTTTTCCGCCAATCTTGCCATAGGCATATCTGATAAGGAGTCTGAATAAAACGCTTTAATTGTCACCTGACCAAATCGTTCTTTAAATCGTCTTACTTTCTCTTCTCCTTTACAGTTAAGACCTATTAGCTCTCCTGTTTGCTCGTTTACTTCCGAAGCTATCAGTTCCTTTACCTTTAAATGCTTACATATAGGCTCTAGTAAAAACCTTGGCGAAGCTGATATAATGACATCTCTATTTTTCTCTCTTATCTCATACCAGTCCTTTATCTTTCTATAATAACTGGTCCAAAATATCTCTGTTTCTTCTTCTAAATTAATCTCCCTTAAAAAACATAAAAACTGTGATTTAAAATACACTATATCTTCTCTTTTTAAATAATACTTAATCCCAGATAGTGTTTGTTTAGGTACATATTTCATAAGTCTTGGATGCCTCATTAAACAAAATAAATAAAAATCTAATGTCGTATCTCCATCATATATAGTACCATCAAAATCAAATACCTCTACATACTCCACTCGTTCTTCTCCTCTATGTGATTTTCAGTTAAACCTATCTTTTCAAACCATTTATCTAATGGCAACCAAATAGCTAAAATAACTAATGGAATATGACATAGGGCAAATATGAAGCCTTCTTTCCAAGTTAATGATCTGCCAAATATAATAATAATATGGTACGCATAATCTAACGATTCAGCTAGAGGACGTCCATTAGCAGTATTAAAACATAAATCTAATAAGCCTGAGAAAATAAGTATAATACCTATTAAGCAAATCTTTATTGACTGTCCTGGCCTACCTCCTCCCATTCGATGTGCAAAAGCTACAGACATAATAATGAGGGGATAACATAATAAGTATAGTACAGTATAAAATTCCCCTTGCTTAACAGGATCTTGTATTGTCCCAAAAATCCCACTAAAGCTTAATCGTGGAATGATGTAACTTAAAAAGACGATAAAGGGCAAACAACATAGTAAATGACCTACTCGTAACTTGTTCGGAAAGAAACTAATACCTATTATTGCAAAAGCAAATACTGCAAATTTTACTACTAACCACCACCACTCATCTATTTCAGATTGTCTAGGGAGACAAAACCAGATGAATAAAGTTCCAAAGCCACCAATACATAAACTAATAAGCCATAAATACTTTCTTAAAAAATTCATCATTCTTCACCTCTTAATTTATATTTGTTTTGCTGATTTTTAGACACATAAATGCCAAATAGCTTTTGCTTTATCATAATTGCAGTAAATATCATTTGAACGTCTAGCTTTTTTCTGTGTTTCTTCATTAGGTATTTCATATTATGAATAGATGCCTGTCTCTTATCCTCAAAATTACTAGTATGCATCATATGATAATTAACGGCATCCTCACACCTTATGATTTTTACTTTGTTATATGCCATACGAATGCCTAAATCCATATCTTCATGTCCCCACTTCTTAAAGGCTTCATCAAAGCACCCTGCTTCTATGAGGTCCACTCGCTTTACTGATACATTCCCTGTAAAAAAATTAATCCATGAAAAAAATTGAGCTAGAAAAGGAAAAATACTATATCCTTGATCATTTTCACCTTCAGCCTCACATTTCATGGTGCAGGCCTTTAAGTCATTATAATAACGCTCTATCTCCTCATCTGATAAATAGAGTTCCTTACGTTTACCTAGCACAGCCACATGCCCTGCCTCATGATGCTTTAAATGGCTTTTTATGTAATTCGGGTCAGTAATACGATCATCATCAAGAAAAATAATAATTTCCCCTTTAGCTACTTCAATACCTCTATTTCTTGCACTTGCCCTTCCTACATTCGTTTCACAAATGACTTCAATAGGCTTAAAGGCAAACTCTAATTGACGAAATGAACTTATAACTTCCTTATCACATCCGTCAAATACAACAATAACTTCTATATCATCTGTTACTTGCGGCTCTAATGACTTAAGCACTAATCTTAGCCTAGAAAGTTTATTCAGAGTCGGAATAATAATACTTGCTTTGATTTGATCCATTCTAAACTCCTTTCTCCTACTTATAATCGCAAACTTGCTTTTATAGTATATAGTCCAATAACTTTGTGCAGAGTCTTATCTCTAGGAAATTTTGATTTAAAATAGTTAAGATTCTTAAGTTCTTCATTACTTTTTTGCCCTCTTGTATGACTATGTAGCATGTGATAACAAACGATAGAATAATCAGCTATATATTTAATATCATCTTTGGCTAGCCTATATCCTAGATCTGTATCTTCATAACCCCATCCTTTAAATGACTCATCAAATCCTCCAACCTGCGTAATAAGGCAAGTATCAATCGATACATTACCTGTAATAAAGGCAATATATCTTAGGGCATGCTTAGGATTTCGTAAAAACCATTTTTTAATATTATAGTAAAATTCTTTATGTGCTCCTTTTTGAATCTTACTTAGTGCCTTTTCAATTGTCTCCTCTCCTGCTAAGTCTAAAATAGCTTCTTCACTATACTTTAGGTCCATTCTTTCCCCTAAAACAACACAGGGCTCTTCTTCATGATACGAAATGTGTTTACTAATAAAATCACGTTCTGTAAGTCGGTCATCATCTAAAAATATAATAACTTCTCCTATGGCCTCAGCAATTCCTAAATTCCTTGCTGCTGCTCTACCTACATTTTTTTCGCTAATAATCGGATCTATCTCAAACGATAAACTAAGATTTGAAAAACCTTCTATTGTTTCCTCTTTACATCCATCAAATACAACTATCACTTGAACATCTTCTGTTACTTGAGGCTCCAAACATTTAAGTGTCAACGCTAGTCTAGATAGCTTGTCCTTGGTTGGTATAACAATGCTACAGCTTTTTTTCATATGTTCCCTCCTACACCCTAGCGATTAATCTCTCAATGGCAGCTCCAATATAAATAAGTCCCCAGACTAAGATACAAATTCTCATTGGGCGATCTATAAAAATAATATTTTCAGGCTTACCCAAAGCGTATATATTATTGTAAAGGTATTGATATCTTAAGATACCGTAAAGTAAAAATACGATTGATAAAACAATCATTACACTTTCACTTTCTATGGTGTACATAATATACGTTATTAAAGTGCAAGTTATTAAAATCGGCATAATTTCACTAATTAGCTCCAACGAATACTGCTTTAAACTTCCTCTATGCGAGCTTGAACGCACCGATAAAATAATAAGTTCACTTTTACGTTTACCTAGTCCAATAAAAAGTGTAAAAAACATAATAAAAAGTAAAAACCATAAACATCTATATTGAGTTATAGGTAGCCCTAAAAGGATAAATCCTAATAAAACACGTAGTGTAAATCCCACTGAAATGCAAAATAAATCAATAAAGATGTATTCTTTTAGCTTCAATGAATACACAATGTTGACAAGTACATATGCAGTTAAAATGATGCCACAATTTCTATTAAACAAATAACCGCTAGTTAGTGTTATAGTCCCTAATACTATCATTAAACATATAGCTACTTTCTTGCTGATCTGTCCTGAAGCAATGGGCCTCTTTTTCTTTTCTGGATGTATTCGGTCTTTTTCAAAATCGATTAAATCATTAAAAATATATATCGTAGAACTAATTCCACAAAACAAAACCGCTCCTATAATCACTTGAAGTACTTGACTCCAACTTGGAAACCGTAGTTGTAGTAGAATACCTAAAAAGACAAAACCATTCTTTATCCATTGCCTAGGTCTTAATATAGCTAAACCTAAGCATGCCTGCTTTGGCTCTAATGATGTAGAAGAAGAGAAATAGGGCTTTGGCCTAACATCCATTTGTATCACCCTCTCTGTATCTCTTAGTCTTATGTAATAGCAGAATAACTAAAATAAGCTGATTCACCGGGAATGCAATTAAAGTTCCTATCTTTCCAAACAAGTAGGTTAATAAAAATATATTGGCTATAAGCAGTGGAAATGGCTTACTCATAATAACTAGGGATAATTTAGCTCCCTCCATACCCTCTATAACCAAAATTGAGTTTATCAAAAAGAATATACTTTGAAGTCCAACCCCCAATGCCACTAATGCTACATATAGAAAATTTAATTCATATTGTTTACCATAACTTATAATAAATAAACTACATACGGCGGCCGTTCCCATAACAATAACTCCAAATATGACAGGAATCCATCTGTTAACGTTCCTATATATTTCATCCTTTTTAATCTTCATAGATAAAATAGTAGGCAAAAATACCGCTGCAAATACATCATGATAAAAAATAGAAAAATAGTTTCTTACATTTACTTGATAAGCACTGTATACACCAACTTCATAATGATCTGCCAAATAAGCTAGAATGTAGATATCTGCATTATATAAAAATGTAGATAAAAGCCAGCTTAACATATATAGCACACTAAGAGAGTAAATATCCTTTGCTACTTTTAAACTAAAATGAACTTGCCTGAAATCAATTTTTACTACTAACATCAAAAATAATATAAACTGACTTATCATGTTAAATACTAAAAATAACTTCACATCCACCAGCTTTAAATAATAAATACCTATAAGATATGCAATTAGCAAAATGATACTGCTTATGAGCTTACCTAAACCGATACTTTTAAAGTTCTGCTGGTGTTTCAAAAAGGTTTCTGTCACAATACATAAGTTACTTACAATAGCAATAGCGACTGCTAAATACCAGTACATACTAGAAATTTTTAATATGCTACTTCCCCAAAAGGAAGAACTGCAAAATAAAATGCCTCCCAATATGCATATAAGTCCATTACAAAGAAAAACCGTTCCAATTACCGTTCCTTTCTGATTCTCCTTTGTCTCAGGTAAGATTTTAAGCACACTTGTATTCGTTCCAAAAACTAGTGGTATAACTAGAACATTGGATAAATTAATAGCTAAGTTAAATTGACCCATATCCTCTACTGTCAATACTCTTCCATTTAATACAGTAATAAAAATGCCTATGATAATCCCAATACTTCTACAACCAAATAAAATTGAAAGTTGTCTTAAGAATGTCCGTATACTGCTATTCTCCTTTTTTAAACTTTTTTCTAGTTTAAAGGTAAACATCTCTCTCCTTTCTTCGTATATCTCCACACTATAGATAGGATCTATACATCAATTTTTTTCTAAATATCTCCTGTTGTGTGAAATTATGTCGTTTATTGTTCCCACATTTTTACATTATAAGAATTTTTTATAATTTTCAACACAAACTCCCTATCATGTCATAAAAACATTCACCAAATAACTTTTTACTACTTTTCTTGCGATTATTTCTTTCAAAATTCTACTTAAGTATAAAGGGACAATAAAAAGCTGCCTATAAGATCATTACTTGAATTTTCTTATAGACAGCCCTTATTTTTATCATTTTTTTAGCCGTTAAACCCTTTTAGAGGTTAACTTCTATGAGTCATTTTTTGTTGTATTATACGAACTATTCTGCTTTAATACAAATGGAGTATCATAAAACTAGTTCAATTGTTCTATGATACTCTCTTTGTATTATCTCTTATATTTAGTTGATTTCATTAAAATGTCTTTGCAAGTGATTTCGCTTTATTAATGCCTTCTTCAATCTTTTCTTCAACATTGGCGCCGACTACATCTACATTTTCAATAGCAATAGTCTCCATATCTGCTATACCAAAGAATCCTAATATAGTTCTTAAGTATCTATCTCCCATTTCATATGGTGCATTACCATATTCACCACCTCTAGAAACTACGTGTACTGCTTTTTTGCCCTGAAGAAGCCCTACTGGACCTTCTGCAGTATATTTAAATGTAATTCCTGTAACACTTACATAATCAATATAAGCTTTTAAAATTGCTGGGATACTTAAGTTCCACATAGGTGCTGCAATCACATATTTATCTGCTTCTGCAAATTGATAAGCATATTTTAATATTGGGCTATTTTTACTTGCCTCATCTTTAGGTCCAAAAATTTCTCCTAAATCTTCTGATCTTAAAAAATCTATATTTTCTTTATATAAATCTAACTCAATAATCTCATCTTCTGGATTATTCTTTTTGTATTCTTCTATAAAACTATCAGATACCTTAAAAGTTCTTGATCCTTCATTTTTAACATTTGCTTTGATATATAATACTTTACTCATAATTTTTTCATCCTTTTCTTTCTCTATAGATTCTATTTTAAAATATTTCTGTTCCAAATTTACCATTTTTCAAATCTTCATATGCCTCATAAATTTCTTCTGTTGTATTCATAACAAATGGTCCATATGATACAATTGGCTCATCTATCGGTTCTCCACTGAGTACAATAAATAATGTTTCCTCACTCATAGATTGAGCTCCTATACTACCTTCTACATTATCGAATAAAACAAAATCCCCTTCTTGGCATATTTTATCTTCATTTACTTTCACTTGTCCTTTTAATATAAGTATTCCTGTATTAAAAGCGCTGGATTCGTTTAATAAAACTTTTCCATTGTTTCTTAAGTTTACATTATAAATATTCATATTAGTAAATGTACTTGCTGGCCCTTTAACGCCATTAAACTCTCCAGCTATAATACTAATCTCACCTTGATTATTTTCAAGTTTAAAAATACCCATATCCTCTTTTAATAGAGCTTGATATTTAGGTTCAGTTCTTTTTTTATCTTTAGGTAGATTAACCCAAAGCTGAATCATATGTAAAATACCACCGTTTTTACTAAACTCAGTTTCATGGTACTCCTTATGCAGAATTCCTGCTGAAGCAGTCATCCACTGTACATCTCCAGGTCCTATAATTCCACTATTTCCTTTATTATCATGATGCTGAACTTTGCCATCATAAGCAATTGTTACAGTTTCAAATCCACGATGAGGATGGGCTCCAACACCACGAACTGTTGATGATGGTTCATAATAATGCGGTGCATGATAATCTAATAATAAAAATGGAGATAGCCTTTCCATACCATTTGTTCCCGCTGGTAAGTATTGTGATACCCTGAATCCATCTCCAACCATATGTGCTTCTGGTCCTCTAAATATCTTCTCTATCGTTCTAAAATTTTTCATTATTTTTCTCCCTTTCCCGCTTCATAAACATCACTAATTAGTGATATTTACTCAAAAAAATATATCTATATGTTTTTAAATTTTTTCAATATAGTTTTTAAAGTCATTTTCTCTTCATCCGTTAATGTATCAAAAATATTTCTTATATTTTCAATATGGTCTGGCAAGATACTTTCTATAACTTGCTTTCCTTTTTCCGTTAAAGATATGATACATGATCTTTTATCTTTAGGATCTGGATTTCTTTTTACTAGTTCATCCTTTTCTAAATTTTTTATTACTACAGTAATATTTCCAGATGTGGTTAATATCTTTTCTATTAACTCACAGATTCGTAAATCTCCTTTATTATATAGTGCTTCTAAAACCCCAAATTGAGCTGGTGTTAATCCACTTTTTTTCACTGTTTCAAGTTCCTTCTTATGAATTACATGCTCAGCTCTAGTGAAGACAACTAAAGTGGATAGTGCTAATTGATTTTCTTTAATTAATTTTTTAACATTGTCCATGTGTTAAATATATCACTAACTAGTGATATTGTCAAGCTACCCCAATAAATAGTTACTATTTCTCTTGTTTATTATTATTTTTTAGTAGCCTATGCCTTGATAGACTATCACTCCTTAATAAGAGGCTGACATTGCGCGCAATAATAAATAGATCCGCCAAGATAGGCTTCCTTTACAATTTCTCCTCCACACTTTGGGCAACTTAAACTAAGGGTGTTTTTTGACATCCGCACCTTATATCCACCCTTTTCTCCAAAAATGTTCTTTTCTGTATCACGCCCACCATTTTGAACCATTTCATGTAAAACGGTAATACTACACTTCAATAATCTTTCTCTATCCGCCTCGCTAAAGGTACTGATTTTACGTTTAGGATGAATACCTGCTTCAAACAAAATATCCTGCAATACCCCATTCCCAACTCCAGGAAATCTCTGCTCCGTACCAAGAAAAGCTTTTGCACTCAAATTAGGCTTACTCTCCGCAAATATTTTATGATAATGCTCTGTAAATGCATCAGAAAATGGAGATATAGCTTGTTTACTTTTTATATAGTATTCATTATCAAAGTTTCCATCATAAAGAACGATCCCTCCATACATAGCAACTGTAAACACTAATACCAAATCATCATCTAACTCAATAAGTAATTGAAAATTCTTTGGTTTTTCATCATGTGACATCAACCTTATATTAACACCATCATTAAAACATAGCTTATATCCATTAGAAAAAACTATTTCAACATAAATTCCAAAACCCTCTACCGATATTATTTCACTATCTTTAATTGCTGCCTCATATTCAGCTGGTTCCCCATTATACCAACAAAACTTATACACCTTAGACGGAGGTAAAACTCCTACAACCTTTTTTCCAACAATATGCTTTCTAAGCTGCTTGGAAATAGTCAATACCTCTGGCAATTCTAACATAAACTATTCACCCCTCTTATACCTATCTTAATATATTGATATTAATTATTTGATTTTTCAAAATAATTATACCACCATTAAAACACTTAGTTAAACTTTTTTATCATTTAATTTTTCAATAACTATTCAT
Organism: Bacillota bacterium; assembly: GCA_023393125.1. Taxonomy (GTDB): domain Bacteria; phylum Bacillota; class Clostridia; order Lachnospirales; family Cellulosilyticaceae; genus Cellulosilyticum. The sequence goes on from JAEWMQ010000090.1 coordinate 24,018, forward strand.
CTCTACAAACAAAAACTTGCCGGAGCTTATGAGAAAAGCTGCTAGGAGAAAATGAGAGGGCAGAGCCATCTTCTAGATAGCCCTGCCCTCTCATTTCTTTCAAACGTTATTAAGCCCATAAACATTCTTGGCAGTAAAGCAGCGCAGAAAAAATTATGATCCCATTTTGTCTTAACCAAGGATTTTCTCAGCTTTCTCTTTCTTCTCTTTATTAACAATGACGTATAAAGCATCCCAGCAACTCTGTTCTTGCAAATCAGTAGCTATGTAGGGAGGCTAGTGGAATTACTGGAAGATGCATTGGAGCAGAGCTTAGAAACTCTTAATGAAGTAAACCTTATGGGTTTTAGGGCGGTGCCCCCGCGTAGCGAGTTTTCGTCCGTTCTAAGGATCACGAATTTAGAGTTTCTTAGCGGAGTGAGATCTAAGCCCATTATTCACTTTCACTACTATCCGCTATTCGTATCAAACGATATCCCACCCCTATATGTGTCTGTATATAATTAGGTTCAGATGGATCCTTTTCTATTTTCTTTCTTAAAGTGGCCATGAAAACTCTTAAAGATTGTGTATCTCTATCAACTAAAACATTAACCCATATTTTATCTAGTATGTAATTGTGAGTAAGTACCTTCCCTACATTTTTAGCCAGTAAACAAAGCAAACGGTACTCCATAGGCGTTAAGTGGACTTCTTCCTCATCAACATAAACTGTATTAGCACTATAATCTATTTTTAGTCCTCCATTAACGAAAACAGGCTCTTCTCTAGCGTTGCTATTATCATAGTTCATCTTTCTAAAAGCTACTCTTATTCTTGCTAGAAGCTCATCTATACTAAAAGGTTTAGTGAGATAATCATCAGCACCAGCATCTAATGCTTTAATTTTGTCTTTATCTTCACTTCTTGCACTTACTACAATAATAGGATTATTACTCCAGCTTCGTACTTTCGTAATGATCTCGACCCCATCCATATCAGGAAGACCTAAATCTAATATAATAATATCTGGTTGAAAGGAAACTGCCTCTAAAATAGCTTTTTGCCCAGTATCTGCTACACGAAACCCATAGCCTTGTGTTTCTAATGTAGTTGTTATTAAATTGCGAATAGCTTTATCATCCTCTACTACCAAAATGCTCTTCTTCACTTTGATTCACTTCCTTACACTGTAATTTAAATCCAAAAATTGTTCCTTTAGGTCTATTATCTTTAATATAAATGGTTCCTCCATGAGCTGCAACTATGGATTTACATAAGGCTAAGCCTAGCCCTAAACCTCTTCTGCCATCTCCTTCTTTATTGTTAGCTGTATAAAACATGTCAAATATTCTCTTCTTATCTTCATCTATAATACCAATGCCTGTATCGGCTACTTCTATAGCTACCTTATTTTTCTCACGCCTTGCAGAGACTATAATCGTAGAACCCTCTTCCGTATATTTAATAGCATTATCTAAGAGATTCACAATCACTTGAATAATAAGCCTTGCATCCACTTCAACCATCAAAATCTCTTCATCGCATTCCATCTTAATAGAGTGGGTGCGTTTAATTCTTTTAGCATGTTGTATGGCTTCTGCTAAAAGCTCCTCTACTAACTCTAGCTCTGGCCTGAGCTGAATAGTGTCATTTTCCACTCGTGTAATAGATAATAGATTTTCTACTAAATTAATGAGCCAAATAGAGTCTTCGTAAATGCTTTCACAAGCTTGGCGCTTAAAAATTTCACTTAGCTTTCCTTCTTGTTCTAGCAAAATACTTGCGTTGCCTGAAATACTAGTTAAAGGTGTTCTTAAATCGTGAGATATAGAGCGTAGTAAATTAGCTCTTAGCTTTTCTTGTTCCGCTTCAAATTCCACCTCTTTATTAAGTCTATCTAAGCGATATTTTTCTATTGCAAAAGCCACTTCGTTGAGCATAGCGACAAGTAAATTATACTCAAAAGTCTCTATCTCTTCTCCATCACCTAGTACAATTCCAACTACTGCAAAGACTTCTTTACCATTACCAATAGGTAAATATAACGCTTCCGATCCAGGCAAAGTATTGGTAGATGCTCCTGCTGGCATACCATTTTTATAAGTCCACTCCGCTACAGCTCTTTCATCCCTATCTATATACTTTTGATACTCTATATCGGTTTGATCATCACAAGGAAACCACTTAGGCTCTCCTAACTGCTTATTATCTTCTACATAAAAGGTAAGAGGCTTATTAACTAATTTAATAATCTGCTCTGCTGTTTTTTCTATAATGTTCGCAATATCCTTAGCTCTTTGTAATCGCCTACTTGTGTCTAGCAAAATCTGTGTACGATATGCTTGACTAGCTGACCCCTTAGCTTGCCTTTTAACTCTAATAGTCATGGAACTACTCATAATCGCTGCTAGAAGCATAATGACAAAGGTAATCGGATATCCAGGGTCATAGGACTCTAGACTAAACCTTGGATTGGTAAAAAAGAAGTTAAAAGTAATGACTGAAATCACAGAGGCTACCACACTATAAGTACGCCCTTTGGTCACCATGGCACTTACTAATACTCCTAGAATAAATACCGTAATAATATTCGACTCTCTCATTCCAACCTTTTCAAAGAGCATTCCTAGTAAAGTACATGCCACCAAAATAAGTAGTGTTTTTACCACGTCCATATAGTCTAGTTTTTCTTTTACCATCATAAAGCTTTTCTTATACTTATTTTTATAAAAACTAGGGGCATCTGGAATAATGTAGACATCTATATAAGGAACTAGATGTATGAGCTGATCTACTAGGCTATTTCTTCCTGTAAAAATAGACTTCTTAGTATTGGTTTTTCCTACCACTATTTTTGAAATACCACTTGCCTTAGCATATTCTATAATATGCTTTGCAATATCTTCGCCGAAGGTTGTTACAATATGCGCTCCAAATTCCTTTGCTAAAGTAACATTTTCTTTTAAACAACGTTTAGCCCTATCATCCATTTCCTTTAAATCCGATGTCTGCACAAGTAATGCCGTTAAAGGTGCCCTAAAAGCATTAGCCATTCTAGCTGCTGTCCTAATAACTTTGGCATTAGAAGGAGAAGCTGATAAGCATACTAATATATGTTCTCCTGTTACATATTGAACACCACTTTTAGCTTCTTTAATAAGCTCTATATCTCTATTTACCCTAT
>JAEWMQ010000096.1 GCA_023393125.1 Bacillota bacterium
GACCACTTATATGGCGGAATAGCTCAGTTGGCTAGAGCACACGGTTCATACCCGTGGTGTCGGGGGTTCAAATCCCTCTTCCGCTACTAAAAAAACACCTATTTTATATAGGTGTTTTTTTATAGTAAAATTTATTAATAATAGCTACGGAGTATTTTAAAGTAGCTCCACTATTTACAATAACACTCAGATGGTAGATGCTCATATTCAAAGAATATTAATGTTTTATTTGTTTCTAAATCAAGTACACTCCACTGTTCAAAGTAATATTGCTTAGAATAAACGTGATGGTATTCAGCCTCAGAAATTTCTACATCATTTGAGATGTATATAGACTGTATTGATACAGAACAATCACATAAATATTGATATGTAAAGTCAAAAGCCTTAGTTTTTAGAGATATGTAGGGTTTTAAGCTTTGATAGGTATCTAGGTGAGTAGCGATAAATTTACCTAATCCATAATAAGGGGCGAAACAGAATTTTCGCCATTCTCTTTTTTCAATTAAAGCTATTTCTTTTATAATATTTAATGGAATAGGACAACTATATTCTTTTCGCACATTTAAAGTTCCAAACTGATTTATTCTTGTCATAATAACAAGATAGGACATAAAAGTACCTCCTTAAACATAATATCTATTAAATTAAATGGAATCAATGGCAGAGTAAATTAAATGCGAGTATAAATATAGGCATAAAAATAGTAAAAACTTAGCAAAAAGTGTTGACATGAGTCAGCGTATTTGTTATACTAACGAAGTATTCCTCGATAGCTCAGCGGCAGAGCATCCGGCTGTTAACCGGAGGGTCGTAGGTTCGAACCCTACTCGGGGAGTTTCCTTAAAGGAAAAATATAGGGGCATAGTTCAGTTGGTAGAACGTCGGTCTCCAAAACCGAATGTCGTGGGTTCAAGTCCTGCTGCCCCTGTTTTAAATGTGGCCCAGTGGTACAGTTGGTTAGCACGCCGCCCTGTCACGGCGGAGGTCGAGGGTTCGAGTCCCTTCTGGGTCGTTTTGGTCGCTTAGCTCAGCTGGGAGAGCACCTGCCTTACAAGCAGGGGGTCATAGGTTCGAGCCCTATAGCGACCACTTATATGGCGGAATAGCTCAGTTGGCTAGAGCACACGGTTCATACCCGTGGTGTCGGGGGTTCAAATCCCTCTTCCGCTATTTAAAGCACTTAGATTAAGTCTAAGTGCTTTTTTTGTTGCATGGGAAAAGAAAGATATTAATTAAATAATACAACAATTATAAAACAGATACAAGAAAAAATGGTATTTAATGGAAGTTGATTACACTTGCTTGACTTATATAGTTAGGAACTATAGACAATAAGTATATTTGAGTATAAAATAGATACTATATACTAGATATATGAGGTGAGAAAATGGATATTGCACAATTAAGTACTACTATGGCTATGCAAAATACAAGTTTAGAAATAGGTATTGCTATTATGAAAATGGGAAAAGATGTAGTAGAGCAAAATGGAACTGAAATGCTTCATATGATGAAGCAAATGGAATTATCCATTAATCCTCATATCGGAAGTAATATTGATGTGACTTTATAGAAAAGAATCCCAAGGGATTCTTTTTTTGTTAAAAATTATACAACAAATATAAAGAGTAAAATGGAGTTTTAACGAGATGAAAAACAATCTATATATATCAGATCTAGATGGTACCTTATTAAATCATAATAAGGAGATATCTAATGATTCTAAAATGATCATTAATAACCTTATCAAACAAGGCTGTAAGGTTTCTGTTGCTACAGCCAGGACTCCTGCGACTGTAGAAATCCTCTTACAAGAACTTAATGTTCAGGAACCTATTATATTAATGAATGGTGCTGTCTTATATGATTTGCAAAGCCATAGCTATTTAGAGATAGAATATATTCCTGAGAATGTTGTGGAACAAGTGCTATTTCAATTAGATGATTTTGTGAAATTAAGTTTTATTTACACAATCGCTCATAATAAGCTAATAGTACATTACCAGCAGTTAGAGAATGAATATAAAACAACATTTTATCAGGAAAGATTAGGGTCTCCTTACAAGCATTTCACACAGGAGCCATTAAATGATTTTACTAAAGTGGCATATTTTGTGTTTTTAGATACAGAGGAGAGAATTCGCCAGATTTATGAAAGAGTAAAAGATATTAATGAAATCGCCTTGGTGATGTATAAGGATGTTTATAGCAAGGAAGGTTATATTTTAGAAGTCTATAGTAATAAGGCGACGAAAGGAAATGCTATTAATAAATTAAAAACAAGAGGATATGAACAAGTAATTTGTTTTGGTGACAACTTAAATGACTTATGCATGTTTAAGGCGGCTGATGAAGCATATGCTGTAGAAAATGCAGTGGAAGAGGTAAAACAAAGTGCAAAAGCAGTTATTGGAAATAATAATGAAGATAGTGTAGCTAAATATATTCAATATCATTATGAAATGATGGAAAAGGAGAAGAATGAATTATGTTAAGAATAGGTATGGGATATGACGTTCATAAGTTAGTAGAAGAAAGAAAAATGATTATAGGAGGAGTAGATATTCCGCACTATAAGGGATTATTAGGACATTCAGATGCAGATGTATTGCTTCACGCTATTATGGATGCGCTTATTGGTGCTATTGGAGAAGGGGATATAGGAAAACATTTCCCTGATACAGATTTAAAATACAAAGGAATCAGTAGTATGAAATTACTAGAGCACGTAGGGGAGCTGTTAAAAGAAAAGAATGCAATCATCCATAATATTGATGCAACTATTATTGCACAGCAACCTAAGATGGCGCCTTATATTATGGAGATGAGAGAAAATATTGCAAAGGTTTTACAAATCCAAGTAAATCAAATCAATATTAAAGCAACAACAGAAGAGAGATTAGGATTTACAGGGGAAGAAAAAGGGATTTCAAGTCAAGCAATTACTTTAGTTGATATTAGAAATTAAAAATAACAAATAGAATGTAGGGGACGAGATGGAAACAGAAGAAATTAATTTGAGACTACTCAAATTTTTGGCGACGCAATACCCAACAACAGATCATGCTATTACTGAGATGATTAATTTACAAGCTATATTAAACTTACCTAAGGCTACCGAGCATTTCGTATCGGATATTCATGGTGAATATGAAGCTTTTTCACATGTATTACGTAATGCTTCTGGGGTATTAAAGACTAGAATAGATGAGCTTTTTATAAATGAAATGTCAGATAAAGAACGAAGAGCTTTTGCTATTTTAATTTATTATCCTGAGAAAAAGATGAAGCAGATTGCAGAAATTGAAGAAGAGATGGATGAATGGTACCGTATTAATTTATTAAGAGTTATTAGGTTGTGTAAAGTCATTTCTTCTAAATATACACGTTCAAAGGTAAGGAAGGCTTTACCAAAAGAATTTGCATATATTATGGAAGAACTTCTTAATGAGCAGGTAGACACACCTAATAAGGAGCAGTATTACTATGAAATTGTAGATCGAATTATTAGTTTAAATAAGGCAGAAGCTTTTATGTGTGCTTTCTGCCATCTCATTCAAAGACTTGCAATAGGACACCTACATGTTTTAGGAGATATTTTTGATAGAGGGCCTCGCGCAGATAAAGTGATGGATATTTTACAGGAATATCACTCAGTGGATATTCAATGGGGAAATCATGATATTCTGTGGATGGGGGCTGCATCAGGTAGTGAAGCTTGTATTGCTAATATTATTAGAAATGCTTGTAGATATTCTAATTTAGAAACATTAGAGGATGGGTATGGCATTAATTTGTTGCCTTTAGCAACATTTGCTTTGGAGAAGTATAAGGATAAGGATTATACCCTATTTCTTCCTGTTGTAGAAAATGAGCTAGATACTAAACAAGATGATAGACGTTTAGTAGCTTTAATGCATATGGCTATTACTTTTATTCAATTTAAATTAGAACATCAACTTATTCAGAGATGTTTCGATGATGAGATGAAGAAGAGAGATTTATTAGATAAAATTAATTATGAAGAATATACTATTACAATAGAAGGTAAGAAATATCAATTAAATGCAGATGTTTTTAATGGTATTAATCCTAAAGAGCCATATCAACTATCAAAAGAAGAAGAAGAAGTCATCAATAGATTAAGAAGTTCTTTTTTACAAAGTAGTAAATTGCAAGAGCATATTCAATTTATGTTTACTAACGGCAGTATGTATAAAATTTATAATAACAACTTACTTTATCATGGTTGCATTTTATTAACAGAGGAAGGCAAGCTAAAACAGGTGAAGTTAGGTGAATCATACTATGCAGGCAAAGCCTACTTAGAACGCTTAGAGGTTATTGTTAGAGAAGGCTATTTTAATATATCAGATAGAGAAGCAAAAAGAAGAGGCATGGATATGATGTGGTATCTTTGGTGTGGTAGTAATTCCCCTGTATTTGGGAAACAAAAAATGACCACATTTGAAAGATATTTTATACAAGATGAAGAAACATGGAAAGAACCTAAAAATAGTTATTATGAGTATCTAGATGATGAAGAAATGGCAATAAATTTATTAATGGAATTTGGCATTAATAGTGAAAGTGGACATATTATTAATGGACATGTACCAGTTCAAGTGAAAAAAGGAGAAAAGCCCATCAAAGCAGGTGGAAAAATTATAGTTATTGATGGGGGATTTACAAAAGCTTATCAAAAAATTACAGGTATAGCAGGCTACACGTTAATTTATAATTCATTTGGTTTACAGCTAGCATCTCACGAGCCGTTTGAGGGAGTGGAAAAGGCCATTACTTCGGAAAAGGATATGGTAACTTCCATGAATGTCATAGAATACATACCAACGCGTAAACGAGTGAAAGATACTGATATAGGAAAAGATATTAATGGACAGATAAAAGCCTTATTAACATTGGTGGAGTATTATCAATTAGGTTTATTAAAGGTAAAGAAAAGTTAATGAAATAAAAGAATGATAGACTAGAGGGTGATTAAATGAAAGAAAAAGTGTATTGTCCAACTTGTAAAAAAGAACTAGAATTAATTGCTGCTTGTGGAGCTGCTAATTATTTCTGTAATTATTGTAAGAAATTAGTTTCAAGTAGAAGTGTTCTTAAACAAGAAGATATCAAAGAAGAATCAATAGATGATTAATGGGTTAAGGGAGCTATTATGTAGCTCCCTTAACTTATTAAATTTCTTATCTTATAGAGATCTCAATTTTGAAACTCATAAAGCTGTTAAGCTTGTGGCATATAAGTGGAAATTTGTTCTATCAGATGAGTGTAAATACTATCTATAACAGCAAAATCAGTGGCAGTAACGTAATATTTTTCTAAGTCATCGTGAAGGATTTTAGCATAAGATAGGTGTGAGATGCCTTCTTTTACGCACAGCTTATAACGTTTAGAAATATGTGCTAGTTCTTTTTCGTAGGTAAGATCTGTATCAAGAGAAATAAGTTGTTTATACATATCAATCGTATGATCATTTTCTCGGCTTGGAAAGTATTCATGAGGAGCAGTGCTGTCAAATATACAAAGTTCAAGATCTGGTAGAATCAACATATCTAAGCTATCAGGATCAAAGCCGCAGTGATACACTTCCACATCTAGACCTCTAAGTTGAGCTGTAGCTAACAGTTTTTTGAGTAATGTTGATTTTCCTGAACCAGGACGTCCTTTGATAAAATAACGAATTTTCATAGGTTCAATTAAGCTTTGGACAAAGTCCATGGCACCTTTTGGAGTAGATCCACCAAAGAAGCGATGTATAATCTTACTTGGTTTAGTAAGTTGTGTAGAGCCTAATATTTCACTAATAACTTCCTGAGTTAAAACATTAGCTTTTTTAAAGTCCATATGATCAATATAGATTTTTTCCCATTCATCATGAATGTTAAGAGCTTCTGCAAATTTATCATAAGCTTTTGGATAACAAGCAGCTATTTCTTCTTGCAGATAGAGGATTTCTTTTTTGTGCTTACTTAATGCTTTAATGTCCCAAGCTATGCCTAAATTAATATATTCTTCTATAGCACCTGGAGCAGTAGGTTCTACTACATGAGGAGAGGTACCATCTACTATGCCTACACTAAGTGTTCTACAAATGAGACCATCTAATGAATCAGGGTCAGAGGAACAATGAATATATTCAATAGGGTACTCTTTTTCTTCTAGAGTAGCACCTATTTTCTTCATAAGAGAAGATTTTCCTGTACCAGGGCCACCTTTTAATATATATATTTTATTTAATCCTTTTAAATTAGAAGGGAAAAAATTTTGAAAGCCTTTGGCCGAGTTAGCACATACAAAATAATGCTTTGAAGTCATAGTCATTAAAAACACTTCCTTAAAAAATAATGAGTCATATTCATCATATGATAAAGTAAGAGACATTGTGAAAGCACAAAGAAGTGAAATAGTATGGTATATGGCTGCTAAATTGATTTATAATGAAGATAGATGAGAGATTAACTCGTTCTTGTGATATGCTATAAAGGATATAGGATAGCATACTTATATTTTACCAATTAAAGAGATGGAAAATAATTGAGTATAAATATAATAAAGTATAAGGGGAGGGGCATAATGAGGAGGTTAGAGCGCATAAAAGAAAGTATGATAAGCTTATGTGTTGTTTTAATTTGTTTATTGGGGATTTTTATTGTAACAATAGTTACACCACGTTTAGAAGCAAAGTATGAATCAAAGGATGAACAGTTAGGACAAGAAATGGTAGAAATCTTACTGGAAGAAGAACCAGAGTTAGCAGTTGATGTTGAAGCATTATTTAGATATAAAGGCATTTCTGTTAATGATGAAGAACAGTTAAAAAAGCTAATAAGTATTTTACCAGAAGGGGATCAGGTAGAACAGCTTATAATGCCTAATGAGATAGGAGAGTTTGGCATACAAATACAGTATAAATATATACAGAATAATACTGGTATTAACAAAGGTAACGCAGCGCAGATGATGCTTTTAAATAGTACTATATTAATGAGTTTATGTAATGACTTAAACGGGGTTACGACAAAGGCTTATATAGGAAAAGATTTAGTAGAACAGTTTGTTTATAAGGGGGATTTAGATAGTTACTTTGAAGAAGATATTAGAGCAAGCTGGCTATTAGAAGATTTTAAGAAATATAGTGAATGCTTTCTAGAAAAAGAAGCTGCCGCACAATATATAAGTCAAAAGTATTCTTATAGAACTGACCTAGGAGAAGAAGTTGACCAGTTTTTCAAGTTGAATTTTCCTATAGGGCAACTGGCAGAGGGAAATAAGATGCCTTATATGGATGAGGATTTAGGAAAAGAGCTAGTAAAGGACTATGGATATCAGTTGTTTGTAGAAGGATTAAAATATAATAATGACTATATGAATTATTATAGTGCTTATCGTTTACTAGAATTTTATAATACATCTGAGTTAGAAGAAATCCTAGTAGAGTTAGCTATCAGCAAAAATTGGACAAGTAATGAAGCGGTTAAGCTCGCTTGTACTTATGTAATGGGAATGCTAGGAAATCAATCCATACAAGAGCCTATATGGGTAACAAGGTTTAGGGAAAATACTTTTAGTGGTGGAAGAAAAGTATATATGATCAAGGAAGGTAAAATAAAGGAGTGGGGTGAATGGGAGCTACCGACGGCAATTAAAGAGATTTCTATATCGCCTGATGGAGAAATGGTGTGGTATTATGGTGGAACCTTAGAACAAGAGTATGCTTATGTGCTTCCAATAGAAAATGAAAGATGTTATAGCTTGGGTAAGACAGAGATTAAAATAGAAGATGGAGAAACTATTCCAGAGTTAATCAGTTGGGCAAAACATCAGTTAAGAGAGAAATCACTTATGACAGTTACAGAATTAAATAGTCATATACAGGTTAAAGTAGATTGGTTTAAGGAAGCCTTTTTGAAAGTACAACTTGTTTCAAATACAACAGAAAAAGCACAAGATTTATTTTATAATGCAGAAAATCAGATGCTAACGCCAGTAACTATAGAGGGGGAAGATTTTAGTTTAACACAGTTAGTATATGAGTTAAATGATACACTATCATTAAAAGGCTATACACATATTGTGCAAGGTGAGCTAGAAGTAGAAGGGATCAGGTTATATTTAGGAGAAGATTATATAACAGTCTATGAATATAGTAGTATGCAGGAAAGAGAGAAAAACAAACAGACTTTGCAAAAACTGATATTAGGAAATAATACTAATAAAAAGATATACTTCTTTGAAAAGGGAAGATTGATAGTAGTGTATGAGGGAGAAGAAACCAATATAATAGAGAATCTAACAGAAGAATTAAACGCCCAAGTCAATTTGACATAGCGTGCTAAAAGGTAGTTAAAATGCTAGAGCGCATTCTAACTACCTTTTTAATGGTAAAAACTTCTATTGAGGATAATTTAAGTTAGCATCTGTTAACTTAAGAAGTACATTTTCTAGATATTTTTTAGCTTCATATTGAGCCATAGGAAGATTTAAATCTAAATAGTTACCACAATCTCTTGCAGTAGCACCAGGAATATCACCCTCAAAACCAGCAGTGAATTCAAATAGCTCAGTGATAAGTGGTGCAATTTCTTTAGGGCTTCTATTACCTTTTAAGATGAGATAAAAGCCTGTACGGCATCCCATTGGTCCAAAATAAATCGTTTCATCAGCAAAAGTAGGATGATTACGTAAGAAAGTAGCACCAATGTGCTCAATAGCATGGATCTCAGCTGTATTTAAAACAGGCTCTAGATTAGGACGTTTCATACGTAGGTCATAAGTTGTAATAGCATAATCTCCTATAGTGTCTACTCGTGAAGTATAAATGCCAGGTAATAAATCAATATGATTAACAGTAAAACTAGCGATTTTTTTCATAGTGATAATCCTTTCTTTAATATATATTTTAAAAAACATGCATTACCATTAGAGAAATAGATATAGCAAGATGTATCTCCATTATACTCTAACCATGGTTATTCGTATAGATGAGAGTTTATAGTTTTCCCTTGATTTAGCATAAGTTGTCTGATAACATAAAATAAGATAAAAGATAAAGAGGTGCACGAGATGAGTGAACAAAAAAAGGTTATTTTTAGTGGCATGCAGCCATCCGGTATCATTACGTTAGGAAATTACTTGGGTGCCCTTAAGAATTGGATAAATTTACAAGATGAATATAATTGCTTATATTGCATTGTAGATATGCATGCTATTACTGTAAGACAAGATCCAATAGCACTTAGAAAAAATGCAAGAGAATTAATGATGCTTTATATTGCAGCAGGACTTGATCCTGAAAAAAATACTATTTATATGCAGTCACACGTATCTGCCCATGCAGAGTTGGCATGGATTTTAAACTGCCTTACCTATATGGGTGAATTAAGTCGTATGACACAATTTAAAGATAAGTCTCAGAAACACAGTGATAACATTAATGCAGGTCTGTTTACTTATCCAGCTCTTATGGCAGCAGATATTTTGTTATATCAAACTGATTTAGTGCCTGTAGGAATTGATCAAAGACAACATTTAGAATTAACAAGGGATATTGCCATTCGTTTTAACAACTTATATGGTGATACTTTTAAAGTACCAGAAGCATACATTCCAAAAGTAGGGGCTAAAATTATGAGCCTTCAAGAGCCTACTAAGAAAATGTCTAAATCAGATACAGATATAAATGCTTCTATTTGTATTACAGATGATACAGATACAATTATTCGTAAATTTAAACGAGCTGTAACAGATTCAGAAACAGAAGTACGTTTTGATGAAGAAAACAAGCCAGGTGTAAGTAACCTTATGACAATCTATAGTGTAATCACTGGTCAAACTATGGAACAAGTTGAAAATGAATTTGCAGGTAAAGGTTACGGTGACTTTAAAGTTAAAGTGGGCGAAGCTGTAGCAGAGGAGTTAAAACCATTACAAAATCGATTTAAAGAATTATCTAGTGATAAAGCTTACATTGATAGTATTATTAAAAAGAATGCAGAAACAGCAAGTTATTTAGCAACTAAAACTTTACGTAAGGTACAAAAGAAAATAGGATTTCCACCTATCGTAAGATAACTAGGAGAAGCTCCGTGATAGAGCATTTAAGATTATAATAAAAAGCACTTGTCTTTAATACAAATATTTAAAGACAAGTGCTTTTTTATTCTTCTTAAGAAGAAGCATTATTGATTTGTAAGAGGTAAAAAGCCCTTACCATTTCCAATGACTTGTGAGGTTTCTGTTACAGTCATGAAGGCTTTTTCGTCTATACGTAATACGAGCTGTTTTGCTTTAGCTACTTCACGTATACTAACAGTTGTAAATAGGATATATCTAGATTCGGATGTATAGGCACCAATAGCAGGAATCATTGTTACACCTCGGTGCAATTCCTTAAGCAAGCATTTTGAAAGCTCATCTGCGTGAGGGCTATCTGTAATAATATATAAAGTACGTTTTCTATTGATCCCATCTACTACAAAGTTGGCTATTTGACTACTTAAAAACATTGTACTAATTGTTAATACAGCTATATCCAGACCAAAGAAATAAATAGATAAAACAATGATAATAGCATTTAAGCCCAAAGTAACAGTTGCCATATTAATTGAAAAGTACTTATTAATAATTTTAGCAATAATATCTGTTCCACCAGTAGAACCATCTGCTCTAAAAATAATACCGGTACCAATGCCATGTAAAAATCCAGCAACAACAAGAGTAGAGAGTGTATTTCCCTGAGTAATAACAAGGGAATGCGTAACTTCTAACCAAAAAGATAGCATAAGCATGCCAAATAAACTATAGGTTAAATAAGTTTTTCGAAGGAAAACAAAGCCAAGTATAAAAATAGGAATATTAAGTAAGATAACTGTAATACTAACTTTGGCATCAAATAGGAAATAAAGAAGTGTAGAGATACCATTAACGCCACCACTTAGGAGTTTATTAGGAATAAGAACACCATTAGTGGCAATTGCAAGAAGTAAGGTACCAATTATAATGCTAAAAATGCGGTTGTAATTAATAAAATTATTTTTCATGAAACTCTCCCTGAAGCAGTTAATAATTAATCTTCTATTACTATAAAACACAAGTAACTAATAAGCAATATGTCGAAATACAAATTTTATAAGATAAAGTGTGTTATAATAAAGATACACTTTAGATAAAGGGGTATATAACATGAAAATTTTAGCAGATATTCATACACATACTATAGCAAGTGGACATGCTTATAGTACGATTACGGAAAATATAAAAGCAGCAAGTGAAAAAGGATTAAAGCTAATAGCTACTACAGATCATACTGCAGGGATGCCAGGTGGGGCACATGATTTTCACTTTGCAAATTTAAAAAGTTTACCAGATGAGATGGATGGCGTAATGCTTTTAAGAGGAGCAGAAGCCAATATCATAGATTATGAAGGGCATTTAGATGTGAGTCAGGAACTGCTTAGTGAGTTAGATATGACTATTGCAAGTTTACATCCACCTTGTATTGAATTTGCAGATGCACAAACAGTTACAAGAGGTCTTGAGAAAGTAATGCAAAACCCCTATGTTTCAATTATTGGACATCCAGGGGATAGTCGATATCCTCTAGACTTTGAACGTGTTGTAAAGATGGCAAAAGAAACAGGGACTCTTTTAGAAGTCAATAATGCCTCATTAAAACCAACAAGTTTTAGACCTGGTGTTAGAGAGAGTTTAATAGAATTACTTACCTACTGTAAAGCTTATGATATGCCTATTGTTTTAGGTTCTGATTCACATCATATAAGTACTATAGGTGGCTTTGAGGAATCTATTGCACTACTTGAAGAACTGGACTTTCCAGAGGCATTAGTATTAAATACAAATCCAGAAGCACTTATGAACTTTATTTCCCAAAAGAGATTGAAATAATCAGTTTATTACTGTACAATGATAAAGTATACATTATGGCGAAAGGGCGATTAGTAAGCGATGAATTCAAAAATCAAAGATGATTCAACAGATAAACTATTTGAAGCCATTTTGACACTGGAAAATGTGGAAGAATGTTATGCTTTTTTTGAGGATATATGTACAGTAAATGAGATTAAATCTCTTGCACAACGCCTAGAAGTGGCTAAAATGTTGCAGCAAAAGAAGACTTATCAAGATATACAGCAGATTACCCATGCTTCAACAGCTACTATTAGTAGGGTGAATAGATGTTTAAGCTATGGTTCAGATGGTTATAAATTAATATTAGATAGAGTAGGCCAGAAGTAACAGCTAGCCTCATAATAAAACAAATAAGACAGCTTAAGAGGCTGTTTTATTTTTCCCTGAGTTAAAACTTAAAGGAGAAAAGAGAGATGGATTTTACAAAAGGACTTAACGAAAGACAAAAAGAAGCTGTATTGCATACAGAAGGTCCTCTTCTGATTTTAGCAGGAGCAGGATCAGGTAAAACAAGGGTACTAACCCATCGTATTGCACATCTAGTAGAAAATAAAGGGGTAAAGCCTTGGTCTATTTTAGCTATTACTTTTACAAATAAAGCAGCAAAAGAAATGAAAGAAAGAATAGGGAACCTAGTAGCGGAAGATGCAGTGAATGAAATGTGGGTAAGTACCTTCCACTCTATGTGTGTACGTATTTTAAGAAGATATGGTGAGCGTTTAGGATACTCTCGTTTCTTTACAATCTATGATACAAGTGATCAAAAAACACTTATTAAAGACACGCTAAAGGCTCTCGATATTAGTGAGAAAAATTTCCCTGTAGGAACAGTTATGGGTGCTATTAGTGGTAAAAAAAATAAACTAGAAACACCTAAACTAGCAATAATGAATGCAGGAGATGATTATAGAGAAAAGATGCTTGCTAAGATTTATGAGAAGTATCAAAGCAAGTTAAAAGAAAATAATGCCATGGACTTTGATGATTTACTTGTCAATACCTATCTACTATTTAAAGAATGTCCTGATGTATTAGATTACTATCAAAGTAAGTTTCAGTACATTTTGGTAGATGAGTATCAAGATACTAATGGTGCTCAGTACAAGCTTGTAGAAATGTTAGCTCAAGGTCATCAAAATTTATGTGTAGTAGGTGATGATGACCAGTCTATTTATGGTTGGCGTGGAGCAGATATTACTAATATTTTAGGATTTGAGAAGGATTTCACTAATGCAACTGTTATTAAGCTTGAACAAAATTATCGTTCAACTAAAAATATACTAGATGCAGCTAATAGTGTAGTTTCACATAATAAAGGCAGGAAAGCTAAGGCACTTTGGACAGAAAGTGAAGAAGGCGAAAATATCTCGATTATTCCAACTAACAATGAATATCAAGAAGCAGAAACAATTGCTAATACCATTATTTATGCCATTGAAAATGGAGAACGTGAATACAAAGACTTTGCTATTTTATATCGTACTAACGCACAATCACGTGTGCTAGAAGAAAAACTCATTACAGGAGCTATTCCTTACCGTTTATTAGGAGGTACACGCTTCTACGAACGTAAAGAGATTAAAGACTTAGTCTGCTACTTAAAAGTTGTATGTAATAGTAAAGATGATATAGCTCTTAAACGTATTATTAATGTACCTAAAAGAGGAATTGGGGCTGCTAGTGTTAATAACATTGAGGAGTATGCTGAGCGTAATCAAATGGACTTCTTAGAAGCAGCTAGACTTTGCAAAGAAATGGGGATTTTAGGAGCAGGTCCAAGTCAAAAGGTACTTGGTTTTACTAGTTTAATAGATGAATTACAAGAATTAGCCAAAGAGAATGATATTAAACTTTTACTTGAAACGATTATAGAAAAAACAGAGTTTAGAAATCACATTCGTATGACAGAAAGTGATACAGCAGAAGATCGTTTAAGCAATATCGATGAGCTTGTTTCTAAAACCATTCATTACATGGAAACAGCAGAAGATCCAAATCTTGGGGAGTTCTTAGAAGAAGTAGCCTTAGTAGCAGACATAGATAACTATGATGAAGACAGCAATTCAGTAGTGCTTATGACACTTCATAGTGCTAAAGGGTTAGAGTTCCCGGTTGTATTTATGCCAGGTGTAGAAGAAGGCTTATTCCCAAGTTATATGAGTTTAACAGAAGGCGATGATAAGCTAGAAGAAGAGAGACGTCTTTGTTATGTAGGAATCACGAGAGCTAGAGAAAAATTATTTATGCTTCATGCAGACCAAAGAACCATGTTTGGACGTACACAATATAGTGCGCCATCCCGTTTTATTAAGGAGCTTCCAAGAAGCGTAACTAATTTAGCACAGTTAGATGAAAGACAAAAGGATAGAGGCAATAGAACAGGTTTTACAAGTTCTAATTTCGAAGAAAAGAAGAGCTTTACAAGTAGTTTTGGCAGTGGAGTAGAAAAAAGAAGCTTTAATACTAATACTACAAGCACTTCAGAAAAACGTAGTTTTGCTACAAGAGTTCCAGAAAAACCAGGATTGCCAAGCTTTAAAAAAATAGGCGTTTTAGGTAATTTAGGCAAAAAGTTAGATAATATACCTGAGCCCGTGGCAGATTTTGTGGCAGGAGACAAAGTAAGTCATCTGAAGTTTGGTAAAGGAACCATTCAGTCTGTAGATAAGGTTAATAATGATATTTTTGTAACCATTATGTTTGAGAATGGTGACACGAAACAGTTGAGTACACGTTTTGCTAAATTAAAGAAATTATAAAACTAAGCTATTAGATAGTAGTAGATGGAATGAGATTAATATAACTTTGCTATTACTAGAAAATTAGTGGTTAGTTATGGAGGAGCAGTGGATTTACTATTAGGTATTATCGCTAGTGCTATCTTATTTATTGTTAAAAGATATTTTGGGAATAAATGTGAGAAGTGTCCAATTGACCCTGCTAAGACTAAAATCAAAGAAAATTGAGTATGATTTAGCTCCAAAAGGTGAAATTACTTTTTGGAGCTATTGTGTATTTTAACGATTGTAATGTATCATCTATTATATAGAAGTAAGACTAATAAAAAGACAATATAACACATATCTTAAATATAAAAATTAAATGACTTAAAAGAAGAGGTGAAATAATGAAGGCTATTGAGCGCATGAAGGAACTAGTAGAAGAACTAGGAAAAGCGGCATATGCTTATGAACAAGAAGATAGAGAGCTTATGAGTAATTATGAATATGATAAGCTTTATGATGAACTCAAAAAATTAGAAGAAGAAACAGGTATTATACTAGCGGGTAGTGTGACGCAAAAGGTAGGTTATGATATAGCTAGTAGCTTACCTAAAATTACACATCCTAAGCGTATGCTTTCACTAGATAAAACAAAAGAAGTAAGTAAATTAAGAGCTTTTTTAGGAAATCAAGAAGGGTTACTTTCTTGGAAGCTTGATGGACTTACTATTGTTTGTATTTATGAGGGAGGAAAACTTGTAAGTGCTGTAACGAGAGGAAATGGTCAAATAGGAGAAGAGATTACTAATAATGCAAGAACCTTTAAAGAATTACCTCTAAGTATTGATTATAAAGAGCGCCTTGTGTTAAGAGGAGAAGCTATTATTACTTATAGTGACTTTGAGCACATTAATGAAAGTCTAGGAGAAAAGGAAGAAAAATATAAGAATCCAAGAAACTTATGTAGTGGTAGTGTAAGACAACTTAATCCACAAGTTACAGCAAGTAGAAATGTAAGGTTATATGCATTTACTGTAGTAGAAGGTGGCCCAGATGTAGCTACTAAAGCAGAGCAATTAGAATGGCTTAAAGCAAGAGGATTTAAAGTCGTGGAATATAAGCATGTAACAGCTTCTAATATAGAAGAAACAGTAGCTTATTTTGCTGATGCTATAAAGTCCCAACCTTTTGCTTCAGATGGACTTGTGCTTACTTATAATAATCGTGACTATGCCGCATCGTTAGGAGAGACTGCTAAATTTCCAAAGGATTCCATTGCTTTTAAATGGAAAGATGAAATAGTAGAAACAAAGCTATTAGAGATGGAATGGAATACCTCTAGAACAGGACTCATAAATCCAGTAGCTATTTTTGAACCTGTTGAAATCGAGGGAACAACAGTAGAAAGAGCAAGTGTACACAATCTAAGTATTTTAGAAGAATTAAGATTAGGTATTGGAGATACTATAAAGGTCTATAAGGCCAATATGATCATCCCTCAGATTGCAGAAAATCTTACTCAGAGTGGTAATATAGAGATACCAGAAATTTGCCCTGTTTGTGGTGCTCATACAATGATTAAGAAAGAAAAAGAAACAAAAACACTTATTTGTCCTAATAGTAACTGTAAAGCTCAACGTCTAAGAGCATTAGCCCATTTTACAACAAGAGATGCCATGAATATTGAAGGTTTATCAGAAGCTACTATTGAGAAATTATTAGAAAGAGGTTATTTAAAAGATTTTACTTCCTTATACCATTTAGAGCAGTATGAATCAGAAATAATTAAGATGGAAGGCTTAGGTAAGAAGTCTTTTGATAAGCTCATTAAATCTATTAATAAATCAAGAGATGTAGCTTTAGCTAACTTTATATATGCATTAGGTATAGCACAAGTAGGATTAGGAACAGCTAAGCTCATCTGCAAGTATTTTAATAATCAGCTAGAAGATATGATGAAAGCTGAGTATGCGCAGCTTATTACAATAGATGGTGTAGGGCCGGTTACTGCAAAGGAATTTGAAGAGTATTTTACTTTAGAAGAAAATAAAGTAATGCTAGAAGCTCTAGTCAAAGAATTACATTTTAAAATTGAAAATGTTAGTGAAGTTAAAGAATCTAGCATTTTAAATAAAACATTTGTTGTTACAGGTGATGTGAATCATTTTAAGAACAGAAAAGAGCTTCAAGCTAAAATAGAAGAATTAGGTGGTAAAGTAACAGGTTCTGTTAGTAAAAACACAGACTATCTCATTAATAATGATAGTGAATCTAGCTCTAGTAAAAATAAAAAGGCAAAAGAGTTGGGTATTCCTATTTTAACAGAAGAACAATTTCTTGGAATGATAGAAAGCTAATAAAACGACAACAAATTAGTTTGGGATATTTTAAAATTATGCAAAATATCAGAAAAATATTTAGAATTAGATTGAATTAAATTGACATCTATTTATAAAACATATAATATAAATGTTAAATTGTAATGATATCATGATTAAATGCATATCTTATCGGATAATGTCATTTGCTTTATAATGGATATAGAGCAAACTTATTAAATTGAATGCTTTTATTATGAGATAATAGAGGCATTCGCTTATTTATAATAGAATGTATAAAAATGAAGGAGGAACATAATGGAGATTATTCAAGCAGCTAAAAAGGCTAGAGCTGCAGCTATACAGTTAGCAGCTATTGATGGAAGTATAAAAAATCAAGCATTACATGCAATTAGTGAAGCGCTCTTAGAGAATGTGGAACGTATTAAAGCGGCAAATGCCATTGACTTAAAAAATAGTGAAGAGCTGGGGTTAGAAGCTCCTCTTATGAAACGATTAAAGTTTGCAGAAGAAAAGGTACAAGATGTAGTAGATGGCATTAAAAGTCTTATTGAACTTGAGGAACCTGTAGGTAAGGTGCAAATGCAAACAGAATTAGATGAAGGTTTAATATTAACAAGAATAGCGTGTCCTATAGGGGTAATTGGTGTTATATTTGAATCACGTCCAGATGCATTAGTACAAATTTCAACACTAGGATTAAAGAGCGGTAATGCTGTTTTATTAAAAGGCGGATCTGAAGCCAAGGAAACCAACCGTATTCTATTTGAAATTATTAAAGAAGCTTCTATTAAAGCAGGTATCCCAGACGGCTGGATTGTACTTTTAGAAAGTAGAGAAGATGTTAATCAAATTTTAGGAATGGATGAGTACATAGATTTACTTATTCCAAGAGGATCTAATGCTTTTGTTAGTTATATTATGAAAAATACTAATATCCCTGTAATGGGTCATGCAGATGGTATTTGTCATGTATATATAGATGAAGCAGCAGATATTGATTTGGCAGTAGATATAGTAGTGGATTCAAAAACACAAGCTGTAGCTGTATGTAATGCACTAGAAACATTACTTGTACAAAAAGATATTGCAAGTAAGGTTTTACCAGTATTGAAGCAAAGTTTGGAGGCTAAAGGAGTAACGATTAAAGGTTGCGAGCGTACTCAAAAGCTAATCGATGTACAGGTTGCAACTGAAGAAGACTGGAAAACGGAGTATTTAGATTATATTCTTTCTATTAAAATAGTAGATAATTTAGAAGAAGCTATTGGTCATATTAATACATATGGATCAGGCCATACAGATTGTATTGTGACTAAAAATGAAGAAGCAGCAGAAGAATTTATGATGTTAGTAGACTCTGGTAATGTATTTCATAATGCCTCTACGCGCTTCAGTGATGGATTCAGATATGGATTTGGAGCTGAAGTAGGTATTAGTACTTCTAAACTTCATGCAAGGGGACCTGTAGGTTTAGAGGGGCTTTTAATCTATAAATATAGATTAATCGGTCACGGGCAAGTAGTAAATGATTATGCAACAAGAAAGAAAGTTTTCACCCATAAACGCCTCATATAAATAGAGTAATAAAGTAATAGAGTAGTAGAGTAAGGAAAAATAATCAAATAACGAGCTAAGGGGGAAAAGCTGTGAAGAACAGGGGAGAAGACCATGATTCCGTTCAAAGAGATAGAGTCACCATGGTTAAAAGAATCCTTTTAATGGCAGCAAGTTTACTAATCATTTGTAGTATACTTACTCAAGTATTGTTTCTTTATTTACAACACAATTCTCGTGATACACAGGTGATTGTTTATGAATTGAAACAGAAAGAAGAGTAAGTTATCAGTTATCAAGATAAAAAGACCATTAGGTTATAATGGTCTTTTTATCTTTTTAATAGAACAAATGACATAATCTTAACGAGTTCTTAACGACTGTTATATTTTTTTTCATATTGTGTATATAATGCATAAGCTATAATAGAAAAGATGATAGGTCCAGCAGCAGCAAAAACCGTATCCATTAATTTGTTTTTTATAAGGGCTGGTTCAATTATAGAGAAGATATTGGCAAAACCAATAACACAAGTTACAATAATAGTTGCTGTTAAAGCTATACCATAGCTTTTATAGACTTCAAAAGGCTTATGAATGTAAGTCTTTTTCTTGAAGAAGGGAAAAGCAATGGCCAAGAACATATAAGGAATAGTCATTGCTACATTTGTCATATTAATAAGTGTGTTGAAAAATGCAGAAGCACTTTCACCGCCAAAAGAGACAAATAAGATAAGCACACAGACAATAATACCTTGAACATACATAGCATTGAGAGGCATATCATTTTTTAAGACACCTAATTTACCAGGCCATAATTTTTCAGGAGTACCTTCAATGAGTTGCTTAAGTGGAGAGTAAATAAGCGTAAAGAATGCACCTGTTAAAGCTAAAAACATAGATAAACCGGTAAGACGAGCAATAATATTACCTATATTTAAGGCGAGTGTAGTATCAGTACCAAAAGCAGTAGCTAGTTCATAACCTAAATTTTGCATGATGATATAGGTTACATTAGCAGTATTAACGCCTTCTTTAGAAAGAACAGCATCCCAATTAATAAAGATACCACTGCAGAAAATACCTATAGAATAGCCAATAGAAATAATAATAGCTGCAATAGCCACTCCTTTAGGAAAGGTTTCTTCGGCTTTATGAGTCTGATCTACTAAGCCGCCAACAGCTTCAATACCGCCATAAGCAAAGATGGCGTAGGTTAAGAAGGAGAAGATAGAAGGCAAGGTTTGGTAATTAGGATTAGGAGAACGATAAAAGGAACGTGTAGCTGTTTGGATAGGTTCAGCAAATTGGCCACCGTTTAAAGCTAGTACAATTAAAGCACCTACAATAAGAAGAATGTTTAAAAACATAACAGCACTACCGCCTATGGATGCAACTTGCTTAATCCAGCTAATGCCTTTAGAAGAAATATAGGTTACAATTATAATCCAAAGAACACCTAGTAGACCAAGGACTTGAGTGCTATTTAAGCCACCAATGGTAAGGAGTCCAGTACGGTCTTCAGCAAAAAATGCATTAGATAAAGGGATCCATATACTAGAGGCTACATTGACTTGCCAAATTAAGTATGAGGCATACCACATGAATGTGCCGATAAAAGCATATTTAGGCCCGATAGAAGCGCTCATCCAAGAGTAGATACCCCCTTTTTCTTGTTTAAAAGCAGCACCATATTCGGCCATCATAAAGGCATAAGGTAAAAAGAAAGCTAGAGCTCCTAAAACATACCAAGGAATAGCGCCATAACCCATAAGATAAAAAGCTCTAGGCATATTAGCGAAACCATAAACGGAGGTAAAAATCATAAGAACTAAAGAAGTAAGTGTTAATTTTTTTATATTTTGTGTTGTCATAAAGACCCTCCCAATAATGTATAACAGTATAGTTACTTCAATCATTAAGTATTAGCGTGTGCAATAAATAAAAAAAAATACTTTTCACGAAAAAAAAATATGAAATAGCATTGACAAATATTTTAATTATGGTATGATAAATACATCTAAAGGATAATTATTATTAGATAGAAACAATAATTATCAATGAAATTTTTCAAAAATGGGAGGAATTTAAAATGAAAAAATATGTATGTACAGTATGTGGTTATATCCATGAAGGTGAAGCAGCTCCAGAAATTTGTCCAATCTGTAAAGTAGGTTCAGATAAATTTAAAGAACAAGGTGAAGGTCTTGTTTGGGCTGATGAACACGTAGTAGGTGTAGCAAAAGGTGTAGATGAAAGAATCATCGAAGGCTTAAGAGCTAACTTCGAAGGTGAATGTACAGAAGTAGGTATGTACTTAGCAATGTCTAGAGTTGCACATAGAGAAGGTTACCCAGAAATCGGTCTTTACTGGGAAAAAGCTGCACTTGAAGAAGCAGAACATGCTGCTAAATTCGCAGAGTTATTAGGCGAAGTGCTTACAGATTCAACAAAGAAAAACTTAGAAATGCGTGTAGCAGCTGAAAATGGTGCAACAGCAGGTAAAAAAGAATTAGCAACACTTGCAAAACAATTAGGATTAGACGCTATTCATGATACAGTACATGAAATGGCTAAAGACGAAGCTCGTCATGGTAAAGCATTTGAAGGTCTTTTAAACAGATACTTCGGTAAATAATTATCAAATATAATCTAAACCTTGTATATTACCCCATAAGTAAACTTAAAATTAAAAAGTGACTACATAAAAGTGTAGTCACTTTTTACTGTTAGTACAAAATTTTTTTGTATAAATTAACCTGATAAATAGAAGGAAATAGTAAAATAATATAGTTATGTTAACAGTTTGTTAATAAAAATGTAAAAGAAAGTTTGTTTATAATAAAACTAATACCAGTTATAATTAAATATATTTTAGGATAAAATATACTACAAAAATAAACAAAAAATAGACTAAAAATAGGATAGGAGACATCATGACTACTTTAAACACTAAACTTATCAATCAACAAGGGTTACATGCGAGACCAGCTACTTTATTCTGTAAAGAAGCATCACAATTTAAATCAGATATTAAATTAGTATATGGAGATAAAGAAGGTAATGCAAAAAGCTTAATTGCTCTTTTAGCAATGGGACTTACAGCAGGAGCAGAACTTCAAGTGGTTGCTGAAGGTGAAGACGAAGAAGCAGCAGCTAAACATATGGCAGATTTTATCGGTACTTTCCAAGAATAATTGCTAACTTAGGAGGAAGAACACATGAAAAAAGGTATTGCAGCTTCCAAAGGATATGCAATTGGTAATGTTTTTGTCTATGAAGAAAAAGAACTTATTATCACAGATGAAAAGATTACAGATGTAACAGCAGAACTTGAAAAACTTCAAGGAGCAGTTACTTTATGTAAAGAACAGCTTGAAAAAATCAAACAAAAAACATTAGAAAATGTAGGTGAGCATGAGGCGGCTGTATTTGATGCACATCTTCTTATTCTAGATGATCCAGAATTTGTAGGTTCTATAGAGACAGAAATAAAAAATAGCAGTATCAATGCTTTAAAAGCCGTTGAAACTGTTTCAGCTAATCTGGTAAGCTTATTTGAAGCTATTGATGATGCTTATCTTAGAGAACGTGCGGCAGATATTAAAGATGTTTCTAAACGTATGCTAGCTAACTTAGCAGGACATACAGTTGGTTTAGAAATCTCAGAAGAGAATACTATTGTAGTTGCACATGATTTAACACCATCTGATACAGCTCAATTAGATAAAACAAAAGTAAATGGTTTTATTACTAATATTGGAGGCAGAACATCTCATTCTGCAATTATGGCAAGAACACTTGAGATTCCAGCTGTTGTTGGGCTTGGTGATATTACAAGTGCTGTTAAAAATGGTGATACAGTTATTGTAGATGGTATCGAAGGAATGGCTATTATTAATCCAGATGAAGCAACTATTAAGGCTTATGAAGTTAAAATGCAAGCTTTTGCAGCTGAAAAAGAAGAACTTAAGAAACTTCTTGATGTAAAAGTAGTTGATAAAACTGGTAAACATATTGAAGTATGCGGTAACATTGGTAAACCTAAAGATGCAGATCAAGTATTAGAAAACGGTGGAGATGGTATTGGCCTCTTTAGAACAGAATTTTTATACATGGATAGAGATGCTGCACCTACAGAAGAAGAACAATTTGAAGCCTATAAATATGTTTTAGAAACAATGAAAGATAAAAAAGTTGTTATTAGAACACTTGATATTGGTGGAGATAAAACACTTCCATATTTACCATTACCAGAAGAAATGAATCCATTTTTAGGTTACAGAGCGATTCGTTTATGTTTAGATCAAACAGGTATTTTTAAAGTACAACTTAGAGCGCTTTTAAGAGCTTCTGTATATGGTAAGTTAGCTGTAATGTTCCCAATGATTTCAGGTATTGAAGAGTTCGAACAAGCAAAAGCTGTAGTAGATGAATGTAAAAAAGAGCTTGATGCAGAAGGAATTGCTTACTCAAATGAGATTGAGTGGGGAATTATGATAGAGATTCCAGCAGCAGCTGTTATGGCAGATGAACTAGCAAAACATGTTGATTTCTTCTCAATTGGAACAAATGATCTTATTCAATATACTTTAGCAGCAGATAGAATGAGTGAAAAAGTTTCTTATCTTTACAATCCAATGCACCCAGCTGTATTAAGACTTATTAAAATGACAATTGATGGTGCACATAAACATGGTAAATGGGTTGGTATGTGTGGAGAGATGGCAGGAGATGAAGCAGCTATCCCAACTCTTCTTGAGTATGGATTAGATGAATTTTCTATGAGTGCTACATCTATTTTAAATGCTAAGAAAATCTTAATGAATCAGTAAAATAATTAAAATTAGTAAAAGGTATATAAAAGTGAAAATTTTATATACCTTTTATTTTTTTGTTTACAATTAGTATACCGAATGGTATAGTGAAACATATCATATGATAAAGAATAAATAAAAATAGTAGAGTAGTATAAAAGTAGGAGAATCCATGGATAACAAGGAAAAAATTCTAGACTGTGCATTAGAACTCTTTTCAAATAAGGGTTATGATGCGGTGGGGGTACAAGAAATTGTAAATGAAGTAGGAATAACTAAGCCAACTTTATATCATTATTTTGGGAGTAAGGAGGGATTACTTCAATCATTATTAAATGTGAAACATGAAGATTTATTAAGACGTATTAGTCATGCAGCAGCATATAAAGGGGATTTACCTTTAGCGATGTACCAGCTTACAAAAGCTTATTTTAATTACGCAAAAGAGCATAGAACCTTTTACCGTATGTTACTGGCTATGCGCTTTTATCCTCCCGCTAGTGATGGATATAAAGTGGCAAGACCACTTATAAATGAACAAATTCAGGTATTAGAAGAACTTTTTGCTAAAGCGTCTATGCATCATGGTAATATGAAGGGGAGACAAAGAACTTATGCCATTACTTACTTAGGAATGGTTAATGCTTATATTGAGTTACAAGATAATGAGGATTATTTAGTAGAGGAGAACCTTATTAGGAAGGCAACACATCAATTTATGCATGGTATTTTCTCTTAGAAAATAAGATTACTATAGTGAGTATAGACAGAAGTTAATGAGATATATGAAAGGGGTAAAAAATGGCAGAATGGATTAAAAAAGCAGTATTTTATCATATTTATCCTCTTGGATTTTGTGGAGCACCTAGAGAAAACAATAGAGATTTAGTAGTGGAAAATCGTATTTCCCGGGTAATAGAATGGATACCACATTTAAAGCAAATAGGTATAAATGCTATTTATTTTGGACCAGTATTTGACTCAAGTCGTCATGGTTATGATACAATAGATTACTATCAAATAGATAGACGCCTAGGGAATAATTTAGATTTCAAGGAAGTTTGTAATCAGCTACATGCTGCGGGTATTAAAGTGGTTTTAGATGGGGTTTTTAATCATGTAGGGAGAGGCTTTTGGGCATTTAAAGATTTGCAAGAAAAAAGAGAGCAGTCTCTTTATAAAGATTGGTTTGTGAATGTTAATTTTGCTGAAAATAGTCCTTATAATGATGGTTTTTATTATGAAGGCTGGGAAGGACATTTTGATTTAGTAAAACTCAATTTGAAACATCCTGAGGTTGTGAAACATATTTTTGGAGCAGTTAAAAGCTGGATAGAGGAATTTCAAATAGATGGCTTAAGATTAGATGTGGCCTATTGTATGGATCAAGAATTTTTAGCGAAACTTGCATGGTTTTGCTTAGAACAAAATGAAGAGTTTTGGTTAATGGGAGAAATGATACATGGAGATTACTCACATTTAGCAAGAGCTGACTTGTTACATTCTGCCACTAACTATGAATGTTATAAAGGAATCTACTCAAGTCATAATGATAAAAATTATTTCGAGATTAACTACTCTTTAAATCGTTTATTTGGCCAAAGTGGAATTTATAAAGACTTATTACTATATAACTTTGTAGATAATCATGATGTTAATCGTATTGCTAGTAGTTTAAGGCAAAAAGAGCATCTAGCAAATGTATATACATTACTTTTTACTATACCAGGAATACCTTCTATTTATTATGGAAGTGAGTGGGGAGTATTAGGTGAAAAGATAAATGGAAGGGATGAAGCGCTAAGGCCTTGCCTTAATTTAGAAGCATTATTACAAGGAGAACAAAGTATAGTAAAACATATTAGTAGGCTTGCAAAGATAAGAGAAAACTCAGAAGTGCTTTGTAAGGGGGTATACGAACAGGTATTAGTAAAAAATGAACAGTTGGTATTTGCACGTGTATATAAGAATAAACGAGTATTTGTAGTGTTTAACTTAGCTGATCAAGAAGTAACATTAAATTTTAAAGTCGGGCAAGAGAGCAGTCTAAGAGATTTATTAGATGATGAAAAGGATTATATCCCGATAAGTGGTAATGTGGGAGTAAATATGCCTTCATTTTCAAGTACCATTTTAGAAGGAAATTATGCTTGAAGATGAAAATGAAACAAGATAAGGTAGGAGAAAAAAGATAAATGTAGAGAGGGGGAAGATATTTGTACGAAAATTTAAAAATAAGAGATGGTCATATGCATACACCGTTTTGTCCTCATGGAACTAAAGATGCTTTAGAGAGTTATGTAGAGGAAGCAATAAGAGAAGGAAGAAGAGAAATTACATTTACAGAACACTTTCCTATGCCAGTAGGTGTTACTACAGAGTCTTTTCGAAGAGAATGTACTTTGCTGGAAGAAGAGGTTAAGGAGTATATAGAAGCTGTAGAAAGAGTAAAGGAAAGCTATAAGGAGCATATAGTAATTCATTTGGGTTTTGAGGTAGACTATATAGAGGGTTATGAGAAAGAAATTACAGAGGCTTTGAATCGGTATGCTACTACTATAGAAGATAGTATTTTATCTGTTCATTTTGTGAAATTTGAAGATCAATATTATGCCATAGATTACTTGCCAGATTTTGAAGCACTACTTGCTAAAGTACAAAGTCTAGAAAAAATTTATGACTTATATTTTAAAACAGTTCTTAAATCTATAGAAGCTAACCTGGGAAAATATAAACCTGAGCGAATTGGGCATTCTACACTAGTACGTATTTTTAATAGAAAATACCCTATCACTTATGAAAATGAAAGCCTATTTCAAGCAATTGTTGCAGCCCTTAAAGAGAAGCAATATGAAGTGGATTTTAATGTGTCTGGATTAAAGAAGAAGTTCTGTAAGGAGACTTATCCTTCAGGTAGACTTTTAGAGCTTATTAAAAAAGAGCAGTTACCATTAATATTAGGTTCAGATGCACACTGCGCTGAGTGGGTTAAAATAGACCTATCTTCTTTCTAGAAGATAGGTCTATTTTATAAGTCATTTTATAAAAGAAATAGATAAGTAAGTATAACTTTTTCTTTAACAATAGAATAATTATTGTGAAAATATAACCATTTTACAAATAACTATTTACAATTTATATTCAAAATTATATAATAAGTATAAATTAGTATATTAAATTATATTTTAAAGTAAGTAAATGATATATTGCAGCTGAAGAATACTCGAAATGGAGATAGCTTATGAAAAAAGAGCCATTTTTTTTGAAAAAATATGGAATCGATACCAATAACGGTATCGAGAAATCATTAAAATGAATCATCACAAGTTTAAATTGAAAAATCAACTTATAATTATTTTGTTGTGGGCGTTATACTATTAGTGGTTATCTTGATAAGCATTCTTGTTAGTAAAAAAATCACAAAACCTATTGTTAAAATGGCCTCATATATGATGTGTGTAGAAAAGGGGCAATTAGATTTTGAGCGAGAATTAGAAGAATTAGAATACAATAATGTTGAGATGCATATTTTAGTAAAAGGTTTTACTAGTATGCTAAATACCTTAAATACCATGATAGAAAAAGCTAAAAAAGTTACTTTTTCTGTATATGACTATACACATTCTCTTCAAGAGATGGCACAGGATACAAGTTTATCAGCAGCAGAAGGGGACAAAGGCTTTGCTGTAGTTACAGATGAAGTACGAAAATTCTCAGTGCAAACAGAAAGTGCCATATCTAGTATAGCAACTATACTTCAGACTATAGATGAAAAGAAAAGATCTACTTTAGAACAATTAGCATTGGCTCTAGAAGTATTTAATAAACAACTACCAATGGTTAATGGAGTAACAGAAATCTTTATAGATATTGATGCTAAAATGAAAGAAGTAGATGATTCTCTTAATGATACTCACTACATTATTAGCCAAGTGGTAGAGGAAAAAGAAACAGTTGAAAAGAAGATGAAATACATAGCACAGATAGTAGAAGAGGCTGTAAGTGTTACAGAAGAAGTTAGTGTTGAAATTATTGAGCAAATAGAAGCTTCAAAAAGTATGACACAATTAGCAAATGTACTGTCACTTACTGTGGAGCAGCTTGAAGTTAGCTACAAGATATCTGAATAAATCAGCATTGTATAAAATATATAAAAAATAATAAATAAATATTGCAAAAATATATTGATTTTTATTAAAAATGCGTTTAAAATAAAAATATAGAAATTGGAAACGATTTCGATGTTTATATTGTATAAAGTTTAAGGATGTAGATAGACGAATAAATTAAATATAACTAAAATATTATTAATTAGAAAGTTTGTTATTAGTAAAATACACAAAAGGGCTATTGAACTCCTGGTTTGAATAAAAGTGAGATGGATATGGGAACGATACCGCAACACGGAATCTAAAGTGATTCATATAAGTTTTGATCAAAGTTCTTACGATTTATATATATAATTGCAAGAATTTGATATAAATTCAGTAATTAATTATTTAAATGGACGAAAGTCTAAAATAAGGGGGATATTTATGAGTAAAAAATTATCACTTGTAATGAGTATGGCATTAATCGGTGCTATGGGTGTATCAATGGTTGGTTGTAATCAAACAGGCCAAACAGTAGCATCAGCATCACCATCACCAGCTGAATCAGTAGCACCATCAGAAAAACCAGCTGAAACGCCAGCTGAAGCTGAATTACCACAGCCTGAAGATGGGGCAAAACTTACTCTTTGGGGTTCAGCAGATGACCAAGAAATGTTAACACAAATGGCAGATGCTTTTAAAACAAAATATGCTGACAAAAACATTGAAATAACTTTACGTGTAAATGGTGAAGATACAGCTAAAGACGAAGTTCAAAAAGACTTAGATGCTGCAGCTGATGTTTTCTCAATTGCTCATGACCAGCTTGGTTCACTTGTTCAATCAGGAGCTATTTACGAAAACACACTTTTTGCTAAAAATGTAACAGATAATGATTCAGACGGTGCTATTACAGCAGCTACATATGATGGAAAAATCTATGGTTATCCAAGTGCTTCAGAAACATATTTCTTATATTATGATACATCAATCTTCAAACCAGAAGATGTAGGATCTCTTAACACTATTCTTGATGCACAGGTAGCAGATGGTGTGACAAAATTTGGTTTTGATATGGGTAATGCATACTTCTCAGGAGCATTCTTCTTAACAAATGATTGCCAATTATTTGGTGAAACAGGAGGAGATGAAACAGTTTGTACATTCAATAATGCTGGTGGTTTAGAAATGGCTAACTTCATTGGTGGATTAAAAGCTAAAGGTGCAGCAGCATTAGATGACGCTGCTGCTGGTACACAATTTGAAGCTGGTAAATTAGGTGCATATGTAGGTGGACCATGGAAAGCAGCTGATTACAAAAAATTCTTAGGTGACCGTTATGGAGTTGCTAAATTACCAACAATCAATACTGGCTCTGCTGACAAACAAATGAAATCATTTGCTGGATTTAAATTATACTGTGTAAAATCTAATACACAATATCCAGTAGCAGCAATGACACTTGCAGACTTCTTAACAAATGAAGAAAACCAAGTTAAGAGATTTGAAATGAGACAACTTCTTCCAACAAATAAAGCAGCAGCTTCAAATGAAAAAGTTACTTCAGATGCAACAGTAGCAGC
Organism: Bacillota bacterium; assembly: GCA_023393125.1. GTDB lineage: Bacteria > Bacillota > Clostridia > Lachnospirales > Cellulosilyticaceae > Cellulosilyticum. Next base: position 29,065 of record JAEWMQ010000096.1, read on the forward strand.
AACACTTGCTCAACTTGAGTTCGCTGTAGCAATGCCATCTGTTCCTAAAATGAGCAATTTCTGGACTCCAACAGGTGCATTCACAAAAGATGCATTTGACGGTAATATTCAAGCAGCTGACATGCAAGCTAAACTTGATAGTCTTGTAAGCGATATCCTTCAATAATAGGATTATTCTAAAACTAAATGATATGAATGAACAATATTTGTTGCAGCTTTGGTTGCAACAAATATTGTCATATATGCATATTATCTAATACTGACTGAATGGAGGCGCTTGTATGAGTGGGGTAACAGTTGAAAAAGCTAAAAGTCAAAGGCTAAAGAAACAAAGTACAAATATCTTTTCAGTATTTGCAAAAGGAGATGTATTAACTAAGCTTTCCTTCCTAATTATGGGGAGTGCAAATATTGCTAGAAAACAATTTTTAAAAGGTGTTATTTATTTAATAACAGAAGTAGCATTTATTTATTATATGGTGGTTACAGGTGTAGACAAGTTAATAGGATTTACTACATTAGGAACCAAATTACAATCACAAGTGTATGATGAAGTCATTAAAATTAACAGAACAGTTCCTGGAGACAACTCCATGTTGTTCCTTATTTATGGGGTTGCAACATTAGCTATTATCGCAGTATTTATATTGTTTTATGTAAGCAATGTTTATAGTGCTTATAAATTACAAAAGTTGATTGAAGCAGGCAAGCCTGTACCAACTTTAAGACAAGAAATAAAAGAATTATTTGATAAGCGATTCCATGTGACATTAATGACACTTCCTGTTATTGGGATTATGGTATTTACAGTGTTACCACTTTGCTATATGATCCTAATAGCATTTACAAATTATGATTTGGATCATCAACCACCAGGCCAATTATTTACTTGGGTAGGGCTTGCAAACTTTGGGGAAATGCTTAACCAAGGTTCAAAATTTGGTGCTACTTTTGGACCAGTACTAGGCTGGACATTAGTATGGGCAGTTGTTGCTACTTTTTCGAACTATTTCTTTGGTATTGTTTTAGCACTTATGATTAATAAAAAGGGTATTAAACTTAAGAAAATGTGGCGTACAATCTTTGTTATAACAATGGCTATCCCACAATTTATTTCTTTATTAATCATGAGACAAATGCTTAATGATTATGGTGTTATTAACGTTGCTTTACAGAATTTTGGATTAACCTCTGGGCCTGTTCAATTTTTATCAGATCCAACATTGGCACGTATATCTGTTCTTACGGTCAATTTATGGGTAGGTATTCCTTATACAATGCTAGTGACTACTGGTATATTAATGAATATTCCTAACGATTTATATGAAGCAGCAGAGATTGATGGTGCTTCTAAATTGAAGGCGTTCACTAAGATTACGATGCCATATGTTGTTTTCGTAACAGCACCTTATTTAATCACACAATTTATTGGTAATATTAATAACTTTAATCTTATTTACTTCCTTACAAAAGGAGAGCCTATGACGACGGACTATTACTTTGCAGGAAAGACGGACCTTTTGGTTACTTGGCTCTATAGATTAACGGCTGACAGAAAAGATTATAGTAGAGCATCAACTATTGGTATTGCAGTCTTTGTGATATCCGCAATATTTGCTTTGATCGCTTTCCGCTTTACATCATCTAATAAGCAGGAGGAGGATTTCCAATGAGCAAAAATAAAATGGGTATACAAGCCAAGAACAAAATTAGCAACACAGCAGTATATACTATATTAACAATCTTAAGTGTTATATGGATAATGCCTATTATATGGATTATCCTTACCTCTTTTAGAGAAGAGAGAGGAGCTTTCATCAATTATATAATTCCTAGAGGTTTTACCATTAATAATTATGTTAATTTGTTCACTAATACCACATTCCCATTTGGAAAATGGTTTATGAATACTTTTATTGTTGCAGTAATTTCATGTATTTTAAGTACCTTTATCAATGTGTCTACAGCATATGTTATGTCTAGATTGCGTTTTAAACTTAGAAAAGCTTATATGAATTTTGCACTAATCATAGGTATGTTTCCAGGATTCATGTCTATGATTGCAGTATACTACATCTTAAAAGCGATTAATCTTACTCAAAGTTTAACGGCTTTAGTATTAGTTTATTCAGCTGGTGCAGGTATTACTTTTTACATAGCAAAAGGTTTCTTTGATACGATTTCTAAAGAAGTAGATGAAGCGGCTATGTTAGATGGTGCCACAAAAGCACAAGTATTTACTAAGATTATTATACCTCTTTCAAAGCCAATCTTAGTAAGTACAGCACTTCAAGCCTTCATTACCCCTTGGATGGATTTCATCTTTGCTAAATTTATCATGGGTGATAATTATGAAAAATACACAGTAGCTATTGGTTTATTTACAATGGTTAGTAAAAAAGATAATATGGATCCCTATTTTACGATGTTCGCCGCTGGTTGTGTATGTATTTCTATTCCTATTATACTTTTATTTACATATTTACAAAAATATTATGTAAGTGGTATTACTGGAGGAGCTGTTAAAGGATAGGTGAGGCATGAAAAAAAGATGGTCTTTTATCATATTTGCCATGATTATATGCTTAATAAGTGGCTGCAGTAATGCAAAAAAAGAGTCACTTATTAAGGATAAATATAGAAATTATTATGAGATTTTTGTGTATTCCTTTTGTGATAGTAATGGAGATGGTATAGGAGATTTAAATGGTGTAACTTCAAAACTAGATTATCTAGTGGATTTAGGGATTGATGGTATCTGGCTTACACCTATTATGCCATCGGATACGACTCACAAATATAATGTGGAAGATTACATGGCCATAGATTCTACTTTCGGGACTATGGAGGATTTCGATCGTTTGATGGAAGAATGTAATAAGAGGGGCATTAATGTCATATTAGATTTAGTTGTTAATCATACTTCTACCAAACACCCTTGGTTTTTAAAAGCCTTGGAGGAGGTTGAAGCAGGTAAACCAGGAAAGTATGCAGATTACTACTCCTTTGTACAAAATGAAGAAGAAAAAAATAGTTTAGATGATGAGGGCGGTTATCATACAACTGGAATTGGTGATTATATGTATGAGTATGCCTTTACAGATAATATGGCTGCACTTAATTTAGAAAATAAGGAAGTTGTAACTGAAATCAACAACATCGCTAAGTATTGGTTAGATAAGGGTGTAGCAGGTTTTAGATTAGATGCTGTTAGACATTATTGTTTTGACCAAGCAAAGAGTATTAACTTTTTAAAGGAGTTTTATAAATACTGTCAAACCGTTAATCCAGAGGTTTATATGGTAGGAGAAGTATTTAGTAGCGGTAGTATGATTGAAACCTTTTATGGGGCAGAGCTTGATAGTTACTTTAACTTTATGTTTGCAAAAGCAGATGGGCGTATTACTTCTAATTTAAGAGGTAGGGCTGGAGCAGACTTCGTTCAAAGTTTGTATAAATGGCAAGAGCGTATTTATAAAGTGAAACCTGATTATATCGATGCTAATTTCTTATCTAATCATGATACAGATCGTTACTTTGGTGTTATAGGCAAAGATAGTGTGAAACAAAAAATGGCTGCCAGTATGTATTTAATGATGCCGGGTAATAGTTTTACTTATTATGGAGAAGAAATTGGTATGTTAGGTTCGGGGCATGATGCTAACAAAAGAGCGCCTATGGTATGGTCAACTGAGTCAAATGAAGAAATGACCACTCCTATTCCTGAAAGTGATAATATTCCTGCCATAGAAAAAGGTGTTAAAGAGCAAGAAAAGGGAAAAGATAGTTTACTTACTTTTTATAAAAAAGCATTACATATAAGACAACAAAACCCTGAGATTGCAAGAGGTAGAATAGAGCCTATAGAATTAGAAGATAAGCAAATTGGTGCGTATACCACTACTTATAATGATTCTGAAGTCATTATTATTCATAATCTAGGAGATCAAACAAAAACGATCACTTTAGATAGGAACGTTTATGGCTATAGTAAAATTCAAGACTCTCTATTAACAGGTGATGAAAAAGCTACGTTAAAAGGCAGTGAAATCATATTACCACCTATGTCTACAGTAATCTTGAGATAAAGAAAGAATAAATAAAGGCTACAAATTTAATACCTTAACTATACTAACATAAGTGCCTAGAGTTAGTATGTTAGGGATTAAATTTGTAGCTCTTGTATTTGAGATAAGAATCAGAGGAATATTTAATATAAATAGAGAATTTGCTTGACATATAAATTTTATTTAGGTATAATAATAAAGTCGATTGAAGAAGAGACAAGCTATTATCGGGGTGTGGCTCAGTTTGGCTAGAGCGCCTGATTTGGGTTCAGGAGGCCGCAGGTTCGAGTCCTGTCACCCCGATGCTAAAACCAGTTAAGTTAATGATAACTTAACTGGTTTTTTTGTTTGTCTAGGAGATTACTGTATACAGATAGTTATATCGTATCATTTTTAATAAAAGGAGCACTATACACAGAGAATTTAGTTCTGTGTATAGTGCTCCTTTTATTATGGTATGAGGAGGACTAAATGCCTAATAAAAAACAGCTCAAGGAAGCTACTTAACTAGCTTGAGCTGCTAAAATCATACATATTATTTCAAGGGAGATATTATAGAGTATGAATAAACTTTTTGAAATGAGTAAGTCCTTCTTCATTCAATTTAAAAACACCTGCATCTTCTAATACACGGGTGAATTTTTTGCCTAAGGCTGTGTATGTAAAAGTGGTGATATCACTACCATCATAAAGTGTTTTCAGTTCATTTGCCCAAGGTAGATGATAGGGTTTCACTTCTACTTGTTTACCTTGTATGTATGCCTTAACCTCTTCAAGTTCGTTAAGGAGACGACCTGGCAAAATGGCAAGTCCCATGACTTCAATTAAACCGATGTTTTCCTTTTTGATGTGATGTACGTCAGCATGAGGATGAAAGATTCCTAGAGGATGCTCATCTGTTGTGCGGTTATTGCGAAGTACAACATACATAACATAATTTTCACCTACTTTTTTTGCAATAGGTGTAATGGTATTATGCCTATTGCCATGTGTTTCGGCTAAAATATTTATCTCTGGGTCTGCATAAGTCTTCCAAGTCTCATAAATATAGTTGGTACATTCAGCCACATCCTCTAAGTGAGGGCTTGAGAGTTTGATTGTAGTAAGGGGCCAATTTAATATCTCTACAGTAACGCTAGGATAAGTAGTAAGTATGAAGCTTTCTAATGCTGTGGCACGATTAATAGGAAACTCATAACAACCGCCCTGATAATGTTCGTGAGATAAAATAGAGCCTCCTACAATAGGTAAGTCCGCATTTGAACCAATGAAATAATGAGGAAATAGCTTAACGAAATCTAATAAGTTATAAAAGCTATTTTTTGTTAATGACATAGGTTCGTGAGTTTGAGAAAGCAAAATACAATGTTCGTTATAATAAAGATAAGGAGAATATTGCAGCATCCAATCTTTATGATTAAGATGAAGAGCTATGGTGCGATGATTAGCACGATCAGGATGTGACAAAGTACCTGCATATCCCTCGTTTTCAATGCAGAGCAAGCAACTTGGATAGTGGCTTGTTGGTGCACTTTTTAATCTAGCAATTTCTTTTGGATCTTTTTCAGGTTTAGAAAGATTAATAGTAATGTCTAAAGGACCATAGGGAGAGGTTGCTTTAAACTCCACATTTTTAGCAATACGATTCATTTTAATATAATTTGAGTTTTGACTCAGCTCATAGAAATAAGAGGTTGCTGATGCTGGAGCCTTCTTATAAGCTTTCCAAAAATCGTCCTCAACTCTTTGAGGAGAAGGTAAAAAAACATTCATTATCGTACTAGTAAAGATATCTTTTTCGGCTAAAGTATCTTCAATGAGTTGTTTGCTAACAGCTATATCAGCTAATGCATCTAAGGTCTCATAGAAGTTTAAAGAGCACATTTCAGAGGAAGCAATATATTCGGTTTCCTTGTAAAGTGCCATAACACGGTTGCGTACATAAATACTATCACGTTTTGTAATTAATTTATTGTCTATAGCAATGGTAATGAGCCTTTCAATAAGGGTGCAAAGAGAAGTCATAACTTATACCTCCTTATAACCGTGTGGATGAGCTTGATGCCATTTCCAAGCAGAAGCAATAATTTCTTCGATTGCAGTATACTTAGGCTCCCATCCTAAAATACGTTTTGCTTTTTCAGAAGAAGCGATGAGAAGAGCAGGGTCGCCAGCACGACGTTCACCAATTTGTAAAGGAATAGGATGGCCTGTTACTTTCCTAGCGGCTTCAATCATTTCTAAAACAGAATAGCCACTATTGCTACCTAAGTTAAAGATATTACTTTTTCCACCGTTCATAAGATATTTAAGAGCTAGTATATGGGCATTTACTAAATCAGTTACATGAATATAATCTCTAATACAAGTACCATCTTCAGTTGGGTAATCTTGCCCAAATACAGTAATATGAGGTCTTTGACCTAATGGAACTTGAAGAATGAGAGGAATAAGGTGCGTTTCGGTTGTATGAGCCTCTCCGATAGTACCACTAAAGTCAGCACCTGCTACATTAAAATATCTTAAGCATACATAATTTAAGTCATGAGCACTATGAGTCCATTTAAGCATTTTTTCGATAGCGAGCTTAGTTTCACCATAAGTATTAGTAGGGCAAGTTGTCATGTTTTCTGTAATAGGCATGGTTGTAATTTCACCATAAGTAGCAGCAGTAGAAGAAAAGACAATGTATTTAACACCTGTTTCTATTAAAGCTTCTAAGAGTGATTCGCTGCCGCCTACATTGTTATTATAGTATTTTAATGGATTAGTCATAGACTCACCTACTAAAGAGTTAGCAGCAAAATGAATAACGCCATCCACGTTCTCTTTTTCTAAAATTTCTTTTACAGCTGTTTTATCTCTAATATCAACTTGATAAAAAGGGACATCCGATGGGACACTTTCGATGTGACCTGTTTCAAGGCTATCTATAACAATGACATCAATTTGATTTTCTCTAAGCTGTTTAACAGCATGAGAACCAATATAACCAGCACCACCAACAACTAAAATTTTCATATGCATACCTCCTAGGTTGTTTCTATATTTTATTTTAGCATAAAGCATTTAATAAACAATGATTAAATGTTTTTAAGATAGACGAGTAGGACCAGCATTAGCAGTAGCGATGTAAAAAGAAGCTGCATAGCCCATTACTTCTTCGTAATGTTTTCCAACGTGTTCTATGAAACTATCGGTTTTTTCTTCAGGAACAAGGCTAATGGCACAACCGCCGAAACCAGCACCTGTCATACGAGCACCAATAGCTCCATTATTTAAAGCAGCTTCTACTAAAGTATCTAGCGCTTTGCCTGTTACACAGTAATCTTCTTTTAAGGAGTTATGTGAAGCTGTAAGAAGCTGTCCAAAGGTTATTAAATCTTTATCAAAAAGTACTTTATGTGCACGAATAACACGTTCATTTTCTGTAACAACATGTTTAACACGTTTATAAAGAGTAGTATTTTGTAAGTAAGATTGTATATTATCTAATTCTTTACTTGGTAAATCACAAAGATGTTCAATTGTATAGTGTTTCTTTAAAATAGCTAAAGCTTCTTGACACTCAGAAAAACGTTCATTATATTTAGAGTCTGCTAATTCGCGGCGTTTATTGGTATTCATAATAACCAGTTTATAACCATCTAATTCAAGAGGGATATATTGATATTTTTGAAGTGCACAATCTAAAAGAAGGGCTTTATCCTTTTCGCCTAAAGCAATAGCAAATTGATCCATAATACCACTGTTAACACCAATATAATGATTTTCAACATATTTTCCAATAAGAGCCATTTGAACAGGATCAAGATTAAGTTCGTAAAGATCTGAGCAGAGTTTACACATGAGTACTTCAAGAGACGCAGAGGAAGAAAGCCCAGATCCGTTAGGAAGTGTACCTAAAACAACTAAATTTAATCCATAGGTAATCTCGTGATTTTGTTCTTGTAAGGTTTTAAGTATACCTTTTATGTAATTGCACCATTCATGTTTAGGATTGTAGCTTAGATCATTCAAGCTAAAGGAAACAATACCTAAAGATTCGAAATTCATAGAGTAAGCCTTAAACAAATTATCTTGACGTTTACTTACAAAAGCATAGGTGCCCTGAGAAATAGCACAAGGGAAAACGAGCCCGCCATTATAGTCAATATGTTCTCCGATGAGATTAACTCGTCCAGGAGCAAAAAAAGTAGCAGTAGGTGATTCTTGAAACAAATCTTTAAACTTCCGTGTAGCTTGTTCTAGTAACATAAAAATACCTCCTATTGATTAAGTTAATTTCATTATAGTATTTTAGTAAAATAAATCAATATATTTTACTAAAAAAATAAATTTATTTACTATAGTTGATAAGTGGAAGTAGTAGTAATATAATAAAATAAAAGATATGATAAAGTTGTTATCACAATTACATGGTTATCATAGAGCGTGATAGTTATTTGATAAAGATATTTAGTAATGGTTTATGGTCATATCATATAGAAAAGCAAGGTAAAATAAGTAGTAAAAAGTAGTAAAACATATGGTAAAAGGGAGGACATGATAGTGGCAACTATGAAAGAGGTGGCTGAAAAGGCAGGCGTATCTATCGCGACTGTTTCTAGAGTACTGAATTTAGATACAACCCTTAATGTGTCAGAAGAAACAAAGCAAAGAATCTTTGAAACTGCAGAGGCTATGCAATATACTACTCATCACAAGAAAAAAGAAAAACGTCAACTGACTATAGGGATTGCACAGTGGTATACTCATGATCAAGAGTTAACAGACCCTTACTATCTAGCTCTTCGGTTGGCAGTAGAAAAGAAGTGTGATGAAGAGCAAGTGAGCTTTAGAAGAATAGCGCATTATGAGAAGGATTCAGACATTAGAGGTTTAGATGGCATTATTGCAATCGGAAAATTTGGAAAAGAAGAGATAGAACAATTAGAAGCATATAATATTCCTATTACCTTTGTAGATTCTGCGCCTAATGATGAAAAATATGATGCGGTAGTGACTGATTATAGAAACGGTGTCTGGAAAGCCCTTACTTATCTGGTGGAAATAAATCATAGTGCTATAGGTTATATAGGAGGTGAAGAATTAGTTAGAGGAAGTATACAACCTTTAATGGATGAAAGGGAAATAACCTATGTTCAGTTTATGAAGGAACAAGGGAATTTAAATGATGCATTTATTTATAAAGGTAAGTTTACACCGGAGGATGGTTACTTATTAATGAAAAAAAGCCTTGAAAACCCTAATCATCCTAAGGCTTATTTTGTAGCAAGTGACCCAATGGCTATAGGAGCTTATAAAGCAGTGGCAGAGGCAGGATTAGAAGTGGGAAAAGATATCAGCTTAATAGGGTTTGATGATATTTATTCTGCGCAGTTTTTAATGCCCGCTTTAACAACCATTAAAGTACACACAGAGTTTATGGGAAAAACAGCGGTAGAAACACTACAAGAAAGGATTAGAACACAAAGAGCATTACCTAAAAAAATTCTTATTCCTACTAAGCTTATAGTGAGAGAAAGTTGTTGTAGTGAATAAAGGTTATCTGATGTTTTAAGTTATTTATACTATTATTAAATCTAATATGAGGGTGGGAGATTAGTAATGATGAAAATAGTAAGTAAGGATATGACCTTTACTTCTGGTAAAAAGGTGACAAGGTATGAGTTAAGTAATACACAAGGAATGCGAGTAGAAATATTAAGCTGGGGGGCGACACTTACTAAAATTATGGTTCCGGATAAAAAGGGGAATTTTGAAAATGTTATTTTAGAGTGGGAAAATCTAGATACTTATGAGAATAATCCAGGTGATTTTGGTGCAACGGTAGGAAGAATTGCTGGAAGAATAGCAGATGCAAAGGTGACTTTAAATAATCAGATTTATACTTTTGCGAAAAATACTTATGGAAATACATTACATGGGGGCTTAATTGGATTTGATAAGAAAGAATGGAAAGGTGAAATGCAGCAGACACAGGAAGCAGCCATTTTGACCTTAAGTTATTTAAGCCCAGATGGAGAAGAAGGTTTTCCAGGAAATCTACAAGTAAAGGCTTGTTATACCTTAAGAGAAGATAATACACTTACTTTAACCTATGAAGCTACTACAGATAAGGAGACAATTGTTAACCTTACGAACCATGCTTATTTTAACTTATCAGGAGAGGCTAAACGTTCTGTTTTGGAACAAGAAATTTATATTAATAGCAATCAAATTTGTGATTTAAATGAGGAACTTATACCGACAGGTGATCTTATAGATTTAGACAATGAAAGTATTTTTGATTTTAGAATATCTAAAGTTATTGGAAGAGATATTAATGAGGAAAATCGTCTCTTGAAAAATGCCAATGGATATGATCACTACTGGATACTAAATAAGGGTGAAAAATCTGCGGAACTTTATGATCCTATTTCTGGACGTCTAATGGAGATTAGCACAGATGCACCGGGTGTAGTTATTTATACTATGAATTATGCAGATGGCGTTACAAAGCTTTCAAATGGTAATGGCCAGCAAAAAAGATATGGTGTATGTTTTGAAACACAGAGAAAGCCTATTGGTAAAAGTGAAGTGTTTAAAGAAGAGACTATTTTAAAACCTGGTGAAATTTATAGACAAGAAACAACATTTAAATTCGGTAATAGATAAATATTAGTAAAAAGAGCTAAAAGCTATGGTGAGCTTTTAGCTCTTTTTTTGTGATTTTGTACGAAACGAATATTGACAATAAGAGTACTAGAATATATAATTAATTTGTAACAATTAGTTAACATTCTAAACAAGTAAGTAATAAAAATAATTATTTATTAATAGATCATCTATAAATAATCTTTAGGAGGATCCCATGAAGTATCATAAGCTGATAATGGTAGGTATTTTGATCGCAGGTATAACAACACAAACACAAGCAGCAGTATATGGTAGTTTAAAGCAAGATGTACAGGTAAGCACTGAAACAGGTGAGAAACTTGTAAAATTAGCTGGTCAGGGTGTAAGTATTTTAGAGGTAGATGAAGATAATTATTTAATTAATATGCAAGGTGATACGAACCAATATGTGAGTAAGAACCTTGTAGAAATAGCGGGAGTTATTACAACAACGCTAAGTGATGAAACAAAATTAAGAGAAGAACCTACAGGTGATGGTGCACTTTTAACTTATTTAAAAGCCAATACAATGGTAATGGTTTTAGAAAAGCAAAATGAATTTTATAAGATAAAAGTAAATGATACAGTAGGATACATATATAAAGGACAATTAAACACAGATGGCTTAGATGCAGTACCGGTTAAATCATCTCTAGGTGAAGAAATTGTTAATTATGCTAAAGGATATTTAGGTGGCCGCTATGTTTATGGTGGTAATAATTTAGAGACAGGTGTAGATTGCTCAGGATTTACAAGCCAGATTATGAAACGTTTTGGGATTAATTTAGAAAGAAGTTCAAGATCTCAATATGGCAGCAATGGATACCGCATATCAGAAAGTGAACTTCAACCAGGAGACTTAGTTTTTTATGGTGATGGTGGCTATATCAATCATGTGGCGATTTATGCAGGAAATGGGCAAATTATCCATGCTAGTGATGAAAGTACAGGTATTCGTATGAGTAGTCTTTACTATGGTAAGTCGTTAATAGGATGTAAAAGAATTGTTGATTAGTATAACATAAATGTTAAATATTTACATAGAGAGAAGAAATAATAAATCTGTAATCATTTATAATTATCAGATTATACTTTTGAGAGATTGATAGATAAAACAGTAAATACATACAGGGGGACGTTATGAGAGGCAGACAATTAGGTATTTTAGGTAGTCTATTAGTAGCAGTGGCAGTGTTTAATACGAACTTATTTGCAGCAGATATTCAAATGGGGATAGTTACTGAAAAGAGTATGGCTTATTATTCTGCAGATGTATCAGGAGTAAGAGCAGGTTATGTTTTTGAAGGCGAAAATTTCACCATAGTAGAAGAAGCAGATGAGTTTTACGGTATCTTATTAGAAGAAGATGAATTAGTATATATAGAAAAATCTTATTTACAAGTAGAGGAAGTACCAGTAGTAGAAGAAGTACCAGTAGTAGAAGAAGTGTCAGCAGTAGAAGAAGTAGTAGTTCAGGAGAAACCTATACAAGAAAAGCCTGTTCAAAAAGAAGAAGTAAAGATTTCAAAAGGTGAAGAAGTAGTAGCCTATGCTAAACAATTCATAGGAACACCTTATAAAAGTGGCGGAAATAGCTTGACTAAAGGCGTGGATTGCTCTGGATTTACCCAACAAGTTTTCTTAAATTTTGGTGTGAAATTACAAAGATCTTCTGGTAGTCAATTTGCTAGCAATGGTAAAAAAATTACAAAAGATGAATTACAAGCAGGAGACTTAGTATTTTATGGTTATAATGGTCGTGTTAACCATGTAGCTATTTACATAGGAAATGGTCAAATTATTCATTCACCTGTGCCAGGGAAATCTGTTTGTATAGAACCATTATGGCAAAGAGGTTGTGCACCTGTTATTGGATATAAACGTGTTGTTTAAATATAAAAGGAATGAAAAATAGCCCTAATTTGCATAGGGTTATTTTTTGTTTTCAAAATAAAATCGTTATGGTTGACGTAGATAAGTTAGGGAATTATAGGAAAATAGATAACTGTGTGTGATAAAGTAAGTGTTGGCACATACTAAGGAAAAATATAATAAGGTGAATAGATGGAAAGACAAAAACAGCCTCAAATAAGAGTAGGCTATGCTTGTATTAATGCATCTTTAAAGGAATCTTTTAAAAGCTTTAGGTTAGCAGCTGTAGAAAAAAAGGATGAAGAAAAAATTACAGATGTTATGTGGCACAACATACGACTTTTAAGAAAAATTATAGACTATAATATTAAACACAATATCTATATTTATAGGGTGAGCTCGGATTTAGTTCCCTTTTGTACACAACCTTATGTGAAAGCGCTTTATGAGGAAAGGGTATTACAAAACAAAGAGATGAGGCAGTACTTTACTGATATTCATTATTTACGAGAGAAATATCAACTGAGGCTAAGTATTCATCCAAGTCAGTTTAATGTTTTGTCTAGTCCTAAAAAGGACGTAGTGACTAGATCTATAGCAGAGATTAATGAGCAAACAAACTGGATTAAACTACTAGGGGGAAATAATGTTGTAATCCATGTAGGAGGGAGTTACGGTAATAAAGAAGAGGCATTAAAAAGGTTTAAGGCGCATGTAGGTTATGTAGATGCTAAGCTTCTTTCTATAGAAAATGATGATAGGACCTATAATACCTATGACGTTTGGAAACTGTGTCAGGAATTAAAATTGAAGTGGGTATATGATTATCATCATTGCCGTTGTAACGTAAGCTCAGATTGCGTAATAGAAGAACTTTTAAAAGCCTATCCACCAGATAAGTATCATCTTTCTACAGGAACACCACATAAGGATTCTAGGCCACATGCAGGGTTGATTAGTAAACAGGATTATAAAGATTTTACTGCATTATTGAAAACAAGTAAAATTCTAAATGCCGATGTGATTTTTGAAGCCAAATTAAAGAATAAGGCGATAACAGCAATTTTAAATCCAATTGAAAAAGGTTATTGGTGTTTAAAAGAGGAGAATAGAGAATAAACTCATTTAAAATGAGAAAACTAATGCTGACCTAAATAATGTGACCAGGAGGTAGCAAGTTGAAAAGTATAAAAAATTATTTGATTAAATCAGTAGCTATTGTGTTAGCTATCATATGTAGTTTGCCAGTGCTGGGGGCTAATACAAAGAAACTTCCGATTTACTGTGTTAATACAAATGGAGAAAAAAAAGTGGCGCTTTCTTTTGATGCAGCATGGGGAGCCGATGATACAGATGAACTATTAGCCATTCTAGACAAATATAAGGTTAAAGCTACTTTTTTCATCGTAGGGGATTGGGTCAGAAAGTATCCAGAAATGGTTAAAAAGTTAGCGGATGCTGGGCATGATATTGCCAATCATTCCGATAAACATCCACATATGAACCAAATGAGTAAAGAAGCTATAAAAAATGATATTATGGCAGCTCATGAGGCTTTAAAGGCAGTAACAGGCCAGGAAGCTAATTTGTTTAGGCCACCTTATGGTGAGTATAATAATACAGTTATAGAAGCAGCACAGGAATGCAACTATTATACGGTTCAGTGGGATGTAGATTCTTTAGACTGGAAAGAATATGGTCTAGAGGAGTTAATCAATAGGGTTGTTAAGCATAAAAATTTAAGACCGGGTTCAATTGTACTTCTTCATAATAATGCTAAGTACACTGCAAAAGCTCTGGAAAGTATTGTTAAAGGTTTAATAGATCAAGGGTATACCCTTGTACCGGTTTCGGAACTTATTTTAAAAGATGTTCCTTATACGCTAGATCATGAAGGTAGGCAACAACCTACGAATTAAAATAAGGGATAAAAAAGCTACTTACGATAATGCACTGAAGATGCTCCTATATAAGGAACTCAAACAGACATTGTATAGTAAGTAGCTTTTTATATATTGAGCATGATTTATGCTAGTTCCTCTATTTGTTTAATAAATAAAGGAAGCATTAACTCATCAAGTTCTTTGCTTAATCGAATAACTTCAGGGGAGAGTAAATCGTAGTTATTTTGAATAATAATATGAGTGAGCTTTCTTTTTAACTTTATAATATTAGCAAGGTTAGGTGATTCCATAGAAATAGTGCCTTTCTTTGTAATATATCAACTTGATGTTAAGTGAAATGACTATTATATCCTATGAAAAACAAGTAAAAAAAGTGAATACCTAATAAATAATATTTGAATTTAGCATAAAATTATTTCCTTAAGAATATGATGTTAAAGGCAGACAAACCTGTTAAAGAACAAATAGAGGATAAGGAGAGGGTAGGAATGGTAGAACACATATTAGAAAACAATGAGGTTGTACTCATCGGAAAGGTAGTAAGTGATATAAAATTTAGCCATAAGGTTTATGGTGAAGGGTTTTATACCTTTGAACTAGAAGTACCTAGATTAAGTAGTTCAGCAGATATTTTACCTGTTACCATTTCAGAACGAATACTACCATCTATCGGCAATGTACAAGGAAAGGTATTAGAGGTTCTAGGACAATTTCGTTCTTATAATCAATATGAAGAAGGTAAAAATAGACTGATTTTAACTGTGTTTATATTAGAAGTTAAAGAGGTTTCTGAGCAAGAACTAACTAAAAATAAGAATTATATTTTTTTAGATGGTTATGTATGTAAAGAACCTATTTATCGCACAACACCTTTTGGGAGAGAAATTACAGATTTACTTCTAGCAGTTAATAGGTCTTACCATAAGTCTGACTATATTCCTTGTATTACTTGGGGACGCAATGCAAGGTTTGCACAAAATCTAGCTGTAGGAGATCATATTCAAGTTTGGGGGCGTATTCAAAGCAGAATTTATCAGAAAAAGCTAGAGACAGGTGAAACAGCTACTAAGATTGCTTATGAAATCTCAATTAGCAAAATGGAAACAGTAGATGAAGATGGAAATAGTAAGAGTAGCACTGAAACTCTCGAAATGGAATAAAATACATATTAAGGCGATATTCTAAGAGTATCGCCTTTGTTGTACAAAAATTTAGAATATGTATAGCTTATTTTTTGAGATGTGATATAATAAAGAAGAATAAAAGATTAGACAAATTTATATAAAAATGTAATTATAAGGAAAAATAATTCTGGAAAATGGAATATATTACTGTCAAGCAAAATAGAAAAACAGCAAGTATAATGATTGATGAAAACTTAAATGTTATTGTGAAAGTGCCGAAATATATGTCCCAAGTGTCTATAAAAAAGCTAGTAAATGACCATGAAGAATGGATTAAAACGACACTTGAGAAGAAAAAAATGATTTATGAAACACAGGATTTTATAAAAACAGGAAAGCTTCTTTATTTAGGGACTTACTGGCCAGTTAACTTAAAAAAGGGAAACTATCAAAAAGGAAAAGTGGACTTTAACAAAGTTAGCGGGTTTGAAATTCAAACTACAGGAGATGAGAAGCAATTAAGGAAATTAGTAGAGACATTTTATAAACAACAAGCATATATTTATTTAAAAGAACTTACAGATGAGTATGCAGCACGTTTAGGTGTGCAATATCATAAAATAACCATTAGAAAGCAAGCTACCAGATGGGGAAGTTGTTCTAGGCAAGGTAATCTATCTTATAATTTAAAGATACTTTGTGCACCAACTGATATGATTGCTTATATAGTTCTTCATGAGGTAATGCACTTACGGCATTTTAATCATAGTCAGGCATTTTGGAAGGCTATAGAAAAAGAGATGCCAGATTACAAGAGACGTATGAATTACTTTAAGCAATTTGGACAAAACTTTATGATATAATGTATGGGTATCTAAGGAGGCAATAAAATGGAGAATGGACTTGTCCAAGTGTACTATGGTACGGGAAAAGGTAAAACAACAGCAGCTATAGGACTAGGTGTTAGGGCTATAGGAAATGATTATAAAGTTATTATGATTCAATTCTTGAAAAATGATATGACAGGTGAGTGTAGAATTCTAAAGGATTTAGAACCCTATTTCAAAGTGTTTCACTTTGAAAAAAGAAGAGGATTCACTTGGCAGTTAACTCCAGAAGAAAAACAAGAGTTAAGAAGTGAAACTACTAATGCTTTAAAGTTTGCAAGTAAAGTAATGGATACAGGAGAATGTGATGTCCTTATTTTAGATGAAGTACTTAATTCTGTAGAAGCAGGAATTATTTCTGAAGAAGAACTCTACGAGCTTATTTGTAATAAATCAGATGATGTAGAGCTAGTTCTTACGGGACGAAAGTTACCTATTTGTATTGCAGAAAAAGCGGATTATATTAGTCATATTGATGATATTAAGCACCCTATGGAAAAAGGCAGGGATGCAAGAGCTGGAATTGAATACTAATAAGAGCTAGTAGTAAATAAGCCGAGGAAGGTGTATAACATTGAAGTTATACACCTTCCTCGGCTTTTAAAGTTGTATTTAGTGTTTTGTATCTAATAAATGTTCCATATTATAAAGACCAGGCGCTTTATGAACTAGGAATTTAGCAGCATTGATGGCTCCAACAGCAAATACTTCTTTTGAAGTAGCTTGATGAGTAAGAGAGATAAATTCATCATTTCCAGCAAATAGAATTTCATGTTCTCCTACAATGGTACCGCCACGCACTGCATGAATACCAATTTCTTTTTTAGGTCTTTTTTCACGTATAGTGCTACGGTCATAGCAGTAGTGATAACTATGATCTAAGGTTTCATTAATAGCATCGGCGATAGCCAGAGCTGTGCCACTAGGTGCATCAATTTTTTGATTATGATGTTTTTCGATAATTTCAATATCAAACCCACTTCCACCTAATACTTCAGTAGCACGTTTAGCTAACGCAATAAGAAGATTAACACCTAAAGACATATTGGCAGAAAAGAAAATAGGAACTTTGGTACTTGCTTCTTTTAAATAATCAATATCTTCAGTGGACAAGCCGGTTGTACAAATAACAGCAGGAATATGACGGGAAACACAGTAGTCTATAAGGCCTTTAACGGCAGTAGCTGTAGAAAAGTCAATAATAACATCTACAGGTATATCACATTCATCAATTTTTGAGAATACAGGAAAAGGATTAGGCAGATCTAAATAAGGGTCTACACCTGCTACTAATTCAATGTCATCATGTTGTTTCATTAATCTACTAATGGTTTGACCGATTTTTCCGTTGCAACCATGCATTAATAATTTTATCATAAGGGTCATCCTTTCTTATACTAATAGACCAGCATTTATAAGTGCATTTTTTAGTTCTAGTAAGTGATTTTCTTCTAATGTCGTAAGTGGTAATCTACATGGACCAGCTTCCATTCCCATAAGGTTAAGCGCTGCTTTAACTGGGATAGGATTAACTTCGCAGAAAAGAGCTTTAACAAGAGGTAGTAAACTTAATTGTAAGGCTCTTGCTTCTGTAGTATGGCCATCTAAATAAAGTTTAACGATATCATGAGTTTGCTTAGGTGCTACGTTAGATAATACAGAAATAACACCTTTTCCTCCTAAAGAAAGGATAGGAATAATCTGATCATCATTCCCTGAATAAATAGGGAAGTCTTCACCGCAAAGAGCGGCAATTTCAGCAACAGTTGAAATATTACCTGTAGCTTCTTTTATACCTTGAACAAAATCATATTTGGAAAGTTCGTAAACAGTGTTAGGATTAATAGTTACACCTGTGCGGCTAGGTACACTATAAAGAATCATAGGTAAATCAACAGCTTTTCCAATAGTTGTAAAATGTTCTATTAAGCCTTTTTGAGTGGCTTTGTTATAATAAGGTGTCACCTGAAGCGTTGCATCTACACCTAAAGCTTTTGCACATTTAGTTAAATTAATACCATGTCTTGTATCATTACTTCCTGTACCTGCAATAACAGGAACCCTGCCAGCAGTACGGTCTACAGCTACTTTGATGCATTCAAGATGTTCCTCATCTGTCATCGTAGAGGCCTCACCAGTAGTACCACAAATAATAATAGCATCTGTACTATTATTAATTTGGAAATCAATATATTCCTCTAATTTACCAAAGTTAATGTCTCCATTTTCATAAAATGGTGTAACAATTGCTACACCTGCGCCTTCAAAAATTGCCATTATATCATCCTCCGTTTTATTATAGTGGTAGGACTAACTTTGATAAAATGATCTTTTAATACTAGTTTATTCAATAAGCAGTATGAAAGATACTATTATACAAAATTAGTCAAATAAAAAAACCAGCTTCTAGAGGCTGGCTACATACATAATCATTAACATAAATATAAACAAATGGATGATTATATGTAGCACTCCATCCTTATTGTATAATAAAGGATGACAGTTGTATAGTTATTAACCAGACAACCAGAAATAAATAGTACAAGCTATTTAATCTTCGGCGATTACTCCTTTTGATTATAATCCTCTTTTCTTGTAAAAATCCTATAATCTACTCTTAGTAATCGCGCCTCTACAAAATATTGAATTGTGTAGAATATAACACTTTAATATGAAAAAGTCAATGATAAAACAAGTAATTGTTTATTAAAGTTAAAGAATTATAAAAATAGTGGATAGAATGTATAAAAAATTCTAGATTGTCACATACTCTAATAGATTTTATTGAGTTAGAGGAGTCGATGATATGAAAAATAAAGAAAAGCTATTTGATGCGCTATCACCAGAAGATCAGATGAAATTGGAAATTGCCGAAGAACTAGGTTTATTAGATAAAGTACAAACAGGAGGATGGAAGGCACTTAGTGCTAAAGAAACAGGTCGTATTGGTGGGTTAATGACTAAGAAAAAAAGAGAACTTAATAAAATAGCAGAAGCTAATAATAATCAAAGTAAGTAAATTTAGTAAAGAGCTACATAAGAAATAGATGATTTCTTATGTAGCTCTTTTATTAAGTTTATTTAAATAGCGTCTTGTTGTATATCTGATTTTAATAAAAGTCTTAAGCTATTAATACGGTTGTTAGCAGTTTCTTCTACTATAAAATTAATATTTTTATAGCTGATTTGTTCTCCCTCAATAGGAAAACGGTCAAATAAACCGATAACAAAACCGCCAATAGAATCAAAGTCATTAGAAATAATATCAAGGCCTAATTCTTCGTTAACTTCAGAAATACGAGAAGTACCATCCACTACATATTCCTGTTCACTAACTTTAACGAAATCATCCTGAACGGAGTCGTATTCATCATTGATATCTCCAACGATTTCTTCGATTAAGTCTTCCATACTAACAATACCAGCAGTACCGCCATATTCGTCTAGAACAATAGCAAGCCCTATTTTTTTGAGACGCATTTCTTTAAAAAGCTCATTATTATTTTTAAACTCATGAACAAAATAAGCATCTCTTAAGTAATGGGTTACGTTAAAGTGCTGAGGAGAAATACTATTTAAAACAAGATCTTTAATATGGAGAACACCTACAATATGATCATGGGTTTCTTGATAAACCGGTATTCTAGAAAATTGTTCTGCTTTATATAAAGTGAGAATTTCTTCATAGGTTGCATCTATATCAACGCATACCATGTCTGTACGTGGTATCATAATATCTTTTGCACAGGATTGACCAAAATCAAACACATTATAAATCATTTGCTTTTCCTCGGTCTCTAAGACACCTTCTTCATGACTGACTGTCACAATTGTCCTAAGTTCATCTGTAGTAATAAAAGGTTTAGTAACATCAGAATTACCACCTAGCAAATGAATGATACCATTAGTAATAAACATGAGAATTTTAATAATAGGTGTAAAAATAGTAACGATGATAGAGATAGGTCGTACGACTAACAGTGCTATCTTTTGTGCATTTTGGGCAGATAGAGATTTAGGTGTAATTTCACCAAAAATAAGGATAAGTAAAGTCATAAGACCAGTTGCAATACCTACCCCTAAGCTACCATCTGATCCACCACTAAGGTTCATGGCTACTACAGTAGCTAAGGAAGAAGCACTAATGTTAACAAGGTTATTACCTACTAGAATAGCACCAAGTAGTTTATTAGTATCTTCTAATAACTTATCTAATAATTTAGCGCCTTTAACATTTTGCTCAACCATATAACGCACTTCTATTTTACTAATGCTCATAAGTGCTGTTTCTGAAGCAGAAAAGAAGCCTGAAGCTAAAAGTAAAATAATTAAAATAACAATCTGTACCGATAACGATGGGTCCAACTTAAAATCACTCTCCTATAAGTTAATTTAAAAATGAGTATATCTCCTCAGTATGTATAAGCTGTGAAAAGGAGACGAAGAAATATACCAATATTAATACTAGTATATTCCTAATATTTTTATCATAACATACGAAATAAAAAAAACAATAAGAATAGCACAAAGTTCCGTTTATGAGATGAAAAGACTAGCTTAAAAATATAAAAATGGCTATAATAATAAGGTTAGAATAAATGGAGCAAGAGAGGTGTGTAAATGGAAAGCTATAATCAATTTGCTAGTGTATATGATTTATTTATGGAAGATACACCTTATGAAGACTGGCTGTCTTATATAGAAACTTGTTTAAAAAAATACGATTTAGATGTAAAGTCAGTATGTGAACTAGGTTGTGGTACAGGTCAAATGACGACTTTATTTGCTAAAAAGGGATTAGAAGTAATAGGAATTGATTTGTCGCCAGAAATGCTAATGATAGCACAGGATCATGCCTTTGAAGAGGAATTAGATATTTTATACTTACTACAAGATATGTCCAGTTTTGAATTAGGAGAATCTGTAGATTTTATTTGCAGTTGTTGTGATTCTATGAATTATTTGCTAGAAGAAGAAGAACTGTTAGAGACTTTTACAAGAGTTAAACGTTTTTTAAAACCTTCAGGATTATTTATTTTTGATATGAATACGCCTTATAAGTATAAAGAAGTATTAGGAAATCAGGTTTTTGCTGATCAAACTGAAGAAGCTGCTTATATTTGGACAAACTATTATGATGAAGAGGAAGAGATTAATGAGTATGAAGTAAGCTTCTTTATTAAAGATGAAAAAGACAAATATAATAGAAGTATAGAAAATCATTACCAAAGAGCTTACTCTATTGAAAAGGTTAAGTCTTTATTAGAAGAAGCAGGTCTTGAGCTTCTCGAGGTAAATGATAATTATAGTCATGAGTCGTTAGGAGATACCTCTGAGAGAGCGACCTTTATTGTAAGAAATAGTAAGTAAAGAGAACATAAATGGTTTTATAAAGAAAGGATGTTATAGAATGAAAACAAAAGACTATATGATTAGAGGAATTGATAAGGAAAGAAACTTTAGATTCTTTGGAACAAATACAAAAGAATTAGTTAATGTGGCATGTCAGAATCATGGTGTAACGCCAGTTGCAGCTGCTGCACTAGGTAGAACATTAACCGGTGTGGCGATGATGGGAAGTATGCTTAAAAGAGATGAGGACCGTGTAAGTATTATTATTAAAGGTGATGGACCTATTGGTGGTATTATTGCTGAATCTAATGGTGCAGGAGATGTAAAAGGATATGTGTACAATCCACATGTAGATTTACCACTTAATGAGTTTGGCAAATTAGATGTAGCAGGTGCCGTAGGTAATGCTAATATGACTGTTATGAAAGATCTTGGTCTTAAGGAACCTTATTCAGGACAAGTACCTATGCTTTCAGGAGAAATTGCGGAGGATATCAGTTTTTATTTTGCTGTATCAGAGCAGACTAATTCAGTAGTTATGCTTGGTGTATTAGTAGATGTAGATTTTAGCATTAGACAAGCAGGTGGTATTATTATTCAAGTATTACCAGATGCAGATGATGATGCCATTACTAAGTTAGAAGAGAAAATTAAAGGTTTCAAATCACTTACAGCTTGTTTAGAAAAAGGACAGTCTATAGAGTATGTTTTAGAAAGTCTTTTAGGTGAGATTGAAATCATGGAAACTACAGAAGTGAGATTTAACTGCGATTGTTCTAAAGAACGTATGGAAAGAGCGCTTATTAGCATTGGGAAAAAAGATTTAGAGGAAATTGCAAAAGAAGATGAGAAAGCTGAGCTTGTATGTCCTTTCTGTAGCAATAAATATCAATTTAATAAAGAAGAACTAGAAGACTTAATTGAACAAATTTAACTTATAGAAGATAAAAATACTCTGTCAGAAGTAACTGGCAGAGTATTTTATTTATGAATATAATATCCTATTAGAAATATAAGAAATATTATATAGGATAATGCAAGATGTCAAGCATACATCGATATAATAGTATAGAGAGACATAAACTGAGGTATAAACCATGTGTCATTATATGCTCTATACATCAAAATATCGGAAGAGAGTATTTGAGAAACTAGAAGAATTAGAGCAAGAAGAAGAGATGGATAATGAGATAGAAGTGAGGCAAATAGGGAGTGTATATGAAATAGCCTATTTAATGAAGGGGACAAAAGATTTTTGTGATGAGCAATTGGCTCATATAATAAGTGATTTGATTCAAAAACAAGTGATTAACAAAGTATGTATGACTTATTTAGAAAGTAAAGAAGAATTAGGGCGCTTAGATAAGAAAGATATTACTGAAGCCTTTATAAATAACAACTATTTATCAAGACAAGAGGGATTTTCTTCTTTTACGTATTATTTACTATATGTACCTATTTTACAAGAAATAAAAAAAACAAACACCTTTAATATAGAAGGGTGGATGCAGTTTCGTACTCAGAAGTACCAAATTCTACTAGAGGATTTATTAGAACAATTTATTTTAGATTATAGTATGAAAAAAGAAGTTGTAACGTTTATCAAGCTTATGAGAGACATAAGTATTTTAAGTGTGCCCTTAGAAGAAGTTCTACATCTTATTTACAATATAGAAGGAGCACCCCAACTTTATAATAAAGACATGAAAAATATGACAGGTTTTTATATAAGACAATATTGTAAAGATCTTTTGTTAGATAGTACTTTATCAAGAGAAGATTATATTTTGCATATTCTTATTTCGATTAGTCCAAAGCAACTTATGATTCATCAAAAGGGAAGGGCTAAAGAACAACAGTTTTTAAAGACACTAGAAGTTATTTTTGATGAGAATATTACTTATTGTAGAGGATGTTTATACTGTGAGAATAGGTGAATAAATTGAAGAAGATAAAAATTTAATCCACCCACTATATAAGGAAGTAAATAGATGGGTGGATGAGCTAACTAGTTTTATTATTAAAGAAAAATAAATGAATAGAAAAATATTAAGTATTTGTATTTAAAATAATACGTAAAGTTTATAAACAAGCTATATTTCCTAGAAATAGCAATGAAACAATATTGACATAACAGCCTCGATTGATTAGAATAATTACATTAAGAATAGCAAGTTACTTCTTTAGTGGTGTTTGTTAAAATAGACGATTTTAAAATAAGAGGTACTTGAGTATGCTTACAAGTGAATACTAATAAATCAATGATGAGACGAGTAGCTTATATCCCCTTTTTCAGAGAGAAGATGTAATGGTGAGAGCATTTTTAAAGCATATAAGTGAAGACTACCTCGGAGTGATTGCAAAACAATTCGGTGACCCCGTTATCGTCAGTAAAGCGAGTGACTTTAATTTTGGTAAGTTTAAATGATAGAGATTCATATAATCTGACCAAGCAAAGTAACAAGGGTGGAACCGCGGGAATACATATCCCCGTCCCTTTTTAAATAAGATGGTTATTTAAAAAGGGACGGGGTTTTTTATGTCCTTTAATTTAAATAATCATTCATAGGTTAAAAAGTTTAAAGTTGAAAGGAGTAAAAATAATGATTAAAATCACATTAAAAGATGGCAGCATCAAAGAATGTCCAAAAGGCATTACTGTCCTTGGTGTAGCAGAAGAATTAAGTAGCGGACTTGCAAGAGTAGCATGTGCAGGTAAAGTAAATGGAGAAATGGTTGATCTTAGAACAGAGCTTAACGAAGACTGTAGTCTTGAAATCCTTACATTTAATGATAAAGAAGGTAAATGGGCATTCCGTCATACAGCAGCGCACATTTTAGCTCAAGCTGTTAAAAGAGTTTTCCCAGAGGTAAAACTTGCAATTGGACCAGCTATTGAAGACGGATTCTACTATGATTTTGATACAGAAAGACATTTTGTAGAAGCAGATTTTGAAAAAATTGAAGCTGAAATGAAGAAAATCGTTAAAGAAAAACTTCCAATTGAAAGATTTGAACTTCCTAGAGAAGAAGCTATTAAATTAATGGAAGAAGCAGGAGAACCATACAAAGTAGAATTAATTCAAGACCTTCCAGAAGGTGAAAAAATCACTTTTTATAAGCAAGGTGATTTCGTTGACCTTTGTGCAGGCCCTCACCTTATGAATACAAAACCAGTAGAAGCTTTCAAAATTTTATCAGCAGCAGGGGCTTACTGGAAAGGTAATGAAAAGAATAAAATGCTTGCTCGCATCTATGCAACAGCGTTTGCTAAAAAAGCAGATTTAACAGCTCACTTAGAAGCTTTAGAAGAAGCTAAAAAACGTGATCATAACAAGCTTGGACGTGAACTTAAGCTTTTCACAACAGATGAAAAAGTAGGACAAGGGTTACCACTTCTTATGCCAAAAGGAGCTAGAATTGTTCAAGCACTTCAACGTTTTGTGGAAGATGAAGAGGAAAAAAGAGGCTATGTTCTTACTAAAACACCTCTTATGGCTAAAAGTGATCTTTACAAAATGTCAGGCCACTGGGATCATTATAAAGATGGTATGTTCGTACTTGGAGATGAGGAAAAAGATAAAGAAGTATTTGCGCTTCGTCCTATGACATGTCCTTTCCAATTTACAGTTTATAATGCAGAACAACATAGTTATCGTGATCTTCCAATTCGCTATGGTGAAACTTCTACATTATTTAGAAATGAATCATCAGGTGAAATGCATGGTTTAATCCGTGTAAGACAATTTACTATTTCAGAAGGTCACATTGCATGTACACCAGATCAATTAGAAGATGAATTCAAAGGTGTAGTAGAACTCATTAACTACATGATGGCAACATTTGGTATTGAAAATGATGTAACTTACCAATTCTCTAAATGGGATCCAACTAATACAGAAAAATATATTAATGACCCAGAAGCTTGGGAAAGAACAGAAAGCTTAATGAGAAATATTTTAGATCACTTAAATATCGACTATACAGAAGCTGTTGGTGAAGCTGCTTTCTATGGGCCAAAACTTGATATTCAATTTAAAAATGTACATGGTAAAGAAGATACAATTATTACAGTACAAATCGACTTTGCCCTTGGTGAAAGACTTGGCATGACTTATGTGGATGCAGATGGTGAGAAAAAACACCCACTTATCATTCACCGTACATCTATTGGTTGCTACGAAAGAACATTAGCGATGCTTATTGAAAAATATGCAGGTGCTTTCCCAACATGGCTTGCACCAGTGGCTGTTAAAGTACTTCCACTTTCTGACAAATATGCAGATTATGCAGCAGAAGTCGTTAAAGCTTTTAGAGATCGTGGCATCTTAAAAGTAGAAGCTGACTACCGTACAGAAAAGATTGGATACAAGATTCGTGAAGCACGTATGGACAGAGTACCATATATCGTTGTTGTAGGTGCGGAGGAAATGGAAAACAAGACAGTGTCTGTTCGTAGCCGTCAAAAAGGTGATGAAGGTGCACACAGTCTTGAAAGTTTTGTTAACCGCGTAGAAGAAGAAATTAAGACAAAATTTAATTACCTAAAACACATTGAAGTTGAAGAAAATAAATAGTTTAAAATAAAAGTTGACAAACTAAATAATGCATGTTAAGATAAATGAGGTTTTAAGGCAAATGATTGCCAGGCGAAGTAGAAGCTATTCTTCTCACCTTACAACACAGGGTTCGTAAGGTCATACTAATTAAGACATGATTATATTTCATTTAGTATGAATTTTTAGAGAGGTGGATAGTTTCGGCTATCCACCTTATTTAGTTGATATAGCAAGTAAATATACTGATAAGGGTATACTATTAAAAGCGGTTCACCCATCGCTTAAAGGGTGATTAAAATAATAAATTTAGGTAAACACACAATTTAGGAGGTGCCCGTTATTAACGATTTAATGATCAACGAACAAATTCGTGACAAAGAAGTAAGGCTTGTAGGAGCTGATGGAGAACAAATTGGTATTATTTCTGGCAAAGAAGCGCAAAAAATGGCAAGTGAGAAAAATTTAGACTTGGTTAAAATTGCGCCACAAGCAAAACCACCAGTTTGCAAAATCATGGACTACGGCAAATACAAATTTGATGCTGCAAAGAAAGAAAAAGAAGCGCGTAAAAAACAAAAAGTTGTTAGCGTTAAAGAAGTAAGACTTTCTGCTAGTATTGAGAAACACGACTTTGAAACGAAGATGAAAAATGCAGCGAAATTTCTTAAAGCAGGAGATAAGGTAAAAGTTTCAGTTGTATTCCGTGGGCGTGAAATGATGCATACTCATAGAGGTAATGAACTTCTTGAACAAGCAATGGCTTTAGTAGAAGAAGTAGGAGTAGCAGAACAAAAACCTAAATTAGAAGGTAGAGCAATGGTTATCGTGGTAGCACCAAAATAGTTACCTTTTGATACAAAATAATCAAATGAATAAAGGAGGATCATTATCATGGCTAAATTAAAATTAAAAACAAATAGAGCAGCTGCAAAACGTTTCAAAGTTACAGGAACTGGGAAATTAAAACGTAGCAAAGCATATAAAAGACACATTTTAACTAAAAAATCTACAAAAACAAAACGTAATTTAAGAAAAGCTGGTCTTGTAGATAGCACAAACGAAAAACAAATGAAGAGAATTTTACCATATTTATAAGATACGATAGGAGGTTACGACAATGGCAAGAGTTAAAGGCGGAATGTCTACTAAAAAAAGACGTAATAGAGTATTAAAATTAGCTAAAGGTTACAGAGGAGCTAAATCAAAACAATTCAGAACAGCTAAACAAGCTGTAATGAAATCATTAAACTACGCATACGTAGGTCGTAAATTAAGAAAAAGAGAATTCAGACGTTTATGGATTGCACGTATTAATGCTGCAGCTCGTTTAAACGGATTATCATACAGCCGTTTCATGAACGGATTAAAAAATGCTAACGTTAACATCAACAGAAAAATGTTATCAGAATTAGCAATTACAAATCCAGCTGCTTTCACACAATTAGTTGAAACAGCTAAAGCTAACTTAAAATAATGCTTTTTCAAAGCTACTATTCATGTAATATTTATAAGAATAGTAGCTTTTTTGTGCTTATCAGTGAATGCTAGAAATTGAAACTTGTAGAGGCGTTTATGAGAATGGCTTATGGGAGGAAATGGGAGGAACAGGCCTATCTTACAGTGTTCCGGTTCAAATTTTTTGATGCACTAGGCTCACTTATTTGGATGAACGCACGAAAACTCCCGCTGGTCAAACGCTCGTGCTAAAACCCATCCAAAACGTTCACCAAGTGTCTCTAAAAAATTCTCCCAAGTCACCCTTCCAGATATTCCTCCTCCTCTCATTTCTTCCAAACGTTATTAAGCTCATAAACGCTCCTGACAGTAAAGCGGTACGAGAAAAAGATAATGGTATTTTAAACTTATAAGCCATTGTATCCTATCTCGTTCTAGCAATAATAACGTATACAGCTCAGTAATTCTTAACGAAGGATTTTCTCAGTTTCTCTTCATTCACAATAATGTATAAAGCTTCTTTGTAGCTTATTCTTGTAAAGCAGTAGCTATGTAGGGAGACTAGTGGACTTGCTGGAAGATGCCTTGGAGCAGAGCTTAGAAACTCTTAATGAAGTAATCCTTATGGGTTTTAGGG
>JAEWMQ010000051.1 GCA_023393125.1 Bacillota bacterium
GGTAAGGGAGCCCTTTATTATCGTAAAGAAATCCAATTATATTTCCTGATAAATCCAAATATCCATAAACCCATGAGAAAACGGCTAATTGGAAATTTCCAACTAGCCGTTTTGTCTACAATCTGAGTAAACTAAAAAGAGGAAACCGTGGTTTCCTCTTTTTAGTTTACTTAGATTTCTATCTAACTCCTAGCTTTGCCTGTAAGGGATAAAACTTTTATGGAATTCATTGGATAGGTTATATAAATTAGGATATAATCAAAATAAGATAATGGAAATAAGAGAGGATTATTTTATGAAGGTAACTATTAATGATGTGGCACGTGAGGCTGGCGTTTCTAAGGCAACAGTTTCAAGAGTGCTTTCTAATAATGAACGGATTAGTGAAGAAACAAGGCTAAGAGTAAAAGAAGTC
This sequence comes from Bacillota bacterium, assembly GCA_023393125.1. Lineage (GTDB taxonomy): Bacteria > Bacillota > Clostridia > Lachnospirales > Cellulosilyticaceae > Cellulosilyticum. The sequence continues at coordinate 416 of JAEWMQ010000051.1, forward strand.
ATTGAACGTCTGGGATATAAACCTAATGTGATAGCAAGAAATTTAGCAAAAAATCAAACTAAAACCATAGGCGTTATTTTACCTATGGATGCTAGTGTATCTTTTGGTAATCCTATTTTTATTCAAATGATGCAGGGAATTAGTATGTATGCTCAAGAGAAGCATTATTTTCTAATGTATGCTTTTGGAAAAGAAGCAGAAGAGGAACATAATATTGATGAATTTAGTCAAAATGGTATAGTTGATGGCATTATTATTTTGAAATCTGAGGTAAATGATAAAATCATTAAGAAGCTAAGACAAAGTCAATTCCCTTTTGTAGTGATAGGACGCCCTGGTCGTGAAACTTCTGTGCTATGGGTGGATAATGATAATTTTGGAGCTACTTATGAGATTGTAGAGTCTATGATTAATAAAGGGCATGAAAGAATAGCTTTTGTAGGAGCAAAACCCAAATGGACTGTGTCTAAAGATAGGCTCGAAGGCTACAAACGGGCACTAGAAGTTAACAATATACCGTATGAAGAAAAATTAGTTTATCATGGAGAAGCATTTAATGAGCAGACAGGAAAAAAGGCCATGGAGTTACTTATAGAAGAAGAACCTGCGGCTATTATTGCTACTGATGATTTAATTGCAGTAGGGATAAATGATTATTTAAGCAAAATGGATAAGAAGCCAAAAGCCTTAGTGGGTTTTAATAACACTATGCTTGCAGCTTATCAGAAACCTGCATTAAGTTCTGTAGAAATTTATGGGGAAAAATTAGGCTATGCAGCTGCGAAGCTATTAGTAGAACAGTTAGAAGGGCATATAGAAGATCATATGCATACCATTATTGAAACTAAACTTATAGAGAGAGAATCCTTTAATTAATTTCATGAAAACGGTTGCACAAACCGTTTTCATGTGTTAACATAAGTTACATAAAGAAATATTTTTTAAGCAACTGTGTAACCGGTTGCACAGGAGGAACGAATGGACTGGAAAAAAGAGGCTGTAGGCTATCAAATTTATCCTAGAAGTTTTATGGATTCAAATGGTGATGGTATTGGTGATTTACAAGGCATTATTTCTAAATTAGATTATATAAAAGACTTAGGCATTGACGTTATTTGGATTTGTCCTATGTATGAGTCACCTAATGATGATAATGGTTATGATATTAGTAATTATCAAGGTATTATGAAAGAATTTGGTACCATGGAGGATTTTGATGAACTTTTAAAACAAGTTCATGAGAGAGGCATGAAACTTATAATAGACTTGGTACTCAATCATACCTCAGATGAACATCCATGGTTCTTAGAATCAAGAGCTTCTAAAGAAAGTAGTAAAAGAGATTGGTATATTTGGAGATCAGGCCAAGAAGGAAAAGAGCCTAATAACTGGGAAAGTATTTTCCATGGTTCGGCTTGGCAATATGACGAGACTACAGATGAATATTTCCTTCATTTATTTAGTAGAAGACAGCCAGATCTTAACTGGGAGAATAAAGAAGTTAGGCGTGCACTTTATGAAATGATTAATTGGTGGCTAGATAAAGGAATAGATGGCTTTAGAATAGATGCCATTAGCCATATAAAAAAGGAACCCGGATTATCGGATATGCCAAATCCTGAGGGGCTTCAATATGTTTCATCTTTTGATAAGCATATGAACGTAGAAGGTATTCATGATTTCTTAGAAGAATTAAATAGAGAAACTTTTTCTAAATATGACATTATGACCGTAGGAGAAGCTAATGGTGTAAGCGCCGAAGAAGCTAAGCTCTGGGTGGGAGAAAAGAATGGTAAATTCAATATGGTTTTCCAATTTGAACATCTTGATTTATGGGATGCTGAGGGAGAACAAAAGCTAGATGTTTTAGCTTTGAAGAAGGTACTTAGTCGTTGGCAAGATGCTCTTTACAAAGAAGGATGGAACGCACTATTTATAGAAAATCATGATATTGTTAGAGTTGTATCTAAATGGGGAGATGATGAAAAGTACTGGGCAGAAAGTAGCAAGGCTTTAGCTATGATGTACTTCTTGCAACAAGGGACACCTTTCATTTATCAAGGACAAGAAATTGGTATGACTAATGTGCACTATCCTGAAATTTTCTATTATAACGATATTGCTACGTATAATCGTTATATCAAACATAGGGAAGAAGGTATGCCAAAAGAAAAAGCCTTAAAGTATGAATGGGCTACTTCTAGAGATAATGCTAGAACGCCAATGCAGTGGGATGCAACTGAAAATGGAGGTTTCACTACAGGAAAGCCTTGGTTAGCTATGAATCCAAATTTAGCATCTATTAATGTAAAATCTCAGTTAGAAGATCCCAACTCTATTTTGTGCTTTTATAAAGAATTAATCCTAATTAGAAAATCATACGCTACTTTTGTAGAAGGAAAATATGAGTTAATCATGCCAGAAGATCCTCAGATTTATGCCTATACAAGAACAGATGACCAAGGCAAGTTCCTTATTATTTGTAATCTTACAGGAGAAACAGCTAAGTTTACAGGTGAGTTTAACTTAGAAGATAAGGCATTAATTTTAAGCAATTACACATCCGAAAAGCAAGAGGAGCTCGAGGTAATAAGACCTTATGAAGCAAGGTTATATCGTTTAAGATAGAGGTGCATTAAGAAATAGGAATAAGAAACAAACAGTTGTATGAAGTATAAGCAGTAGAGAAACACAAGAACTAGAAAGATACTAAAGATAGGCTAGAAATAGACTAGAAGTAGACTAGAAAGAGATAGGTGGAATATAAAATGGAGCAAACAGTTAAGAAAACAAAACTATTTTCATTCGACTTTTGGCAAAAATTTGGTAAAGCACTTTTAGTAGTTATTGCTGTTATGCCAGCAGCAGGTATTATGATCTCACTTGCAAAACTTTTAGGAATGTATGTGGATGTAAGTTTCGTTCAAGTGATTGCGAGAGTGATGGAGGACATTGGTTGGGCGATTATAGGGAATTTGCATATTCTCTTCGCAGTAGCTATAGGTGGATCATGGGCAAAGGAACGTGCAGGTGGTGCATTTGCGGCACTTCTAGCTTTTATACTTATTAACCGTATTACAGGGGCTATTTTTGGAGTAACGGCTGATATGTTAGCAGAAGGAACTGCTATTGTTAACAGTTTGCTTGGAGCACCTATGGCGGTAGGAGACTACTTTACTTCTATTCTAGGTTCACCAGCACTTAATATGGGTGTATTTGTAGGGATCATTTCAGGTTTCTTAGGTGCTAATCTATATAATAAATATTATAATTTTGATAAATTACCATCAGCATTAGCTTTCTTTAACGGAAAACGTTTTGTACCTTTTGTAGTTATTCTTGGTTCAACGGTAACAGCTGTGATATTATCTATTGTATGGCCATTTATTCAAGGAAGTTTAAATAGCTTTGGAGCATGGATAGCGAGTTCACAAGATACAGCTCCGGTTTTAGCACCTTTTATTTATGGATGTTTAGAAAGACTTTTATTACCATTCGGACTTCATCATATGTTAACAGTACCTATGAATTATACAGAGCTTGGCGGGGTTTATACAATGCTAACAGGTTCTGCAGCAGGACAAATTGTAGCGGGACAAGACCCATTATGGCTTGCATGGGTAACAGACCTTAATAACTTAAAAGCAGCTGGAGATATGACAGCTTATAACACTCTTTTAACATCTATTACACCAGCTCGTTTTAAGGTAGGCCAAGTGATTCTTTCAACAGCGTCTCTTATTGGTATTGCTTTTGCTATGTATCGTAACGTGGATAAAGAAAAGAAAGCAAAATACAAAACGATGTTCTTCTCAGCAGCTTTAGCAGTATTTTTAACAGGTGTTTCTGAACCTATTGAGTTTATGTTTATGTTTGTTTCACCTATTTTATATGTAGCTTATGCGATTATTACAGGTATTGGTTTTGCTTTAGCAGACTTTGTGAATTTAAGAGTTCATGCTTTTGGTTTCATTGAGTTTTTAACAAGAGTTCCAATGATGATTAATGCAGGTATTGGACTTGATATTGTCAACTTTTTAATAACATGTGTAGCTTTCTTCGGTATTAACTTTGGTGTGTTTAGTATACTTATTAAAAAATTCAATATTGCTACACCTGGGCGTAATGGCAACTATATCGATGAAGAAGAAGGAACAGCAGCAAAAGAAGCTAAAGCTAATAAACAAGTAGCAAAAGTAGAAAATTCAGCTGATGGGCAAGTAGGAGCTATTATTGAGCTGTTAGGTGGAAAAGAAAATATTGTTGATGTAGATGCTTGTATGACAAGATTACGTGTAACAGTTAAAGATACTACTAAAGTAGGAAGCAAGGAAGAATGGAAGCAAAATGGAGCTCTAGGTCTTATTATGAAAGATAAAGGTGTACAAGCCATTTATGGACCTAAGGCTGATGTGCTTAAGTCTAATATTCAAGATGTATTAGGAGTATAGAGATGAAATTATTAACTTTAAACTGCCATTCTTGGCAGGAAGATCACCAATTAGATAAGATTAACTATTTGGCTAAAACTATCAAGGAAAAAGACTATGATGTTATTGCACTTCAAGAAGTTAGCCAGCATATGTTAGGCAAGCAGTTTAAAGGTCAGCTTAAAACAGATAATTATGTAGTTGTGCTACAAGAAGCATTGCAGAAATTAGGAATAAATCATTACGAAGTGGTTTGGGATTTTGCACATATAGGATTTCAGGTTTACGAAGAAGGCTTATGCCTTCTAAGTAAACATCCTATTATAGAAAAAGAAAGCTTCTTTGTAAGTCAGACAGAAGATACTTTGAACTGGAAAGCAAGAAGAATTGTTAGGGCAACGATTGACTATAAAGGAGAAAGTATAGATTGTTATAGTTGCCATTTAGGTTGGTGGGAGGATGAAGAAGAGCCAGCTAAGTTGCAACTTAATAAGTTAAATGCCAAGTTACATCCACAGCGCATGGCGTTCTTATTAGGTGACTTTAATAATAATGCTAATATTAGAGATAAAGGCTATGATTATATGCTAGGCCTAGGTTGGAAAGATACGTATCAGTTAGCAAAGAATAAAGATAGTGGAGTTACCGTTGAAGGTCAAATTCATGGATGGGAAGGGAATGATGCAGGACTCCGCTTAGATTATATTTTTGCAAATAAAAAAGTAGAGGTTAAGCATTCTCAGGTTATCTTTAATGGTCATAATAAAGATATGATATCAGACCATCATGGCGTAGAAGTAGAAATAGTGTTATAAAGAGGCTTATTTGTATAAGCCTCTTTTTTGTGCTACTTAAAAGCTAACAAGTAATCGGTTCAGGCTTTAAATTTTATTTATGAAGAATATAATTTTATGATACTTACATATTACCTAGTTATACTATAATAAAATTAATATAAGAGATGATTTTTATAATCGTTTTTCGGCTATATTTATACATAAGAATGATATAGTTATAAGCATAAAATGAAGGAAAAGATGAAATGAAGATGAGATACATTTATTAAAGAAGAAAGTGAGGAGTGAGGAATGCTAGAGGAGAAACTAGAAGCGTGGTATGAAAAAAGAGGAAAAAAGGTAGTGATGATTTTAGTCACTTTGCTTATTGCTTTTGTTATTATTAAGCTTAATATAATAGGACTGCTTGCGCCTTTTATTGTGGCGTGGTTATTTGCTAGCTTGTTAAATTATTTTGTAACATGGATTAATAAGAAAACAGGGCTTCCGAGAGCATTAGGGACGATTTTAAGTATGTTAACCATATTAAGTGGCGTTTTAGGGCTCTTAACATTGATTATTAAGAAGCTAGGTGAGCAAGTGGTAGCTATTGCATATAATTTACCTAGTTTAACAGAGGAATTAATCATGCAAGTTGGCCAGCTAGAAGAACGTTTTTCTAGCTTTTTTGGAACAGGATCAGCACCCAAGGCTATTAGTGATTTAGATCAGATTATTGAACAAGTTATGGAGCAATTAAGTAGTTACTTAGGAACCGTCATTCCAGTGGCATATAATGCAGTCTCAAAGGTACCAGATATTATACTTTTTACTGTCGTTATGTTCGTAGCAACTTTCTTTATGACTAAGGATTATTATAAAATAAAAGACTTTGTTAAAGCACAATTTTCTGATACTATTGTAGATAAGGTTGTGATTATGCAAAAGGGCGTTCTTAGTGCTATTGGTGGTTATGTAAGAACTCAGATGATTATGATGAGTATTACCTTTAGCATTTGTATAGTAGGCTTATTTGTTTTTCAAGTGAGTTATGCACTTTTAATAAGTTTTATTATTGCAATTGTAGATGCTCTACCGGTGTTTGGGAGTGGTGCTATTTTAATTCCATGGGCACTCTATAATTTATTGACTGGTCAATATACTTTAGCTATTGGATTATTTTGTATTTATGGCATTATTTTTATGACAAGACAAATTTTTGAGCCCAAAATTTTATCAACACAAATAGGTGTTTATGCACTTGTGACTGTGATGGCTGTTTATATTGGCTATAGAACTATGGGATTTATAGGTCTTATTATAGGACCTGCATTAGCAGTTATTTTAAAAATGCTACAGAATGTAGGAGCCTTACCACAATTTAAGCCTATACAAAAAACAGATAGTAGGGGAGAAAAAGTTCATGAGAAGCATTCCAGTAAGTAAAGTAACAGCGGCAGTTAAAGAGCTTTGTATAGAAGCTAATTATTATTTACCAGAAGATATTTATGCAGCACTTAAAAAAGGTGAAGAAGAGGAAATAAGTTCAGTAGGAAAAGAGATATTAAAGGATATTTGTACTAATGCAGAGATTGCAAAGTCAGAAGATATTCCCATTTGTCAAGATACTGGAACGGCAGTTGTTTTTGTTAAAGTTGGGCAAGAAGTACACCTTGAAGGTGGTTTATTAACAGAGGCAATTAATGAGGGGGTTAGACAAGGCTATGAGGAAGGATATTTGAGAAAGTCTATTGTAGAAAATCCTCTTTATCGCAAGAATACAAAAGATAATACACCAGCTATTATTCATTACGAAATTGTAGAAGGAGAGCATATTGATATTATGCTAGCACCAAAGGGTGGTGGTAGTGAGAATATGAGCAAAGTATATATGCTTACACCTTCTCAGGGAATAGTAGGAGTGAAGAAGGCTGTCCTAGAAGCGGTTACCTTAGCAGGGCCTAATGCATGCTTACCTGTAGTTGTAGGTATTGGACTAGGAGGTAACTTTGAAAAATGTACCTTACTAGCTAAAACGGCTCTTACAAGAGAGATAGGCAGTCATAATAAAGACCCACGCATGGCTGCCCTAGAAGTAGAGCTGTTAGAAGAGATTAATAATCTAGGTATTGGTCCACAAGGTTTAGGTGGAACTATAACAGCTTTAGCCGTACATATTGAAGATTATCCTTGCCATATTGCCTCTATGCCATTAGCTATTAATATGGGCTGTCATGTGAATAGACATAAACATGTAAGATTATAGGGGGGACTAAGGAGAATGAGTAAAATAGTAAATGTACCTATTACCAAAGAAGAAGCAAGAAACTTAGTAGCAGGAGAAAAGCTCCTTTTAAATGGAACTATTTATACGGCAAGAGATGCGGCACACAAACGTATCATCGAAGAATATGAAGCAGGTAAACCTTTTCCTATGGAAATGAAAGATGTTGCTATTTATTATGCAGGTCCAGCACCTGCTAAACCAGGGCAAGTGATTGGCAGCTGTGGTCCTACAACTAGTGGACGTATGGATGCTTATGCACCGACTTTTATGGCATGGGGGGAAACCATGATGATTGGTAAAGGACTTAGAAGTGAAGCGGTCATTGAAGCTATGAAAAAAGAAGGAGCGGTTTATGTAACTGCCATAGGTGGTGCTGGTGCACTTATTTCCAAATGCGTCAAGCAGATGACATGTGTAGCTTATGAGGATTTAGGAGCAGAAGCTATTTACAAATTGGAAGTAGAAAATTTACCCGTTATTGTTACGATTGATAGTCAGGGAAATAATTTATATGAAACAGGAAAGACCAAGTACTGTAAATAGAGTTGGAGGTTTCAAGGTGGAAAAAAACAGATATAAAAAAAGAATAAGCGGTCCAGTAGTTGCAGTCAGTATTATCATTGGTGTGATTGTATTTGTTAATATTTGGGGAACAGTTATTAGTGGCTTAGTAGGAGCAGAAATTAAGATGCCTAGAGAAGGCGATGTTATTGATACCATTTATGTGCAGGGAACCATAGCAGAGGGTGAAATGGATTATAATCATGCTTGGACAATTAATCACATCAATGAGCTAATGTATGATGAACAAAATAAAGGGATTTTCTTATATGTTAACTCACCAGGGGGAGGCATTTATGAATCTGATGAACTTTATTTAAAACTTAAGGAATATAAGGAAGTTACTCAAAGACCGGTTTATGCGTATATGGCGCAGACCGCAGCTTCTGGTGGTCTATATGTTTGTATGGCAGCAGATAAGATCTATGCCAATCGTATGACAATGACTGGCTCTATAGGTGTTATTATGTCTATGACAGATACTACCGGTTTACAAGAATTATTAGGTGTTAAAACTGAAAATATTGTTTCTGGTAAAAATAAAGCTATGGGCAATCCTTTAACAGATGAACAAAGACAAATTCTTCAAACTATGATTGATGAAAGTTATAACATCTTCGTAGATGTGGTAGCAGAAAATAGAAATTTAACACAGGAAAAGGTAAAAGAATTAGCTGATGGTAGGATTTATTCTGCTTTGCAAGCTAAGGATTTAAAGTTAATTGATGAAGTAGGTACAGTAGAAGAGGCTATGCAAGCTATGATGAGTGATAATCAACTTGAATATTGTGGTTGGTACAGTGAGGAACCACCTACTGTAGGACTATTAGATATGCTTTTTGGTGCTAAAATGGAAGGCAAGGAGCTATTAAGTCAATTTAGTGAGATTCAAAAATATATTGAGGTTAATAAAACACCAAGATTAATGTACTATTATGGAAATTAAAAACTCGCTAACAAACGTGTAAAGACCATGTTTGTTAGCGAGTTTTTTGTGAATAATAAACTAAATATTCTTTTTAATATATAATTTTATATTATTGATAGATAAAATAAAAAATGTTAGAATTTTTAGTGTAGCATAGTTAATCAGGAAGGTATGAGGAGGTACCAAATGAATTATTGGCAAAGAGAAGAAACGATAAGTTTGGATGAAAAAAGGGTACTACAAGGGGAAAGGCTTATTCAAACTGTAGAAAGAGTATATAACAATGTATCTTTTTATAGGAAAAAGATGAAGGACATGGGGATTGAGCCTGGTGATATTAAAGGTATAGATGATCTTAGCAAACTGCCTTTTACTACTAAGCAGGATTTAAGAGACCATTATCCTTATGGTTTATTTGCAGTGCCAATGGAAGACGTTGTTCGTGTTCATGCCTCATCAGGTACCACAGGAAGACCGACAGTAGTAGGGTATACAAAAAATGATATAGCTATGTGGGCAGATATGATAGCGAGATGCTTAGTTGCTTATGGCGTGAATAAAAAGGATATGGTGCAAGTAGCTTATGGCTATGGCCTTTTTACAGGTGGCTTAGGTATGCACTTTGGTGCGGAACATTTAGGGGCAACAGTTATTCCTATCTCAGGTGGCAACACAAAAAAGCAAATTCAGCTTATAGATGAGTTTGGTAGCACTATTTTAGCTTGTACACCATCATATGCTTTATATCTAGGAGAAAGTATGCGCCAAATGGGAATTGATCCTAGAAGTACTCAATTACGTGTAGGTATATTTGGGGCAGAGCCTTGGACAGATGAAATGCGTGCAGAAATCGAGGATCTATTAGGTATAGAAGCTATGAATATTTACGGTTTAAGTGAGATTATGGGTCCGGGAGTTGCATTTGATTGTAAAGGAAAAAGTGGTCTACATATTAACGATGATCACTTTGTACCTGAAATCATTCATCCAGAAACCTTAGAGGTACAATCTTATGGAGTAGAGGGTGAGTTAGTATTTACTTGTATTACCAAAGAGGCATTACCTCTTCTGCGTTATAGAACAAGAGACCTTACCCATTTACAAGAGGGTACTTGTAAGTGTGGTAGAACTTTAGTACGTATGGGTAGAGTCACAGGACGTAGTGATGATATGCTTATTATTAGAGGGGTTAATGTATTTCCATCTCAAATTGAAAGTGTGATTTTAAAAGTAGCAGAGGCAGCTCCTCATTATGTACTTATTGTAGATCGTGCCAATAATTTAGATACATTAGAGGTATGGGTAGAAGCTAAAGAAGGCTTGTTTACAGATGCCATTAAATCATTAGAAAAAGTAGAAAAACATATTACAAGTGAATTATTTAGTCTATTAGGTCTTCATGTAAAAGTAAAGTTAGTTGAGCCAAAGACAATTGAGCGTAGTGAAGGTAAGGCAAAGCGCATTATTGATAAAAGAAAAAAATAGGGAGTGATAGCTGTGATATGGGAGAAGGAGGAATGTTTATCTAGGGACGAGATGCATCAGTTGCAAGGAGAAAGGTTAGTTGCAACGGTTAAACGTGTCTATGAGAATGTGCCTTTTTATAAGAAGAAAATGGATGGAATTGGCATAGAAGTAGGAGATATTAAAGCAATAGAAGATTTATCTAAGTTACCTTTTACAACTAAGCAAGATTTAAGGGATCATTATCCTTATGGCTTATTTGCAACCCCTATGAAACAGGTTGTTAGAGTCCATGCTTCTTCTGGGACCACAGGTAGACCAACAGTAGTAGGGTATACTAAAAATGACCTAGATATATGGGCTAATTGTATTGCAAGGTTTTATGCAGCTATGGATGTAACAGATGAGGATATTGTTCAAAATGCTTTAGGTTATGGTTTTTTTACAGGAGGTTTAGGTTTTCATTATGGTGCTGAAAAAATAGGTGCAACTATTGTTCCCATTTCTACAGGAAATTCTAAAAAGCAGATTCAAATTATGCAAGAGTTTGAAAGTAACGTTTTAATCTGTACGCCATCATATGCGTTATATTTGGCTGAAACTATTAAATCAATGAATCTTGATCCGAGAGAGATGGGGATTAAAGCAGCACCATTAGGTGCGGAGCCTTGGAGTTATGAAATGCGTAAGCAGATTGAAACTGAGTGGGGGATGAAGGCGTATGATAGCTATGGTTTAAGTGAAGTTATAGGACCAGGTGTAGCATTTGAATGTGGTGTGCAGGAACATTTACATATTAATGAAGATCACTTTGTACCTGAAATTATAGATAAGAATACTATGGAGCCTCTTAGGGCAGGGGAAAAAGGGGAACTAGTATTTACTTGTATTACAAAAGAGGCCCTCCCTCTTCTTCGCTATCGTACAAAAGATATTTCTAGTTTAGTGCTTGAGCCTTGTAGTTGTGGCAGGACAACAGTGCGTATGACCAAGTGTGATGGGCGTAGCGATGATATGCTTATTATTAGAGGGGTAAATATATTCCCATCACAGATTGAAAGTGTTCTTTTGCAGTTAGGACAGACCGCACCACACTATGTACTTATTGTAGATCGTATTAATAATCTAGATACACTTGAAGTATGGGTGGAAGGTAAAGAAGATGTTACCTTTGTAGATGGCATGCGTTATATGAAGGAGATTGAACATAGAATTACAGAAGAAATTAAGAGTGTTCTAGGGCTTCAGGCAAAGGTGAAATTAGTAGAACCTAAGACCATTGAGCGGAGTGAAGGAAAAGCAAAACGTATCATAGATAGGCGCCTTAAATAAGATTAGAGGAGGAATAAGCATGATTATTGAACAATTATCAGTTTTTATAGAAAATAAATCAGGTAGGCTTTATGAGGTTATGGACATTTTGGGAAAAAATGGTATTAATGTATCTGCACTATCCATTGCAGATACATCTGATTATGGCATTGTAAGACTTATTGTAAGTGATCCGCCTAGAGCTTTAGTGTTATTAAAAGAACAAGCTTTTTCAGTACAAATTACTCCTGTTATCTGCTGTAAGGTACCTAATACTCCTGGAGGTTTAAAGAAAATGTTAGCTTATCTTTCGGAAGATAATATTAGTATTGAGTATATGTATGCTTTTTCTGCAGGGGATGCTGCTTCTGTTATTTTAAGAACAGAAAGTTGTGAGAAAACAATAGAAAGCCTTCGCAACCATCAAATGGAAATGATAAGAGCCTGTGAAATTTATAGAATTTAATAAAAAAAAAGCTTAGTGCCTAGTGAAATATATACTAAATACTAAGCTTTTTAGATGGAATATACTTTATTATTAAAATATTTTATTTAAATATAAAAAATAAAAATATTATATAAAAAAGTACAAATACATATACAATAATGGTATAATAATATAAATTTAATGTCGGAATAAGGGGGGAGAGCTATGGACACAGCATTTTACAAAGAGGGTAGATTATTAAGCTATACAGAGTTAACACATATGTTAGGGCATATGATAGAAAAGAAAATTATAAGTGAATTAGATCAAAATGCCTTAGAAAAATTTTATTTAAGACTTTTTGAGGCTACTTATACTAAGATAAAAGAGTATCTAGAAATAAAGAATTATAAAGTTGTAAATTATAGGCAAGGTCTATTAACGGCAACCCAAGTTAAACTCATAGCAAAGCCTGAAGTATGGTATGAGGCTTTAGAGAAAAAGAATCTTATTGATGAAGGAAAAGAACTTAATGATTTAAATCACTTTATTACTCATGTTTATTATAGTGAAATGAGAGGATTACTAGATTTATTGGATAAAAAATAAACCTAACATATAAAACTCACTAGAAAGTTTTCCAGTGAGTTTTATATGCTTATTTAGTAGTATTTATTTCTTTACTCATTTCATCAATGGTATTAATAATGTTTCCAGAAAGACAATTTAATAATTCGTGGTTTTCGCTAATTTTGTTTAACTTCCAAGTACCTTCTTCTTTAGCTAAGGAAATCATAACAGTTCGGCGGAATGATTTTTCACTTTTAGAAATATCAGTTAAAATAGTTTCTTCGGCTTTTTTTATAATTTCCTCATCTTTGGCGCCATCAAAAGTCATCTCTAAATCTGTTTTGAGGTAGTCTAAGATAGTATTTTTAAAAGCAGTACCTAAATCGTAACATTGCAAGCTAACACTTACATAAGCTTTGTTTGGATCATTAGAATCGATTTCGACTTTTTTAATGGTATAACTAAAATCGGCTAGTTTGCTAAAAAGCTCATTAGCTACTGAGGGAGAAATAGCTTCAATTTTATTTTTAAAGTTAGGTAAGTTGTCCAAATTCTCGCTATAATAAGCTTTAGCACTAGCATAATTTTGCTGTTGAAGTGCATTAAGAAAATTAACAACTGTTTCACCAGGATTCTCAGTTTCTTGTTTAGAGCAGCTTGTTAAGCAAAATAGGAGCAAGATACAAGTAAAAATAAGTAAGTATTTTTTTTTCATAAATACCTCCAATAGAATAAGATTTATGTTTAATATGCACCAAATGTAATAAACTTATGAATGAAAAAGGAAAGAAGGAAGAAATGAAAAGGATAAAATCTTTTTTTGCACTAAGTTATATAGTTAGTTTAAGTCTATTATTATCAGGATGTAAGCAGGATTCTAGTATTAAGATGTTACAGCAGTTTATAATGAAACAAGTACAATGTGAAACTTATAAAGAAGTTAAGGGAGATGAGAATGCTTTAAAAAATAGTTTTTCGGAGTTTTTCACAGAAGAGAGCTATCAAAAGTATTTGGATGATGTAGTAGGATATATGTATCCTCAGCTTTACTACCAAACAAATGCAGACCAGGTAAAAATAAAAAGTATTATATGCAAGAGTGTTACTAAAAATGCAGATGAATCAAAAACCTATACTTTTGAAGTGAACTATCAAATTATTCCAGTAGGAGAGGAAAATAAAAGAGTAGAAAAAATAGCTATGAGTGATCAAACACAAATAACCATAGATAGGAATAACAAAATTATAGATGTTATTTTGCTCAATACCAGTGATATTATCGCCAAGTTGTTTTTAGATATTAAAGTGCAATAGTAGCACGGGGCAATGTCGAGAACTACTAGGATAATAGGGCTAGTTAACTTGGAATGTAGAACATTTTCGTAAAATAAATAAAAATGCACAAAATTCACAAAATGTATTCCCTTAATTAAATAAATAAGCCATAATAGAAGTATATAAGTTTAAAATTAAGCTAAAAAACAATTTAAAAAGCTAAAAGTTCGGTGGGGGGAATGAGCATGAAAAAACTAAAGATGAGTAGAGCGGTTACAGAAAAACAGAGAAATACTAAGAATTATAAAAAAGATAGTCCTAATATAGAAAAGAAGGTCAAAAATGTAGGTAGTATAAAAGATAAGCTTGTTTTATCCTATGTCTTATGTGTGGTTATTCCATTAGTTTTAGTTAACTTATTTTCAGCTAATCAATCTAAATTAACTGTAAAGGATACTAGTAGTCAATTAGCATTAGAATTGGTAAAGCAAACAAGTAGTAATATAAGTTACTATACAGATGATATAGAAAAAACGATGACTAGAATTATCATTAATGATTTAAACGCTTCTTCAACCAATTTAATTAATGAGTACATGACCGTAGTAAAAAATGAAAATGATGCTGTTGGAAAGCTTAATAAGATGAATATATCAAAGCAAATCAGTGAACAGCTTAATTATAGTGTGTCTTTAGATGAAGCTATAGATAATATTGCAATTATTTTTGATGATAAAACTCAGCTAGACTCTAAGATAGGAATGACAGGTACGGATTTAACCCCTTTTTTAGATGAACCAATTGATAAGGAAACAGCTTGGCGTGTTGTGAATACAGATAAAGGGAAAGAGATTTATGCTTTTAAAAGACTTACTAATTTAAGACGGGGAAAAACGGTAGGTATTTTAGTAGTAAAAGCTAATTTGGAAATACTGCAAGAAAAAATAAATAATGTTAAGCTTTTTGATGATTCAAGGGTTAGTATTATGGAACCAGAGGGAGACGTTATTTGTTCTAACTCGGACATTGCAGTAAGTGATGCAGTTAAAAGCCGTATTAGTGCTGAGGATACTGAAGAACCCATTACTGTTGGTGAGAGTTTAGTTACGTATGCGCAAAGTAATAATGGTTGGCAAATTGTTGCTGAAATTCCTGAAAGTGCATTAACAACACGTATTAACGAAGTAGTTAAAGCCGTATGGTTAGTGATAGCTATTGCAGCTTTGGTGGCAGTTTTGGCAGGAATTTTAATTTCAAGGGGGATTATTACTTCAGTAAAACAACTTAAAGACTTAATGAAAAAAGCAGAGATAGGTAATTTAACTGTTCAAGCTGACATAAAAGGTAATAATGAGTTTAGTGAACTAGGACAGAGTTTTAATCATATGATGGATAATATTAAAGGTTTACTAGAGGAAGCCAAAAACACCATTAATCATACGATAGAGGCAGGTAATACTTTAAAGAAGAGTACAAGTAATTCCATAGAAACTTTTTCACAGCTAGCATTATCTATTGAAAATATTTCCGAGGGGTCTAATAGTCAAGCAGAGGACACACAAAATAGTGCTATTGTAATGGAAAAACTTTCTGAAAGCATTGGGCAGGTTATAGAAGATACATCTATTTTATTTAAACATAATCAAGGGACAAGGCAGATTATAGAAGAAGCTAATAAAAATATGCAACTTTTAGATGTAACCATGACTTCAACTAATGCCATATCTAATGAAATAAGTGTGAGCATTAAAGAACTCAGTGCGTTAACAAAAGCTATTGGTGAGGTAATGGGCTTATTAGATGATATTAGTGAGAGAACGAATTTATTGGCCCTTAATGCGAGTATTGAAGCGGCTAGAGCAGGTGATGTAGGAAAAGGTTTTGCAGTAGTTGCAAATGAAGTAAGAAATTTAGCGACTCAGTCAAAAGAATCCTCTAATCATGTTAAAGAGAATTTGAAAGGTATAGAGAAGAAAGTTTTACATACAGCTAGTCTAGTAGTCAAGTCCAATGAGGTATTTAGCAAGCAGGAAGTAGCCGTCAATAAAACTAATGATTCTTTGAAGCAAATGATTAATGGTTTACAAGAGATGAATGAAGAACTTGAAAATGTTAATAGCCGTGTTAATCAAATGACTATGTATAAAAATGAAATGGGTAATAGAATTGAAAATATTACTACAGTTACAGAGGAAAATGCAGCAGCAGTGGAAGAAGTTAATGCACTAAGTGAAGAACAAAAATCTGTTATGAAGCAGCTTGCACGTTTAGCCAATGAGCTCATGACGAGTATTGAAACACTAGATGCAAGTGTAGAGAATTTCGTTATTAAGTAAAGTAGATGTGAGTATAAAGAAAGCAAATTAAAAGAAGCTGTTACATACGTAGCAGCTTCTTTTTGTGAGGGATTGATTGTATTGAAAGGAAATAATTAAGGATTAATTATTTACCGTAATACGCTTTTTTGTAAAGCTCAGCAAGCTCAGTTACTTTTGGAAGTCTTGGGTTTGCTGTTGTACATTGATCTTCGAATGCTTTGTAAGCTAATTCGTCAACTTTAGCCATGTAAGCTTTTTCGTCGATACCAAGTTCTTTAATTGTAAGAGGCATATTAAGCTCTTTCATTAAGTTTCTGATTGCACTAGCAAGAGATTTAACACCTTCTTCTGGAGTAGAAGCTGGAAGACCTAATGCTTTAGCAATTTCTTGGAATTTTTGTGGTGCAATATATTTTTCATATTTAGGGAAGATAACAAACTTACTTGGGTTTGTACATCCGTTGTATTCAACAATGTGTGGTAATAAAATGGCATTTGCACGACCATGAACGATATGGAATTCACCACCAAGTTTATGAGCCATTGAGTGGTTAATACCTAAGAAAGCATTTGTGAAGGCCATACCAGCAATAGTTGATGCATTATGCATTTTTTCTCTAGCTACTGGGTCTTTAGCACCGTTTTTGTATGAACGTGGAAGGTATTCAAACACAAGTTGAATAGCTTTAAGAGCAAGCGCATCAGTATAATCAGAAGCTAGGATAGAAACGTAAGCTTCGATAGCATGTGTTAATACGTCAAGGCCAGTATCAGCTGTTGGAACTGGAGGTACACTCATTACAAAATCAGGGTCAATGATTGCTACGTTTGGTGTTAATTCGTAGTCAGCAAGTGGGTATTTCATGTTGTTAGCTTTATCTGAGATAACAGCAAATGAAGTAACCTCTGAACCTGTACCTGAAGTTGTAGGGATAGATACCATTTGTGCTTTTTGTCCAAGTTTAGGGAATTTATAAACACGTTTTCTAATATCTGCGAATTTTTGAGCCATAGCGATGAAGTCTGCTTCTGGTTGTTCATAGAATAACCACATACCTTTAGCAGCATCAAGTGCTGAACCACCACCAAGAGCAATGATTGTATCTGGTTTAAAAGAGTTCATCATTTCTGTACCGCGACGAACTGTAGTTAAGTCTGGATCTGGCTCTACATCACTAAAGATTTCAATTGTTGGGTTATTAGGGTTTTTATTTAATTGGTAAACAAGTTTATCTACATAACCTAATTTAACCATCATTGGATCAGTTACGATTAATACTCTAGATACTTCTGGCATTTTAGCAAGGTATGCTACTGAGCCAGATTCAAAATAAATTTTTTCTGGAATTTTAAACCATTGCATATTCACTTTACGTTTTGCCACCCTTTTTGTATTGATTAAGTTTACTGCTGATACGTTTTGAGTTGTAGAGTTACATCCGTAAGAACCACAACCAAGTGTTAATGATGGCATATTTGTGTTGTAAAGATCACCAATTGCACCGTGTGTAGATGGTGAGTTAACTACGATACGTCCAGTTTTAAGGCGACGGCTGAATTCTTTGATGACTTCATCATCAGTTGAGTGAACAGAAGATGTATGTCCAAGGCCACCCATCTCAACCATGATTTCAGCTTTTCTGATACCATCGTTTACGTCTTTAGCTTTGATTACTGCAAGTACTGGAGAGAGTTTTTCTCTTGAAAGTGGATACTCAGGACCTGCACCTTCAATTTCGCAGCAAAGGATTTTAGTTTCTTTTGGAATAGTGATACCAGCCATAGCAGCGATTTCATATGGGTATTTACCTACGATAGCTGCATTAACCATGCCCTTTTCAAGGTTGATAACAACTGGTTCAAGTTTTTTGACTTCTTCTTTAGTAGCAAAGTAGCATCCTTGAGCTTTCATAAGAGCTACTGCCTTATCATAGATAGGTGCTTCGATGATAGCAGCTTGTTCAGAAGCACAGATCATACCATTATCGAAAGACTTACTTAAAATAATGTCGTTTACAGCTCTTTCAACTACGGCTGTTTTTTCAATGAAAGCAGGTACGTTACCAGGACCAACACCAAGAGCAGGTTTACCAGTTGAGTAAGCTGCACGAACCATTGCAGAACCACCTGTAGCAAGTACTAATGCAACTTTTGGATGATTCATAAGTGCGTTAGTTGCTTCGATTGATGGGTGCTCAATCCATTGTACACAGTTTTCTGGAGCACCAGCTTTAATCGCAGCATCTCTTACAATACGAGCGGCTTCAGCTGAACAGTTTTGAGCTGATGGATGGAAACCAAAGATGATTGGATTTCTTGTTTTAATAGAAATGATTGCTTTAAACATTGTAGTTGAAGTTGGATTTGTTACTGGAGTAACACCTGCTACGACACCTACTGGTTCAGCTACTAACATGTAAGCTTCATCATCATTGTCTTCAATAATCCCTACTGTTTTATCATATTTGATGCTGTGGTAAATATATTCTGTTGAGAAAATATTTTTAGTAACCTTATCTTCGAAGATACCACGACCTGTTTCTTCAACTGCCATTTTTGCAAGGTGCATTTGGTTTGAAAGGCCAGCAAGAGCCATAGCTTTTACGATTTCGTCAACTTGTTCTTGAGTAAGTTTAAGCATTTCATCTAAAGCAACAGATGCTTTTTGTGCTAATTCATCTACCATTTTTACTGCATCAATTACTGGTGCGTCAACTTTTGCTTTTTTGTTTTCAGACATTTAAGTAAGCCTCCTTGATGTAAACAATATAGTTTTAGTATGTGATGTTCCTTATAAAAAAATGAAACGTGTAAGCTTTAAGTGTTATTTTTTTAACAAATAAGTTGTCAAAAAAATGTAGTTGTTTCTCGAAGTGTCCTTCGTTTTGACTACAAATTAATGTTAGCATAAGGAAAAAAACTTGTCAATAATTTAACAGACTAAAAAATCAAGTTTTTTATGTATACGATATCAGAAAAATACGCTACATTCAGATGATTAATTGAAGCTAATCGAAAAATGCAACCAATTATACTGTTAAAAAAAAGACGAATTATAAAGCGTTAAATTATATAATGGTTATTATGCTACTATGATCATCACAGTTTATTTAGTAATTCATTTGAGGAGATATGCCATATTTATTTTAGATTAAAAGACTTATAAAAGTTATGTAGTTTGATAGGTTATAATACAAAGAAGAAAAAGGTAAATAAGGGGAGAGGGGTGTTCTAGTCAGATATATTTTTGTAATAAGAAGCAATGAAAGGTGTATAGTAGGTAGCCTATAGGGAGCAGAAGCGATGTTATTATAGAGCAATCTATTGATAATCAATGGCATAAAAAGTACCTAGGTTTCAGGGGGAGAAACCTAGGCTGAGGGGGGATTTAGCGATGTACCTCACACTTGGTACGATAGTAGTATGAACAGGAAAAGCAAATTATATACATAAAATAAAAATAAAAATTTTAAACAATGATTTACGTGCTTTAATAGAGGGAAATGCTAAATAGCTATTGTAATCTTTAGTATTCTATTTTATAATATATGCAAATCTTATAAAATAATAGCGATGATAAAAGAAAAGCTTTAGATGTATTTTTCAGAGAGCTAGTGGGTGGTGAAAACTAGTAAATAGACTTTAGCGGTCCGCTTTTGGAGCTACTGGTGATGAATCAGAGGGAGCAGCCCTTTATAGCAGCGTTGGAGGTTAGTAGCTTTGGCTATTAATAAATGAAGGTGGCACCACGGGAGAGTCTCGTCCTTTTTATTCACAAAAGCGTTGAATAGAAGGGCGTTTTTTATTGAACGAAATTCTATTTGATGCAAGGCTCTATAGTAGTCGGAGCTAATTTTGTGAAGTGTAAGACTATATACTATACTTTCATGAGGTGAAGAAAATGTTAGATATCAAATTATTACGTGAAGATTTAGAAGGCGTTAAAGCAGCACTTGCTAAAAGAAGTGGCACTTATGATTTAAGTGAATTTACAGAGTTAGATGTGAAAAGAAGAACACTTCTTCAAGAAGTAGAAGCTCATAAAAGCAAACAAAATGCAGTATCTAAACAAATCCCAGCTATGAAAAAGGCAGGGGAGGATACAACTGCAATCTTTGCAGAAATGAAACAGCTTTCTGACGAAGTAAAAGTATTAGATGCCGAGGTAAAGGAAATTGATGAGAAAATCTCAAATATTGTTATGAGACTTCCAAACCTTCCTAATACACTTGTACCAGTTGGTAAAGATGACACAGAAAACTTTGAAATGCGTAAAATAGGAGAGCCAAGAAACTTTGACTTTGAAATCAAAGCACACTGGGATCTTGGTGAAAACTTAGATATTCTTGACTTTGAAAAAGCAGCTAAAGTAACAGGTTCTCGTTTTGTATTTTATAAAGGGCTTGGGGCTAGACTTGAACGTGCGATTATGAACTTCATGCTTGATATGCACGTAGATAAACATGGTTATACAGAAGTATTTCCACCACTTATGGTTAATCGTGCAAGTATGACAGGGACAGGTCAGCTTCCTAAATTTGAAGAAGATGCTTTCAAAGTAGTAGATACAGACTACTTCCTTATTCCAACAGCTGAAGTACCAGTAACCAATATGTATAGAGACCAAATTTTAGATGGTAAAGACTTAGTGATTAAACACTGTGCATATACACCTTGTTTTAGAGCAGAAGCTGGTTCAGCAGGTCGTGATACAAGAGGAATCATTCGTCAACATCAATTCAATAAAGTAGAAATGGTTAAATTTACAAGACCAGAAGATTCTTATGATGAACTTGAAAAATTAACAAATGATGCAGAAGATATCTTAAAAGCACTTGGTCTTCCATATAGAGTAGTTAGACTTTGTACAGGGGACTTAGGTTTCAGCTCAGCTATGACTTATGATATTGAAGTTTGGATGCCAAGCTATGGTCGTTATGTAGAAATCTCAAGCTGTTCTGATTTCGAAGATTTCCAAGCAAGAAGAGCTAATATCAAATTTAAAGATAATAAAGAAGATAAAGCAAGATTTGTTCATACTTTAAATGGTAGTGGTCTTGCAGTTGGACGTACAACAGCAGCAATCTTAGAAAACTTCCAACAAGCAGATGGTTCTATTATTATTCCAGAAGCACTTCGTCCATATATGGGTGGCGTAGAAAAAATTGAAGTGCCTCAAAAATAAACTTAAGTATTTAGTAAAGAATAGAGACAAATAAATAAGTAACGATAAAAAAAGAGTGACACAAAACTAGATAATGCGTTTTGTGTCACTCTTTTTCTAATAGAAACAGATAGCAGCTAAATAGCTTAAATAATAGCAATCCTTATTGTTAATATAAACATTATTCTCTTAGTATAGACGTTAGCAAATATAATGAGCTAATACATCCACGTCAATATCATCAATGCAAGTGTCAGTAAATAAGAAGTGAAAATCATCTACATAGAATTCACGAATTTTTCGGCAGTAAGGTCGACCGCCAGTAAAGACTTTTTTTGTTTTCATGGCATATAATTTTCCTTTAACATAGATGCGTACGCC
>JAEWMQ010000004.1 GCA_023393125.1 Bacillota bacterium
CGGGTATATTGATTCCTGTGATTATCCGGACAATGACGATATGCCGCCGTGGCCCTCCTCGTGTAACACCGCTTGGATGATACTGGCCTGTGATCCACAGGGGTTCTGGAATGTTACAGCACTTTCAGTAACCGGAAGTTACTACAGATACTGAGACGCCAGAGGATGCCGAAACAATAAGGCGCATTGCCGCATTTACGCAAGAGCGGGCTGCGGCAGGCTGGTGATCGTTCGATAGTGCGAGTATTGAATGATTGCCAGTCACGGCGGATTGTACTTAAGCAATATGACGGTTCAAGGCGTTTAATCTGAAACCAGCCACATATCAGCCTCTTCAAACATCTCCCTAGGCTTAGTGAGCAGTGGCTAGGGTATAAGTACAAATGGCGTCCTGTCTTAAGGACGCCGCATAACTGATGATTTAAATCACATCGATAAAAGTCTTTCAAGTTGAGAGCTAAATGGAGCAAAATCAACTTCTTTTTTTATATCTTCACTTAAGTTACGAATAAAATATGATTCATCAATGTTTCTATTTTCCAAGTCTTTTTTAACTCTAAAATAGAATAATTTATCTGGGTTTTTAGGCGTTCCAGGATACTGTTTGTTATGCTCTGAAGCGAGGTCATCAAGAGAGTTTATGGGGAAGTATTTATCATTGATAATCTTTCTTAACTTATCTTTTCCTTTATTGAAGACAATGTTAAAAATGAATTTTTCAATGCTTTGTATTGGCAGGAAAAGTTTTGTGAGATTTTTATAGTCTGGCTTTTTAGCAACATCTTGTAAAACATCACCATCCAGAATGCTAATGATTTTTTTATTCACCCCAATCACATTATTGCGTAGTAAATCCATGTGAAGATTTAAGACGTTCTGCCACCCTCCTACTGGAGAAATATGAATTAGGCGACTGTTTTTTAAACCAGTATCAGATAGGACTCCATCTATAACTAAAGACGCTAAACTATCTTCGGCTAAAATAAGATAATCAAAACCATCATGACGGTAAACCTCTCTAATTGCATAACTTGGGAAACACGGGTTTACAAGTTCAAGTGTACCCTCGTTGTTATTAATTAGATACATATTTTGTGGTTTCAAAGCTCTAATTACTTCTGGTGAATGAGATGTTAGGTAAACGCAAAGCTTTGGATAGGATTCAAGCAGAGAATTAAGATATCCAATTAAACGTGATATAGCGATAGGATGAAGTGCTAACTCAATTTCATCAATTAAGATAAAAAACGTCCTGTCTGTAACATTTCTATTTTTTCCCTGATTTATCAAGGTGTGATAAATATAATTCAGTAAAGAAATCAGTAGGCATTCTCCAGAACTCATTCGATACTGACTAAGCAGGCCGCCCTTTTTGGTTGTCATAAAATATGGAAGGTTGGATAGCTCAAAATTCTCAGATATTTTTTTGTTTTTAATTTTTTTCATATCCTTATAATGATCGTAATCACCATGTAAGATATAACTTAAGTTGTCTTTTACATAATCAAAAGCATCGACAATTTGATCATCTTTAATTTGATTGTTTCTTAATAGTTTGTCGACAATTGTAGAGTCTCTGAATCTTGCTCCATAGAACAGACTTCCTTCATATACCCCTTTGTATAAATGAGGTTTGCTTGAACACCACCACATATTTTCATTGTTACGAGGTCTTTTTTTTACAAACCAATTATTTACTTCAGTTTGTTCTTCAGTGGAAATTGTTATGTCAATCGTTGATGACTCATCAAAATCTTCATCTTGAAGCATATTGAATCGCTTAGAACTTAATAGAACAGACATGATTAGCATTAATGTGCTTTTACCACATCCATTACCACCAACAAGACTATATAAACCGCCCTCAATAGGAAGTTCAATATCCGCTCTTTTGATGTTTTTAATATTGTTTATCTCAATCTTCATCAAATCCATAATGTATAACCTTAATTTTATTTACATTAATTGCTGTGAATTTAACTTGATCACAGGTCACAAAAATAGCAACCGTAACTAAGGGCTACCATCTGACAGGATGCTATGTTCCATCTGTTTCGATTTTATACATTGATACCTGTCCAATCAATGGATTACCTGTTTTTGTTATAGTTATGGGAAAAAATGTTTGACTTTTCTATGAGTTTTACCCATCCTAATAGGACCTTGGTTAGTTCATTTGCTATCCGCAACTTGTTAGGGTTACAGACGCTCTAAAATGCCGATCATGAATAACCTTGGTAAACAGCAGGTTAGGGAGTACACCTACCTGTATAAATGATAATCAGCGATGTAAACTCATCGATTGGATTATCAATTGCTTTAAAGTAAAGTTGACGCCCCTTTGCGATAGCTGAGGGGCTTTCTTTTATGCAAAAAATGCTGATTTCACAGCTATCAAGACTATTAAGTTACTTATGTTATATTGTATCTTGATTTCATTTTTATGATTATAAATGACTTTTCCTTTATGCGGTATTCCTTCATAACCTTAAACAGCCTTTGATTTGAATTTTTCATACGACTTAGAACCCCCCCACCTCAACAAAATTCCTTTTGTCATAAACGAGTTCCACGAACATTGCTTATCACCTCTTTGCTGGGTGGATATACAGTATTTATACTGTGCTTTTATCCGGTATTCAAGAGAGGGCATAAACATGGGCTTTCCTTCACCTGCGGCTGATTATGTTGAAAAAAGAATTTCCCTCGATCCGCAGCTAATCAGACAGTCAGCAGCGACTTATTTCATGCCGGCATCGCGTTCACATTTCAGGGAAGGAATACTTCAGGGGGGCGCTGCTTGTTGTGGATGCGTCACTTACCGCCTGCGATGGTTCACTGCTGGTATGCGCAATCGATGGGGAATTCAGGATCAAGCGTTACCGAACACAACCACAACCGCACCTGATTAATCTGAAGAACGGAAGAAGGGAGGTTCTGCCAGTTGATGATGACGTTTACAGTTCAGCACCGGCTATATTCGGGGTAATCACGTACATCATTAATGATGCCAGGAATGCGGAGTTTGATGATATACCTCTATGAGATATCTGAGCATGAATGCTGCATTATGTCATTCGAAATGATGTGCTAAATTATTGATTTAATTGTCGCGTTATGTCGCGTTTTATTGCGAATTGCTGTCTATTATTTAGACTAAAAAATTAGATATGTCTATGAAACTTAAAGACATTATTACTTCTGAGGTGTATTTATGAAGCAAACAGTTTATATCGCCAGCCCTGAGAGCCAGCAAATTCACGTCTGGAACCTGAATCATGAAGGCGCACTGACGCTGACACAGGTTGTCGATGTGCCGGGGCAGGTGCAGCCGATGGTG
>JAEWMQ010000025.1 GCA_023393125.1 Bacillota bacterium
GGTAAGGGAGCCCTTTATTATCGTAAAGAAATCCAATTATATTTCCTGATAAATCCAAATATCCATAAACCCATGAGAAAACGGCTAATTGGAAATTTCCAACTAGCCGTTTTGTCTACAATCTGAGCAGTAAATGTACATTACATTTACTGCTCTTTTTCATTTATACTAATAATTCATTACAATAGTACTTATAAATAGGTGTAGAAATATGAATGGTATTGCTACAAAATATAAATCTTGTTTTCCTCATCATAGGTAAATCCTGCTGATAGCAACGTATTACAGGAGGCCCTATTACCTTCATCAGGCTGTACAATAATTCTCTTGGCACTTGTTGTCTCAGATAGGTGTTTGACTAATAAGTTAATAATTTTCGTCCCTAGTCCCTTTTTCAAATAGTCTCTTTCGCCAATCATATAATCTATGCTATATGTCCCCTCTAACTCAATATTTCCATGCCAATCTTCTCCGCTTAACTTATACTCATAGCACTGACAAAAACCAATATCTCTCCCTTCACACACTACTATAAAATGCTCCACCCAAGCAAACTCATCTTGATCATGCTCTAGTTCATAAATCCAATCTAGTGGATGTTCATACCACTCGGCGACATGGTCCTCATACACCCATTTCTTAAATAATTCAATATCACAACTTTGGAACTTTCTTAGCTCTACCTGATACATTCTTATTCCCCCGTAACCTAGCTTTTATTTTCCCTTTTCTATCAAAGCTTTGATTGCACATCTCATTTTACTAACCATCTCTTTTAATCCTCTTCTGTAGGACGTTTTTTATCATCCCACATTTCTTCTTTAGGTAACCACCACACAGGTCCCTTTTGAGGTATGTCACCTTCTACTCTAGGAAACAAGTGCCAATGCACATGAGTATCTCCATTTCCAAGAAGTTCATAATTTAATTTCTCTGGCTTAAATGTATTGTAAACAGCTTCAGCTACTAATGACATTTCCTCCAGATATTTCATTTTAAATTCTTTATCTAGGAAATGTAGCTCTGTAACATGCTGCTTACATAAAAATAACGTATAGCCTCTGAAATGTTGATGATCTCCTATTACAACATAGCCTGTTTCTAGCTCAGTTACAAAATATGGATTTGTCCCATTCTTAATCATTTCTATTCTTTCACATATTAAACATGCCATCATCTATCCCCCTCTTAAATCCTATCGTGTATTATATATCATTTCCTGTGATGCCCATGCTCATCAAATGTTCTTTTTAAAGCTACCTCTGTAGGAAAGATAGATACAATTAAAAGAGCTGTCTGCACACTGCAAAGTATTCCTCCAAAATCCCCAACCAAATCAGTATCTTTACCAATCACAAAAAGCATAGCAATCACAGAGATACTAAGCATAATCCAACCCATATAACGCCATAGCCTTCCGCAATAATGATGTGCAAACTCCCATGTATCCTTATTTTTCATAGATCTTGATGTGCGATATCCAAAAACCGAGTTTATTTCTTTCGGTACTTTTTTTATAAAGTAACTACCAAACCCAATCATAGTAACTGGAATTATTAAATTCATTATTAACATAAAGGTCCAAAATCCCATAATACTCCCTCCATATAATGTGACTAGTCTATATAACCAACACAAAGATAAATTGGAATTTATAGCACTACATACAATCTTCTCCGCAACTTCTGATTTACTTTATTCCCTAGCTATAAATAGCTAAATATAATTTGTTTCAAAATTCAGTATAATTATACCACGATAGTATTTATATTTAAATATTAGGATCATTCAAAAATCCTAGATACTAACCTTCAATTTATTAGTAATCGTCTCCAGCTCCATATTATAGGTATAAAAAAAGCAGGCTATCTAAAAGCCTGCTTCTTCTTTATTTGAGTTTTATCCCCTAAAATTCTTAGCTGAAATAGAATGCTTGTCATTCTAGCTTCGTTAGTTAACTATTAGATGTCATTGAAGTAGGTGGTGCAAATTGGCTATTGTAAAGTGATTCATAGAATCCACCTTTCGCCATTAGCTCTTCATGAGTTCCTTTTTCTACAATATTTCCTTCATTAAGAACGAGAATTAAGTCCGCACTTTTAATAGTTGAAAGTCTATGGGCGATAACAAAGCTTGTTCTTCCCTTCATGATGTTTCTCATTGCCTTTTGAAGTATAAGCTCAATTCTTGTATCTACTGAACTTGTAGCTTCATCTAGAATTAAAATAGCTGGATCTGCTAATATAGCTCTAGCAATAGTTAGTAGCTGTTTCTCACCTTGTGAGATATTAGATGATTCTTCATTGAGAATCATATCATAACCATCTGGCAAGGTTTTAATAAAGTGATGGACATTTGCAATCTTAGCAGCCTCTATAATCTCTTCTCTTGTTGCACCAAATCTTCCATACTCGATATTTTCAGCAATTGTACCTTTATACAGCCAAGTGTCTTGTAATACCATTCCAAAAAGACTTCTTAAGTCTTCCCTCTTCATATCACGAATATCAACGCCATCGATTTTAATAGAACCACCACTTACATCATAAAAACGCATAAGTAAATTAATAAGTGTAGTTTTCCCTGCACCTGTTGGTCCTACAATGGCTACCATCTGACCACTTTTTACCTCTAGACTAAAATCTTCAATAAGAGTAGAGCCTTCTTTATAACCAAATTTAACATGTTCAAAAGTTACATTACCTTTAACATCTGGTAATTTAGCAGTATTCCCTGCATCACTTACTTCTTCCTTCTCCTCTAAAAATTCAAAGACACGCTCTGCTGCAGCAAAAGCTGATTGAAGAGCTGAAGAAAGCTGTGTAACCTGTGTAAGTGGCTGATTAATCTGCCAAATATAGCGGATAAAAGCTTGTAAATTACCTACTGTTATAGCTCCACCGATGGTTAATATACCTCCCATGGCCCCTATAATAGCAATCCCTAAATAACTTATAAGTGATACTAACGGTGACATAATACTTGAAATAAACTGTGCCTTAAACCCTTTCTGGCAAAGCTTATCATTAATTTCGCTAAATTCTTTTATAGCATCTTCTTGCTTGCCATATAGTTTAATTTCATTAAATCCCGTATACATTTCTTGTATAGCACCATTTAATTTACCTAGCGCTTTTTGTTGATCATAAAATAAACGCTGTGATTTACCTACAATAAACTTAGATACAAGGTAGCTTAATGGCACAATAAGCGTAGCCACTAGTGCCATCTGAATATTAATGGCATACATCATAGCAAGTGCAAGGGTAAGGGATAAGACTGAATTGATAATTTGATTGAAGCTTTGTTGCATAGCATTAGAGATTGTATCAACATCATTGGTAACACGACTGAGTACATCTCCAAAACTATTTTGGTCAAAATAACTAATAGGTAATTTTCTTATCTTACTTTGCACAGCATTTCTTAAGTCTCTAACTGTATTTTGAATCGCATTAGTTAATAAGAAACTTGCTATATACGTAAATACTGTACTTAATACATAAAGAACACCTAATAAAATGAGTACTTTAATAATATAAGAGAAATTAATACCTGCATTTTCTAGCCCTTTACTGATAGCTAATACATCCTCTGTAAGCCTTGTGATAATTAGTCCCTCTGTTCTTGGCGTAATGGCATTAATAACTGCAGCACCTACAATAAATAAAATGGCTCCTAAAAAAGGAATTAAATAAGGTTTTAGAAAAGGAATGAGTTTTTTGATTGTTTCTTTGAAGTTTCTCATAGCATTAACTCCTCCTTAGATAATTGTGATAAAGCAATTTCTTTATAAATTTCACAGTTTCTTAGTAGCTCCTCATGTTTACCAATGCCTACTACTTCTCCCTCATTGAGTACAATAATTTTATCTGCTTCTAAAATAGAACCTATTCTTTGTGCTACAACTAATACAACAGAATCTGTAGTCTCTGCCTTAAGCTTTGCACGTAATACTGCGTCTGTTTTAAAGTCTAATGCCGAGAAACTATCATCAAAAATATATATTTCTGGTCTTCTTACAATAGCTCTGGCAATGGACAATCTCTGCTTTTGCCCACCTGACATATTAGCGCCGCCTTCACTAATAGGCTCATCAAACTGCTTCGCTTTACGTTTAATAAATGGATACGCCTGTGCAACCTTTGTAGAGTACTCTATCTCTTTAATTGTTGCATTCTTCTTACCGAATCTAATGTTACCAGCAATGGTACCTGTAAATAACCTTGTTTTCTGTGGTATAAAACCAATTTTGCTTCTTAGAGCTTTAAGATCATAGTCTCTTACATCTACACCATCAATCTTTACAGACCCTTCTGTCACATCATAAAATCTAGGAACTAAGTTAATAAGTGTACTTTTACCACTTCCTGTACTTCCAATAAAGGCAACCATTTCACCTTTTTTAGCAGTAAAGCTAATATCACGTAGTACAGGTACCTCTCCGTCTGGATAAGTAAAAGTAACATGATCAAATTCCACTAAACCTTGCTCTTTCGTTTCAGTTATACCATTCTCTGGACTTACAATAATAGGTTTTGTTTCTAATAACTCCTGAATACGATTTGCAGATACCTGAGCTTTAGGATACATAACAAATACCATTGAGAAAAGCATAATAGAGTACATAGCATGGAATAAATACTCAATAAAAGCTACTAATTCACCTACTTGAAGTGTGCCTAAGCTGATCATCTGACTTGATATCCAAAAGATTGCAATAATAGCTATGTTAAGCATCAAGAAGAAAGTAGGCTGTGAAATAGCCATGAGTTTAAACAACTTCTTAGATACCTTTGCATATTTTTCATTAGTATCGGCAAATCTTTCATTTTCATGGTCATCATTACCAAAGGCACGAATAACTCTAATCCCTGTTAAATTTTCTCTCGAAATACGATTAAGCGTATCTAGCCTGTTTTGCTGGGTTTCTGAAAGAGGGCCTGACTTCTTAGCAATAATTAGTACCCCTAATACGATAAAAGGCACCGTAACCGCTAGGACCCCTGATAAAGCTAGATTTGTCCTTACAATCATCACAACACTTACCAGGAACATAACTGGTGTTAAAAGCGCCATTCTGAGTAGGGTGTTTGTAAATTGTAAAATTTGAAATGCATCATTTCCTGTTCTTGTAATCATTGAAGAAACACCAAAAGCATCATATTCACTATGAGAGAATTCTTGTGCTTTTTTAAAAATATCATTTCGTATATCACGGGTTATACTGCTTGATATTCTAGATGAACAGTAACCAAGTAATATGGTTCCCAGTACACCAATAACTGAAATAATGGCCATTATTATACCCATTTGATAAATGTAGGTTGTATTACCCACAGTAATACCATTATCAATAATCTTAGCCATAATGGTTGGTATACCAATCTCTACAAGTGCGAAACCAAAAACAGAAATAATGTTTAGGCACACAAGGAGCTTATAATTTTTCAAATAGCTTAAAATGAGTCTCATATTATTTACCTCCTTTTATATTTGACTTACTTTATTAATAGTTTTCATCATTATTGTATGTTAAACTATATACTAACCATACAGTCAAGAGGAGATTATTTTATGGATAATAAACTAGAAGTTTACTTCACAACAGGTGAGTTTGCTAAGCTTTGTGGTGTAAAAAAGCAAACCTTATTTCATTATGATGAAATCGGCTTATTCTCTCCCGCTCTTATTAAAGAAAATGGTTATCGCTATTATTCTTATCGTCAGCTTTATATTTTTACAATGATTCTTACACTCAAGGACCTTCACATGCCTTTAAAAGATATTAAGACATACCTTGATACACGTACACCCGAGACTTATATACAGCTTCTTGAGGAAAAGCTCTCTGAAGTAGATACTGCTATAGCTGATCTCATGGCAATAAAAAATCGCCTTACAACTGCTACCCACCGCACAGCATTAGCACTCAGCACAGAACACGCCAAAACGGTTTTAGTAGAGCAAGAGGAAGAGTATCTTATTGTTAGCTCAAATATAAATTCTGCCCCACATAAGGAATTCTCAACTTATATGATAGAATACATTCAATTTTGTAAGAAGTATGCATTAACTACTCATGATTCGCTTGGAACACTCATTAAGTTTGAAGATATAGCAAATGGCCTTCAAGACTGCTTTACCAGTCTCTACGCCAAAACTCATGATACTACTATTCCATCCGTTATCGTTAAACCTAAGGGCTTATATGCTATTACTTATCACCATGGCAGTTACAAAACGACATATGAAACATACAAGAAAATTTTAGAATTTATTCAAAGACATCATCTTCAAGTAGGTGAATTTTTTTATGAAGATTATTTAATAGATGATATTGCCTCCTGTAACCCAGATGACTTTGTAACACGCATTATGATACAGGTAAAAGAAATGCCTTCACAAATCAACGTATAAAAAGCCTTATATTTCCCCTTAGAAGTCTGGGGAAATATAAGGCTTATGTCTTATGCTAATAAGATCCTATCATTATCTAATTCTTTATGGCTTTCCTTCTTAAACAAAGCTAGTACATCTGGTACTGTCATATTAGCTCTTTGTTCACCCTTAATATCTAGTACAATAGTGCCACTATCCATCATAATGGTTCTATTTCCTAAATCCAATGCTGATTGGATGTTATGGGTAATCATCATGGTTGTAATCTGATTCTCTTTAACGATTTCCTTTGTAATCCTAAGCACCTTCTCAGCTGTACCAGGGTCTAGGGCTGCTGTATGTTCATCTAAAAGTAAAAGCTTTGGTGTTACCAAAGTACTCATGAGCAAGGTCACTGCCTGCCTTTGTCCCCCAGATAAAAGCCCCATTTTAGTCTTTAGCCTGTCTTCAAGTCCTAAATCTAGTTCAGCTAGCCTCTCTCTAAAAAGTGCTTTTTCTTTACTACTCATCCCAAAACCAAATCTCTTATTGGTGCTACGAGAGTAGGATAAAAGTAGATTCTCTTCAATAGTCATAGAAGGGGCTGTTCCTTTAAGTGGATCTTGAAAAAGTCTTCCTATATTTCTAGCTCTTTTGTATTCCTTTTCAAAGGTAATGTATTTACCATCTAAAATAATTTCTCCTTCATCAGAAAGAAAGTTCCCTGCAATTAAATTGAATAAAGTAGATTTACCAGCACCATTAGAACCAATAATCGTTATGAAATCACCTGATTCTAAGTGTAAGCTTACATCATTCATAGCTACCTTTTCATTAACGGTTCCTTTATTGAAGGTCTTACTTAGGTTGTTAATTTTTAGCATTCGGCATCCTTCCTTTCTCTGATTCTCCTAGATTTACTTACACCTTCTTGTATGTACTTTTGTATAACAGGGTAAGAAATAGCAATCCCTACTATAATAGCTGAAATAAGTTTCATACTAGATGCTGTAATATTGACTGCTAGTGCAGCCGCAATGATAATTCTATAAATAATAGAACCTAAAACAGCAGCAAATATATTCACTGGAATAGATCTTCTCTTTACAAAGATATCTACAATCACCTCTCCTATAATTAAAGAGGCAATACCTATAACCACCATACCTGTCCCCATGCCAGCATCTGCAAAAGACTGCTTTTGAGCAATAAGTGCTCCCGAAGTTGCTACTAGTGCATTAGCAAGACCAAGTCCAATGATTTTCATTAAGTCTACATTAATAGATGAAGCTCTTACCATTGCCTCATTATCACCTGTTGCCCTAATAGAAAGACCTAATTTAGTAAATAAAAAGAGTCCTAAAATAATACAAACCACTACTACTACTACAATCCCTATAATCATAACACCTTGATTACCAAATAGGGCTTTGGCATAGGTGAAAATAGTATCTGAGCCTAAAAGAGGAACATTAGACTTTTCCTTCATAACCATAATATTAATGGAGTACAAACCTGTCATAGTTAAAATACCTGCCAGTATTGGTTGTACCTTTAATTTAGTTTGTAAAGTGGCCGTTACCATTCCAGCTAAAACACCTGCCCCCATGGCAAGTAAAATCCCTAAAATAGGATGCCCTGCTACAACACAAATAGCAGATATAGCCGCTCCTAAAGTAAAACTACCGTCTACTGTTAGGTCTGGAATATCTAGTATTCTATAGGAAATAAATAATCCTAAAGTCATCAGTGTATAAAGTAACCCCAGCTCCACCGCTGAGGTAATAGCTATCATATTCATCATCTAGTCTCCTTTTATAATATTGCCATTCATTCTTTTATATTTTATATACCAAAAGATGAATTAAGCTTATAACTCAAGTTTAATTCATCTTTTAATGATAATCAATTTTTATTATAATAATTATTCTAATTCTCAAATAATTTAATAACTATCATAAGTAAAAATTTATATACTAACACATAAAGTTAAACTGTCGCTATGTAGTGCGGCTAGTGTACTTTCTTCTAGCTGCTATCTCACTCTGCTAAGAAACTCTAAAATCGTAATCCTTATGAACGGGCGAAAACTCGCTATGCTCAGACACTCGCCCTAAAACCCATAAGGATTACTTCATTAAGAGTTTCTAAGCTCTGCTCCAAGGCATCTTCCAGCAAGTC
>JAEWMQ010000035.1 GCA_023393125.1 Bacillota bacterium
TTAATAAGTGGTCTGATGGTACAAGATTTTCTAAAGATGTGAATTCCATTTGTAATCGAGTTTTAGTGTCTTTTCTAGTTAGCATAATTATCACCCATTTATATTATATCCTTAAATCCTAAAAATAAAAGAGCGTCGACTTTGTCGACGCTCTGTATCTATCTACAATAGATTTATTTTCTATTCTTATTACTAATCATCTCCATACAACATGAAATTTCCAAACTAATAAATAAAAATCAGCTTTTAAATTTCAAATTGTAAGGCTAGATATAATACACTACAAGGTGGTATTTGGAATTTGATATGTCCACCTATTATCTCCAATAGATTAAACTCCTCTATCTTTACTTTTTCTTTTTCCTCGAAAGTGTTATGATCCCTCATATTCCCTTTAAGGATTCTTCCTTCTACAGAAAGAATCTTGATATCTGTAAATATACTTTCAATAGGATATGCTTCTTCTATTGAAAGATTAGTAAGTGTTAGATGAAGCTTGCCATCTTGTCCTAGTGATACAGACTCTGTTAAGTTAGGGACTTGGTTCTCTTGCGTCCCAATTTCTTTTGTTTCTATGTAACTTTCTATAAGGTCTGCCTCTTGATGATATTTATAGAGATCAAAGACATGGTATGTCGGCGTAAGTATCATCTGATTACCCTCTGTTAGTATAACTGCTTGTAAGACGTTAACCATTTGTGCAATATTCGCCATACGTACTCTATTACAATTCTTGTTGAATAAGTTAAGATTAATCCCTGCTACGAGAGCATCTCTCATGGTATTTTGCTGATATAAGAACCCCGGATTGGTTCCTGGTTCACAATCATACCAAGTTCCCCATTCGTCAATAATAATAGCATTTTTATGCTTAGGATCGTATTGATTCATGATTTCTTCATGACGCTTAATAAGTGTCTCCATATAAAGTGTTTTCTTTAAAGTCCTATACCATTCTTCTTCATCAAAATGAGTGGCACTTCCTTTATGTTCCCAAGTACCTGGAACAGTATAATAGTGAAGAGACAAGCCATCCATAAAGCCATGGAATTGCTCTTGCACCCCATGATGAGTGTTTTTCATCACTTCTTCTGTCCATATGTAATCATCCCCATTAGCTCCACATGCTATTTTAAATAGTAGTTTATCTGGATTATAATTACGCACATAGGTTTGATATCTGCGATATTCATTGGCATAATATTCAGGAGTCATATTGCCACCGCATCCCCAGCTTTCATTTCCTACACCGAAGTAATCCACCGTCCAAGGCTTTTCACGCCCATTCTTAGCACGCAAAACTGCCATGGGAGATAAGCCATCAAAGGTCATGTACTCTACCCATTCTGACATTTCTTGAACTGTTCCACTTCCTAGATTACCATTAATGTAATTTTTACATTCAAGTTGTTCACAAAGTTCCATGAACTCATGGGTACCAAAGCTATTATCTTCTACTGCGCCACCCCAGTTGGTATTAATCATTTTCTTGCGTTCTTCTTTAGGCCCTATACCATCTTTCCAATGGTATTCATCTGCAAAGCATCCTCCTGGCCAACGTAATACAGGAATTTGTATCTTCTTAAGTGCCTCTACTACATCTGTACGCATCCCATTTTTAT
Organism: Bacillota bacterium; assembly: GCA_023393125.1. GTDB lineage: Bacteria > Bacillota > Clostridia > Lachnospirales > Cellulosilyticaceae > Cellulosilyticum. The sequence goes on from JAEWMQ010000035.1 coordinate 1,623, forward strand.
TAGGAATCGGGCTATCTTCTCCTACATAAAGCCCTTCATAGATGCATCTACCAAGATGTTCTGAAAAATGACCTTGTAATTCCTTATAAATATGTCCCTTTTTTATATGAGGATTGATATACCACTTTGTCATCATACATTTCTCCTTTTCGTCTACTCTTTTTCTCCCTAGTTACTACTTTTGTTTTTACCAGTTTTCATAAGGACAACGTCTCACTTTAATAGCTGCTCTCATCTCCACATAGCAACCACAAGCATTGCACATTCCTTCTATAAGCCTATCACAATTCTTACAAGTTGTAAGACGCTTTTCATAAATTTCTGACGAAGCTTTTATATCTTCATCTAACAACTGAATATAGGTATACATATTACGATGCAACTCACTTTGATTCATTTCTCTGATTAAACATTTTTTACAAATACGATTTACATATTCCATATGGTCATCCCTTTACAGCTCCTGCTACTAGACTTTTTTGTACCTGTTCACTTAATAATACATAAATTAAAATTGTAGGAATCGTTGCAATAACTAGCCCTGCTCCAATTTCTCCCCATTTCGTCGTGAAAGTTCCTATCATAGACATAATACCAACAGTGATGGTTTTAAATTCTCTTTTACTTACAAAGGTTACCGCAAACATTAATTCATTCCATGCAGAAAGATACGTAAAAATAGATACTGTTGCCAAAGCTGGTTTAACAAGTGGTAACATAACCTCTCCAAAGATTCGATAAATACCACATCCATCAATTGCAGCTGCCTCTTCTAACTCTCTTGGAAGAGATTCTAGAAAGCTACTAATGATGTAAATGCCCATTGGAAGTCCAAAAGCTACATAAGGAATAATAAGTGCCCAATAGGTATTTAGTAGACGCACACTTTTTAATACCATGAATAGCGGTAAGAGGGCGGCATGAATAGGGACCATCATCCCTAACAAAATAACCTTCATTGCTATACCTCTTCCCTTCCATTCCATACGTACAATGGCATATGCCGACATAGAAGATAATACAATAACCAGTAAAATCGTAATAGAAGTCACTAGTACACTATTTCCAAAATAATCAAGCACCTTGGCTTGCTCAAAAGCATTCACATAGTTGTTGAATTTCCAGTTTTGTGGAAGCCCTGCGATATTTCCTCCAAATATTTCCCCATTACCTTTGAGTGAGAAAAAGACTAACCAAATCAATGGATAGAGCTGTATAAATGCAAATATCACTAAACAAATTTGTACAATTATTTTTCCAATCTTTCCCTTCATACCTTATGCCTCCTTTTTCTTGTGAAATATCAAGTTAAGTAGCATTGTAAAGAATAGACATTCTATAATAATAAATATAGAAATGGCACTACCATAACCATATTTGAAAGAATCAAAAATTGTAGTATACATATAGATGCTCGGCACTTCTGTGGAAAAAAAAGGTCCTCCATTAGTTAAAACATAAATGAGGTCAAATACTTTAAGTGCACCAATTAATGAAAAAGTCATGCACACTTTTAAAATCGGCTTTAATAATGGAATCGTAATATACCATGCTATTTGCAACTTACCAGCTCCATCAATAACTGCTGCCTCATTGATTTCAGTAGAAATCCCTTTGATACCTGCATACATAATCAACATATGATAACCTACATATTGCCAAAGAATGGGTATAAAACTACATAGTAAAGCTGTTTTTTCTTGACCTAACCAATCTTGTGCAATAGCTCCCAACCCGATAGATTTAAGGATGTCATTTAGTAAGCCATAATCTGCATTATATATTTTTTGCCAAAGCTGTCCAATAACTACTGTAGATATAATAACAGGAATAAAGTAAACTGTGCGATAGAATTTCTCGCCTTTTACTCCTTGAGCAATTACAATAGCAATAAGTAAAGAAAAAGGCAATTGAATGACTAATGAAAGTCCTGCAAAAAGTAATGAATTTATAATAGAGTTCATAAAACGTCCATCGTACATAAGTTCCTTATAATTCTGTAATCCGATAAATGTCCCTTTTCCTATACCATCCCAACTTAGCAAGCTATAATAACCTGATATAAAAATCGGAACTACAACAATCATTGCCATAACAAAGAGGGTAGGGAACATAAATATAAAAATGGCCTTCTTATCTGATAAAATCTTTTTCATAAAAACCTCCCTATTTATAATTATAGGGTTGTCTTAAAAGACAACCCTATTCGGTATATTTAATTACTGAAGTTCTGTTGGGCTTAATTGTGACATCCTCTCTGCAAACTGTTCTGGCGTAATCTTAAAAGCAAGTAATTCTGCTACTAGATTTTTGTAGTTTTCTGAACTATCTGCTGGTAAGATATTATCCCACCATGTAATATAAGAGGTCCCTGTTTCCATAAGGGTTGCAGATTCTTTAGCTAAAGTAGATACACTACTTGTGTCTAATCCTGAGATATCCCAACATGCAAGACCAGCATTATCTAAATATCCCTCACGCCCAATTTTTTCACTTAAGTATGCTAAATATTCTGCTACTTCTTTAGGGTGTTTTGTATTTGCATTAATATAATACCCATCAGTGCCACCACCTGAAAATTCTGTTGCTGTACCTACACCATCTTCAAATACAGGAAAGGCAATAGCTTTTACTTTACCGTTGGTTACGGCTTCTTCATCTTCAAAGGTTGGGTGTACCCAGTTTGCTTGAAAAATCATGGCACCTTGCCCTGCTGCAAAACCATCTACCATTTCACTATAGCTCATACTTAACATACTATCATTAAATGCGCCTACTTCAACCAATTGTTGCATTTTCTCAGCTGCTTTGATAAAAGGTTCACTATTAAACTTAGAGGTATCTTTAAATGCTTCTAAAACAGCTGCATTTCCAGCTTGTCTAGCTGCAATAATATCATACCAGTACATACCTGGCCATGTATCTTTCTCTCCTAGAATAATAGGAGTATAACCTGCTGTACGCAGTTTCTTACTAGCTTCTAGTAACTCGTCCCATGTTGTTGGGTAATCTGCTCCTGCTTTTTCAAACATTTCCGTATTACAATAAAGGTTAGCTAGGAATGTAATCGTTGGTAGTGTATATGTTTTTCCATTGTACACACAGTTTTCTAGCATCCCATCTAGTATTTTTGACTTAGTTTCTTCTGTCAAATACTCATCAATAGGTAATAAATAGCCTGCATCTATATAAGGCTTCACAAAACTTCCCCCACCAAACATATAGGCAATATCTGGTGCTTCTCCAGCTGCAAAAGCTGTTTTAATTTTTGTCTTATATTGTTCTCCTGTTACACCATCTTGAACAATAGTGATATTTGGATGAAGTGCTTGATATTCCCCTACAGATTCCTCAATAATACGTTTTACAGGATCTGTATCTGCCACAGATTGATGCCATAAGGTAATTGTAATTTGCTCTTCTTCTGTTTGTTTACTTGTATCCTTACTCTCACTTTTCACCTCAGAGCTCGGTACTTCCTTCTGTCCTTCTGTCTTACCACATGCTGTCAAATTCATTACCATAGCACCCATTAAAAACAATGTTGATAAACTTTTGAAATATTTTTTCATAGATATCCTCCATTCTTCTTTCACTCGTTTTGTATTATACATGTGTAAAACACCAACTATTTCTTGAGTTAATTATATCGGAAATCTATATGAAAATTAATTCATTATCCCTACTGCATCATTCACTATTCCAACGTGCTCCTTATTAAACTTTCATTTTTTGAACTTCATTTCGTCGTCTAAATTCACTTAAAGAATAACCACTCATTTTTTTAAACCATATACTTAAGTAATGAGGGTCAGGAATTCCTATTTCTTCTCCTATTTCATATCCCTTTAAATCAGTTGTCCCTAATAATTTCTTTGCTTTTTTAAAACGTACTTCTGATAAATACTCACCATAGGTCCTCCCCGTCTTCTTTTTCAAAAGCCTTCCTAAGTAGCCTACACTAATATAAAATTGCTCCGCTACCTGATTCATACTTAAATCTGAATTGCTCAAGTTCTTCTCAATATAAACTAAAATATCCTGCACCATATTTCCATTCTTCTTTTCATCCTTAACAGCCATTTCTGCACTTAGTGTCCCAACACATTCTATTATTTCCTTTTCAAGAGCTACCCGCCCTGTGGAACGCTCATAAACCCTAGCAAGTCTTTGTTGATAATCTTTTTGACTTGGAAAGTCATTTTTAATTGCTTCATTAAAACACCATGAACCGACTTCTATAAATAAATTCTTTAATCGATTTCCACTTTTATTCCCTTCTGCTGCAATACGCTCACATAACATTTGCATACAGCTTTCTGCTTGCTCTTGCCTACCAGCACTCACATAAATCTTTACCTCCCTCCATATCTTCTCCTCTTCTACAGATAAACTAGTGGTGTTACTTGCTAAATCCTCATAGCAAATCACACAGTTCTCTCCTTCTACGACTTTATAATTTAAAGCCTCTACTGCTTCTTTATAGGCAGAAGTTATCTGACTATAATCTGATTTCTTTGAACTCATTCCAATATTTATATAGCATTTCAGGCGAGTAATCAGCATTTTTCTCAGAAGCTCTAAACATTCATTTAGAGGAACCTCTGGATTATTGGATAAAATAACAAGCCGGCCAAAACCATCTCTGCAAAATAAGATATAGGCATCCCCTGCAAAAAACTCCTCTGTCAATTTTCTAGCCTTTATATATAAAATCATTTCATTTTGATCTTCTTCAGTACCTATGCTTTGTCTATTTACATATAGCATTTCAAATACTGCAATTTGTACTTTTTGAGACCTAGGATGCAAATCTACTTGATAAAATTTCATCTTTCTACAAAATACTTCTGACGTTATAGGTTCTAAAAGCACTTGATTTAAGCAACTCTCTTGAAAAATAGGCAAATTCTCTTCAATTTGCGCAGCTAATTTTTCGTATTCTACCTGATAATTTGTTTCTTTCTCTATCTTTTCCCGTGTTTTCCATAACGTCTGTGTAATGAGCTCTGCATTAATTGGTTTTAAGATATAGTCAGCTACACCAATCTTGATACTTCTCATGGCATAGTTAAATTCATCATGTCCCGTTAGTATAATGATTTTTACTTTAGGCATAAGATTAATACACTCTTCACTAAATTCAATACCATCCATTCCCGGCATACAGATATCTGTAATAATAATATCGGGGGCCCACTTCTGTACTTCCTCTAATGCCTTCCTAGAACTTGAAAATTCAGTTACTACTTCCATACCTAATGCTTCCCAATCAATTTTCATTCGAAGCAATTTGCGAATTAATGTTTCATCGTCTATCAAAATAACTTTTAATATCTCCACACCTATACCTCCAATGCAGTAATATGAATATAAAAGCTTATATCCGTTAATTCATTGGCTTTACTTGTAATCTCATATTTGAAATTTTCCCCATAAATAATGCCCATTCTCTCTATCGTTCCTCTTAAACCAAAGCTTTTACCTCTATAGCTTCCTATATCCTCTCTAAGCTCCTCCATTATATCCCCTGGTATTCCTGAACCATTATCAGTAATTCGTATGTGAATTCTCTCATCCTCTTCTTTTACACTAATGTATAGTTCTCCATTTTCTGCTCTTTCCCTTAAACCATGATGAATCGCATTTTCAACTAACGGCTGTAAAGTAAGCTTAGGAATTAAATAGCCCTTACAGCTTTCCTGTACCTCAAAAGTTTCCTCAAATAAATTTTCAAAGCGCATTTTCATAATCTTGATATAGTCATCCACAATAATCAGTTCTTCACCTATACTTAGCATTTCTCTCCCTTTACTAACACTTCTTCTATAAAAATCACCCAGTGCCTCTACCATTTCACAAACCTTATCTAACTCACCTAACATGGCCAAAGCTTGAATAGAATCTAAAGTATTGTAGAGAAAATGAGGTTTCATCTGTTCCTGCATTTCATTAAGCTCTACCTTACGAATCATCTTTTGCTTATCTACCGTCTGTTTTAATAAAAGGCCAATCTTATCAAGAAGCTGATTATATCCCTCGAAAAGATATCGAAACTCATCAAAAAAAGGCTTATACTCTACTTTTGTAAACTCCCCTTTCTCTGCACTTTTCATAGAAACAAGTAGATGTTGAATAGGCATAGTTATCAAATTAGCTACTAATATCGTTCCACATAAAATAAGGATAGCACTTAGAAGGACTAATAAGATATTCGTTGTCAACATTCCTAAACTTTCCTGCTTCATATCCATAGGTTGCAATCTAATAATTTTCCAATCTTCTGTTGGAATTACCACACCCGTAACTAAATACTTCTTTTTTCCCACTTTAAGTGTATCATTTAATGTACCTTCTTTAGAGCTACATAACATTCTTAAAAATTCTTCTCTTTGTTTATCATTCAATATATTTAATCCATCTTGGCATATAATCCTATTTTGGTTATCCAAAAAGACAATTTGCTCCTCATCTTCCTTTAATATTGCCCTATATGTACCTTGAAAAGCCGCTATATCAATATTTACAGATAAGATACCTATATTATGAAAATCCTTTAAATCCTTGTAGACTCTTATAAGAGAGATTTGTTTAGCCAATGATTTCCGCGCGATACCATAAATATCTGAAGATAGCAAATAAGTTCCATTTTTTTTATATGCGGATTGATACCATGAAATACTCTCCTTATTCTCCAGTTTTCCAACTAAGTCTTCTCTCGCCCCAACCGAATAAATCTGATCTTTCTGATCAATAAGATAAACTCCATATATATCCTTATCAAATTGTAAAACTCCATTAATTCTTTTTGCAATTTTGAACTGCCCCGGTACATTACTATAAATATCACCCGATTTTAACACTTCTTGAATATCATCATCTGCAAGTAAAATCTTAGAATAATTATCTGCATTTTCAATAATAGCTAGTGTAGCTGTTTTCATCGTATGTAACGTATTAATACTTTCTTCCCCCATAACCTTTAACTCATGATTCACATAGATTGTTCTAAATACAATAAAATAACTTCCTATAATAACACCTATAATGGCAAAATAAATAGCAGCTATCTTAATCTCTAGTCTCTGTCTCATTGTTCATCATCATCCCTCTCTTTTTCTCCTTCTCCTTCTTACTAGTGTGCTTTAACCTATTATCAAAAAAAGCACCTTGTGTTTGATCTAATGTCATTTTTCCAAAACATTCGTGATCATACAAGGTGCCTATATTTATAATATCTCTAAAACTATCATCTGAACAGTTTATAAATTTATCACTGTATAAGCTTCCTTTTCATATATTGAAGCATATAGTTCATAGCTTCTCTTCCCTTTTCATTATCTATCATTGAAAAGCCATGATACATACCTAGGAACCTTTTCCCCGTTACTTCTACTCCTGCTCGCATTAAACGACTAGCGTATGCTTCACCTTCTTCTCTTAATGAATCATACTCACAGGTCATAATGAGCGTATCTGGAAGCCCTTTTAATTCTTCATCTGTGGCAAATAAAGGCGAACATAAACTATTCTTTGCTTCTTTTTGTTCTCTATAGGCGGCATTAAAAACTTCTGCAATCTTAGGATCAATAGCCCCTTCCGTCCAAAATTTCTTTTCTGGTGACATGTCTAAATCCAAGGGAGGATAATCTAAAAGTTGAAATAAAAATGAAAACTCTTTTCTCTTTTGAGCCATTAAACAAATTGCAGCAGTAATATTCGCCCCTGCACTATGTCCTCCTATCATCAGTTTGTTAGTATCAACACCTAATTCCCATGCATACTCTATTACATACTTAATGACTTCATAGGCAGTTTCTTTATCCTTTGGAAAGGGGTTTTCTGGTGCTAAAGGATAGTCTATATTAAACACATGAACGCCTAATTCTTTATTTACTTTCTCACAAAATACATCATCATCTTCGGGCTGCCCCATCACAAAACCGCCACCATGAAAATTAAAATAGGCAGGAGCACCCTGTTCTGCTTTGTAGATGAGCATTCTTACATTTTGCTTTTTGAGAGTAATAATGATTTCTTCGCCCTTTATATGACGACGTTGCTCCTGCTCTTTAGCTTGCTGTCTCCACGCTTTAATTTGATTATAAATCTCTTCTTTTTTCATCTACTTACCTCATCTTGTAAATATGAATATTAACCGTATATCCTTCTGTCTCAGTTTCTAGACTTGCAACATAAATGCCTTTATTTAATTCACTATAGTTTCCCTGTTCATCTGCATAAAACCTAGGGTTGGTACGTATTTTAGCCGTATCTTCATTTAAAATCCCTTCATTCTCAACTGCTATATATTCCCCATTTTCCATCTGAAGCAAATACTTTGCAAAAGCATGTGCCCCATTACTTCTTATGGTACTCCAGTCTGCTCCCCCTGGAATGACAACTCCTTTATATTTACCAGTTACAACGCCTCCGGTAATAGGGATAACATTTAAATGTCCCCCTCCTCCATCACCAACAACTAAAGTTTCATTACACTTTACTTTTATCTGCATAACCTCTTCTGCTTCTAGCCACATCTCACAATCTCCTTTCTAGCTTATTTCATCACACATTTAATTGATAACGGAAAGGACACAGTGGTAGTCCTATACTATTATAAATATCCACCTCAACAAAATCATCAAAGGCATATCTTACTTCTACATTTCCTTCTAGGCCCTCTGGCAAGTCAATAAACAATTTATCTTTTTGAAGTAGCATACCGTTTAAATCTAGTTTCTTCCCTTCTATTAAAAGTTGCAGTGCTGAAAAGTCCCCATTTACCTTTCTTAAGCCTTCTCCACAGTTTAAAAATTCTAAAATCAGTTGCCCTTTTTGTTTTTTTATGTTTCCTATCCTTGGTGATTCACAAAGTATTGTTTCTCCATACACCTTGCCCCTTGCAAGCAAGGCAAGCCTTTCGCCTATTTCTTTTTTCTTCTTAGGATGAATATCATCTGCCATGCCTAGATCCATAATAGAAATCATATATGCCTCTGGCATGGTATCCGCTACTATTTGTTGACTTTCCCTAAGTTCTGCATAACCTTCACCTGTACATTGTAACCATCTTTTAAAAGGAGCAAGCTGTACAAATAGAAAAGGAAGCTCATCTTGCCAATCTCTTCTCCAGCATTCAATCATACTGCCAAATAACTTATCATACACCTGTGGGTGTCCTGTATCTGTTTCACCTTGATACCAAATTACGCCTTTAATTGCATAAGGAATAATTTTTTGTAACATCATTTCATAAAGTCCACCCGGACGATTAAAGTACATAGGCCCTATAGGATCTTCTGCTTCTTCCTTATGTTCTTCCATCCAGATTTGCTGTTCTTTCCACGTAAGACCATACATCATTTTTTGCCATTCTTTTTCTCTGACTGGTGAGAGATAAACTTCTTCTGCTGCTTTTAAGGCTTCTTCATATTCTTTTTCACTATAGTTCCTATAAGCCTTCTGATATTCTTCTAAATACACCTTTAGTTCAGGCGTTTTTAAATAGCTGGTATCTAACCAAGCAGAAGCTGTAGAACCTCCCCAATTACACCCAATAATTCCAATAGGTACTCGTAACTTCTCTTGTAAAGAGAGGGCAAAGTAATAACCTGGTGCAGAAAAAGTCTCCCAAGCTCTATCTCTTTCATCAAACCAATAGCCACTATCCGAAACATCTTTTTTCTGCCCTTCATAAGATAAGCGCTTACAATTATACATACGAATGGCAGGGTTATACCTTTTTTCCTTTGTTTTTTCCCATTCATGGTCATAACGCAAAAAGTATTCCATATTAGATTGCCCGCCTGCAAGCCAAACCTCACCTATAGCTACATGTTCAATTTCATAGTATTCCTTTTCATTTCCTACTGAAGTAATCTCTATTTTTGTCTCAAAGGTCGCTTCCATAGGATGAAGTGTAACGCACCACTTACCTTCTCTAACTCTCCCCTCTCCTTTATGCTCATCTATTTTTACTGAAATGATGCTCCCTTCAGCTCCCTCTCCCCATATGACAAAAGGCTTTTGCCTTTGAATCACCATATAATCACCAAAAATCTCTGCTACTCTCATTTCATTCCTCCCTTATTTTGCTTGAAACATGTTGTTTATCTTTAAATTTTCTTTAATTAGCTTAGCGTTGAATAGCTATTTTTATTGTTCTTTCACCGGTTAAAGCATATGTACGTTTATCGGGTTGCCCAAATCCTACATAAATCTCAAAGACTTTGCTATCTTCTATCCATTCACCATCTTCATTCACTACCTTAAATGTATTAGGATTCATTTTTATAATAATTTCTTTTCTTTCTCCTGCTTCTAAATGAACTCTTTTAAAACCACATAGACTATGATTGAGTACAGCAAATTTAGATTCTAAATTTTTAATATAAAGCTGTACTACTTCCTCCATAGCAAAGGCTTCCTTATTCTGAAGAACAACCTTTACACTTTCTCCTTGATAACTTGCTTCTTCTATACTACATTTACCATAAGTAAGCCCATAGCCAAATGGGTAGAGGGCCACTCCCTCCATATATCGATAAGTTCTTCCCCTCATATCATAATCTTCAAATGCAGGAAGCCCAGATAAATCTCTATAGAAGGTAATAGGTAATTTACCAGAAGGTGAAAATTCTCCAAAAAGAGCTTTTGCAACTACTTGTCCACCCCTTGCACCTGGATACCAAGTTTGAAGCACTGCATCATAATGCATATCTGCATACTGAAGGTCAATAGCGCTACCTGCACTTAAACACAAAATAACAGGTTTGTTCATTTTAGCCATGGCCTCAATAAGTTCTTGTTGTGGCTTAGGTAACATTAAATCCTTTTTATCTCCAGAAGCATAAGCATTTCCTGTGTCACCCTCTTCTCCCTCTAGTGTTTCATCTAAACCTACACATACAATAACAACATCGCTATGTTTTGCTACAATCTTAGCTTCTGCTAATCGGTCACGTTTGTACGCTAGAGGTTCTACCCTATCTTGGAATAAATGACTACCTTCTGAATAAAGAATACGAATCTTATCTCCTGCTTCTCTTTGCAAACCTTCTAAAAGCGTAATGTATTCAGAGGACGTACCGTGATAGTTGCCGATTAACGCTTTTCTACTATTAGCATTAGGACCCACTACACCAATAGTCTTAATGTTCTCTTTATGAAGTGGTAATAAACCGTTATTTTTAAGGAGAACTATACTTTTAGCAGTCACCTCATCCGCTATGCTAAGATGCTCCTTAGATTCCACAGCTTCATAAGGAATCGCATCATATTCAGAGCCATCAAATAAACCTAGTAAGTAGCGTGTAGTAAATAACCTTTCAGCTGCTATTGTAATCTCTTCTTCCGTCACAAGTCCATTTTGATACGCTAGAAGAATGTGCAGATAAGTATTTCCGCAGTTTAAATCACAACCTGATTTTAAGGCAAGTGCTGCTGATTCTTGAGCTGTACTAGTTACCATATGATGCTCATGGAAATCTTTAAGTGCCCAACAATCAGAAACATAATGTCCCTTAAACTCCCACTTTTCTCTTAGAATCTTTTTCATAAGTGTTGGGCTACCACAACAAGGTTCGCCATTAGTGCGGTTATATGCCCCCATCACTGATTCTACTTTAGCCTCTTTCACTAATGCTTCAAAAGCAGGTAGATAAGTCTCCCATAAATCCTTCATATTAACTCTTGCATCAAAATGATGTCGGTCCGCTTCAGGTCCTGAATGTACTGCAAAATGCTTGGCACAAGCTGCTGTCTTGAGCATTTCACCGTCTCCCTGTAAGCCCTTTACAAAGGACACACCTAAACAACTCGTTAAATACGGGTCTTCACCATAAGTTTCATGCCCTCTTCCCCATCTAGGATCTCTAAAAATGTTCACGTTAGGTGACCAAAATGTAAGTCCTTTATAGATATCTCTATCTTCTTCTGCACTATAGGCATTATACTTAGCTCTTCCTTCTTCAGCAATTACCTCTGCTACTCTTTTAATCAGTCCATCATCAAAAGTTGCTGCCATGCCAATGGCTTGTGGAAAACTGGTAGCCACTCCTGCTCTTGCTACACCGTGTAATGCTTCATTCCACCAATTATAGGCTGGTACTCCTAATCGCTTTATGGCAGGAGAATCATATCTCAACTGACTTGCGCGTTCTTCAATCGTCATTTGGGCAACTAATGCCTTAGCTTTTTGACTTGCTTCTTTTCTATTCATTTTTATTTTCTCCCTTTCTTCATCACAATTTTCATGCTAGACTATAATTAAACTATATCAAATTTAATTTTTATTTTCTTATTAGAAATTGCTTGCTAACACAAAAAAATTGCTATTTTAGGAGTTAAACTATGCTACCAGAATTGTACGGCTTACAAGAAAAAATTATCTTTCACGCTTCTACTGGTGTCTTACTTCATGATAATAAGTTAAAAGAGGATTATCCTAGACACTGGCATTCTGCTTATGAAATCATTATGCCTCTTCAAAGCACCTATGAAGTAACCTGTGGTCATACTGTCTACCATCTTGAAGAAAAGGATATCCTGCTTGTTTTTCCTGGTTGTTTACATAGCATGAAGGCTCCTGAACAAGGTGAAAGACTCATTCTTCAAGCTAACTATAACCAAATCTACAACATTCGCGAACTCGATGTAGCCCTTGCACCTCTTGCTCCCGTTTTTCATATTTCTGCTTCTACCAACCCTCATGTACATGAAACAATTTATCAATTACTTCTCCGCATGAAAGAAGAGTCTCTTATGGCTTCTCCTCTTCATTCCACTATAATGCTAGCTTATTTTATAGAAATACTTGTCCTTTTAGGACGTCACTTTAACCTCTGTACTTCTAAACAAAAGAGCTTGTATTCCAAGGAGAAAAAGTATACAGAAAAATTTATTTATATTTGTACCTACATTAATGACCATTGTACAGAAAATTTATCCTTAGATTTTGTAGCTTCTTTATCTGGTTTTAGTAAATATCATTTTGCAAGACAATTTAAGCTCTTTGCCAATGTCTCCTTTTATAAATATTTAAATCAGCAACGTATTCATTATGCTGAAAAACTATTGATAGATAACCAATTAACAGTAACTGAAATTGCCTTACAATCTGGTTTCGGGAGTCTCTCCTCTTTCATTCGTATGTTTAATATTGTAAAAGGATGTACACCTACTGACTTTAAGAATATGTATAAGTAATTTGTTATCAAGTTGAAATAATAAATGGCATTATGAAAATCATCATTACTTCCGCAAAATCAGATGAAAAGTTTATAGACAAGCAGTCAAATCAAGAGAATAATATGATTAATAATAATGCAGTAGGACTATACATAGTAAAAAGGAAATGCGCTTGAATCCAATCGATTCAAGCGCATTTCCTTTTTACTATAAACGTGATTTAAAATCCTCATATCCAAAGCTTTTAACTATTTTAAATCCTTCTTTTTCACTATAAAGTACTATACTTGGAAGGTTAATCCCATTAAATGTATTATTCTTTACCATAGTATAATGTGCCATATCACAAAATACCAATCGGTCACCTTCTTTTAAAGGTATATCAAAAGAATAATCCCCTATCACATCACCTGATAGGCAAGTGGCACTACCCAGACGATAGGTATAAGCTTTTTCTTCTGCCTGGCTGCCACCAATAATCTGTGGTCTATAAGGCATTTCTAATACATCAGGCATATGACAAGCTGCTGATGTATCTAAAATCGCAATGTCTATCTCATTATGAAGCGTTTCTAAAACAGTACTTACTAAGTAACCTGTGTTTAAGGCCACTGCTTCTCCTGGTTCAAGATAAACTTCTATGTCATAGGTTTCCTTCATATGCTTAATGCATTTAATGAGCTTTTCTACATCATAGTCCTCTCTTGTAATATGATGGCCACCACCAAAGTTAATCCATTTCATTTGATGAAGATAAGTACCAAACTTCTCTTCTACCACTTTAAGAATACGTTCTAGTGTGTCTGAATTTTGCTCACACATAGCATGGAAATGTAAACCTTCAATACCTTCCAAAGCCTCACCTTGAAAATGCTCTAAAGTAATTCCCATACGTGACTTAGGTGCACAAGGATTATAAAGCTCTGTTTCCACCTCTGCATACTCAGGATTAATGCGAAGGCCACAGCTAATAGGTTTCCCTGCTTCTTTTACCTTTTCTTTGTACTTATTCCACTGATTAAAAGAGTTAAATACAATGTGATTACAATAGTGCATAATCTCGCTGAATTCTTCTTCCTTATAAGCTGCAGCATAGATATGGACTTCTTTTCCCATTTCTTCATAACCAAGTCTAGCTTCATGAAGAGAGCTTGAAGTCACACCGCTTAAATATTTCGCTATTAAAGGAAAGGTTTCATACATAGAGAAAGCTTTGGTAGCTAAGAGGATACGGCAGCCCGCTTCCTCTTCTACCTTCTTTAAGATCTCTAGATTCTTTATTAAAAGACGTTCATCTACTACATAAGATGGCGTAGGCACTTTAGTAAAATCTAAATCCATGTTCATCTCCTTAATCCACTAATTCAGGAGCAAAAGATTCTTGCCATGGTAAGCCCCATTTATTAAGAGCTTCCATAAATGGATCTGGATCAAACTCCTCTACATTATAAACACCTGGTTTCTTCCATTTACCTTGAAGAAGCATCATAGCACCAATCATGGCTGGTACACCTGTTGTATAAGAAATTGCTTGTGAGCCTACTTCTTTATAGCATTCTTCATGGTCACATACATTGTACACATAGTACTGAACTGGTTTGCCATCTTTTACCCCTTGGCAAATACAACCAATGTTTGTTTTTCCTTTTGTTCTAGGTCCCAAAGATGCTGGATCTGGTAAAACAGCTTTTAAGAATTGAAGTGGTACTATTTGATGTCCTTCATACTCAATTGGCTCAATAGAAGTCATTCCTACATTTTCAAGGACTTTTAGATGTGTTAAATAATTTTGTGAGAAAGTCATAAAGAAACGAATACGTTTAATACCTTTAATATTGAGCGCAAGAGATTCTAACTCTTCATGATGTAAAAGATACATATCCTTATCACCAATTTTAGGGAAGTTATATACTCTCTTAATTTCCATTGGCTCTGTTTCTACCCATTCACCATTTTCAATGTAGCTTCCTTTAGCTGTTACTTCACGGATATTAATTTCAGGGTTAAAGTTAGTTGCAAAAGGATAACCATGATCTCCTGCGTTGGCATCTAAAATATCAATATAGTGAATTTCATCAAAATAATGTTTAAGTGCATAAGCTGAGAATACACCTGTTACACCTGGGTCAAATCCGCAACCTAAAATAGCCGTAATCCCTGCTTTTTCAAATCTTTCTCTATAAGCCCATTGCCAGCTATACTCGAATTTAGCTGTATCTAAAGGCTCATAGTTAGCTGTATCTAAGTAATGTGTTTTAGTTGCTAAACAAGCATCCATAATCGTTAAATCTTGATAAGGTAATGCTACATTGATAACAATATCAGGCTTGTAGTCATTAATAAGTGCAATTAATTCTTCAACATTATCAGCATCTACTTTTGCTGTTGTAATCTTTGTTTTACCCCCATCTAATTTTTCCTTAAGGGCATCACACTTAGATTTCGTACGACTAGCAATACAAATTTCCTCAAAAACTTCCCAGTTTTGTACACACTTATGTACCACAACACTAGCAACACCGCCAGCTCCAATAATTAATGCTCTTCCCATCTTTTAATCATCTCCTCGTTATGTATTTGTAGTAATGTATTCATTTTTCATTAATTACTTTCATTAGTTATTTCAATAGCTTTTTAACATAATTCGGCATAGCAAAACTTCCTTTATGCACATCCGTATTATAATACTGGGTCTCTATACCTAATGCATTCCATCTATCTGCATCTAAATCCTCTATTGGGTCATACTTCTTAGAGGCAAAACCAAAAAGCCAGTGTCCTGATGGATAAGTAGGAATATGAGCATTATAAAGTTTAGTAATTGGAAAAATGTCTTTGATCTTTTCATAAGACTTTTTTAGTGAATTGGCATGCATTTGATAATAAGGACTTTCGTGTTGATTCACTAAAATGCCATCTTCCTTCAGCGCTTTATAGCAATTACCATAAAACTCTTTTGTAAATAGTCCTTCTCCTGGCCCAAAAGGATCTGTAGAATCTACAATAATCAGATCATACTCACCTTCTATATGGCGAATATATCTAAGGCCATCCTCATAAAAAATATGAACTCTTGGGTCTTCTAAGCTACAAGCTGTTTGCATCAGATGAAACTTACAAGCTTCTACTACCATTTCATCTATTTCTACTAGGTCAATGTGTTCAATATTTTTGTAGCGAATAAGTTCTCTTACAGTACCACCATCTCCACCACCAATGACTAACACTTTTTTAACTCCTGGGTGAACTGCCATAGGAACATGGACAATCATATCATGATAAATAAATTCATCCTTTTCAGTAAGCATCATACACCCATCTAAGGTTAAGAAAGTACCAAATTCATAAGAGTGCATCACATCTATACGTTGATACTTGCTTTGCTTTGCATAGAGATGATGATCTACCTTAATCGAAAAACGAACATAAGGGCTATGTTCATCTGTATACCATAACTCCATTTAACTCACTCCTTTCCCACTTACTCTTTTACCACATTGATATGCTCAATATGAATATCTTCTGTTCCTGTTAAGAAACAACCTTTTATTTTGGCATAATGAATATAATCTAAAATCTCTTGGGTAATTCTTTCACCTGGCGCTAGAATAGGAATACCCGGTGGATAGCACATGACAAACTCACTACAAATATAGCCAGTACTATCTTCTATTGGCATAGGCTCTTTCTCAGCATAAAAAGCATCTTGAGGTGTCATTGCCACCTGCGGATTAATATATTCATGATCTAGCATACCTGATGGACTTTTAAGATAACGTCTTTTCGTTTCTGACAATGCTGAGATAAGACGCTCTATGGCTAAATCTGTATCACCTACAGAGATAATGGCTAACACATTTCCAATATCTCCAAATTCTATTTGTATATCATAATCATCTCTAAGGACATCATAAACCTCAATCCCTGCAAGGCCCATGTCTCTTGTATGTATGGATAACTTGGTTACATCAAAATCAAATACCGTGTCTCCGTTAATAAGCTCCTTACCAAAAGCATAGTAACCGCCCATCTTATTAATCTCTTCTCTTGCATAATTAGCCAGCTCTATAACCCTATCAAAAATCTTTTTGCCATTTAGAGCAAGATTTTTTCTAGAAATGTCAAGAGAAGACATAAGCAAATAAGAACCACTTGTGGTCTGCGTTAAATTAATAATCTGACGTGTATAACCTTCACCAACATTGTTGTTAATGAGTAAAAAAGAACTTTGCGTCAATGACCCACCTGTTTTGTGCATACTCACAGCTGCCATATCTGCTCCTACACTCATAGCGGAAGCAGGTAATTCATCATGAAAATAAAAATGAGTACCATGAGCTTCATCAACTAGTACCAACATACCATGTTCATGAGCTAGTTCTGTAATACGCTTAAGAGGTGAACAAATACCGTAATAAGTAGGATTATTAATCAGCACTGCTTTAGCATCTGGATGTTCTAAAATAGCAGCTTTAACATCTTCATAGGACATGCCTAATGGAATCCCTAATTCTTTGTTGACACCTGGATTCACGTAAACAGGAACGGCGCCACATACAACTAATGCATTAATGGCACTACGATGAACATTTCTAGGCATAATGATTTTATCCCCTCGTTTACAAGCGGTCATCACCATAGCTTGTACGGATGAAGTCGTTCCTCCTACCATGAAAAAAGCATGTTTTGCACCAAAAGCTTCTGCTGCTAATTGCTCTGCTTCATTAATTACAGATACAGGATGGCACAGATTGTCTAGTGGCTTCATGGAATTTACATCAATTTGCATACAAGCTTCACCTAAAAATTCTGTAAGTTCCTTATTCCCTCGTCCTTGTTTATGACCTGGAACATCAAAAGGTACAATGCGCATATCCTTATATTTTTGTAAGGCCTCATAAATAGGCATACGTTCTTGAGAACTTTTATACATCATTCATTTTCCTTTACAAATATATTTTTCCTGCCATTTATAGTGTATGTAATATTAAGTTATTTGTTTAGTAATAATAGATAACCTATCGCCACATACACGTCCTACAGCTTGTTATACCATAGGCTAACACCTATTTATGGATTTCGTTACACATTGTACAATATACAAAAAAAAATAGCAATACCTTATCTTATTTTATCTAACTATTTTGTTTATATATACTAAACTTTTATTTAGCATTTTTTATCTATCTGAAAAATCTTTATTTTTTATCTTTTGGTTATTTTTCTCTTAAACAGTTCATAATATTGACTTTTTAGTTGCCATTAACTTTTTAAGAGTTTTATGGATTTTTTAGAATAAATTTTTTTATTTTTTTCGTTTTACTGTGCTATTTAAGCAAAATATTGGATATTTTTCTCTCATCTTGCCATCTTAGAAAGTCATTTTAAATTATATAAAATTACTCCTCATCGTTTAGGTGAGGTCTAAGAAAATATAAAAGCAGTACAAAACTCTCCATTTACTAGAGATACTTGTACTGCTTCAGCTTTATTGTACTTCTATTTTAATTATCATATAGCAATTTATTTATATAAGTTATTCCTATTTCAACTTAAATGCCATGCATCACCTTATTATTCTTTTTTAGGTGATAAATCATAGGCGTATATCTTAGGCCATTAGTCACTTGCTCAACATCGCTGTCCATAAATCCTAAGTGATGATATATTTCTATGGCAAAAGGAGATGAATTAACTGTTATATTACCAGAACTATTATCCAAACAAGCCCTAGTAAATAACTGTTTTCCAATTCCCTTTCTATGATACTTACCATCTACAAAAAACAAAGCAATGTGATTTCCATTGCTACGAGTCGCGAGAATCCCCATTAGCTTATTACTTTCAAATGCTCCATATATTCTAAGCATCTTTATATATTCTGGATCGTACAATGAAGCATAAAATGATTTTACTCCTTGCTCGGAGTAATCAGGCCCTTCATATTCCTGAAAAACTGTCCATGCTAATTCTAATGCAGTTTTATATTCATTTAATGTAAGCTCTCGTACTTCCATACTCCCTCTCCTTTAAAATAATATCCATCAATACCTTTTATACTCTGTTAACTCTTATTACAAATTATACTTATAATCCTCTATTCTTTAGATCTTTTACGATATTAAAATAAAATTCTCTTACATCAAAGCCAGATATATTTTCACGATTTAAATCAATCATATCCCCGTGAGAAATGCCACGATAGCCATCAGCCCTAACAAACGTGAACTGCTCTCCCATTTCATGGATTCAATCGCAACAAGCCCATCGCTTTCACCATCAAAATGACGAACAAGTGGATAAGAGACATTAAGAGGAAATTTACCACTAGTGGCTTTTTTCATCTTCGACCCTATACTTTGATAAAAAACGTTAGGCATATTGGAGACTACCTCATTAAATCGACTACATTCAGACGCAGTCAAATCTTTTACCGCAGCCATAAAATCTGGATGCTTATCTCCAAGTTTTAATAATGTCTTATTATATTTTCGGGCAATAGACTGACAAAAACTTTTAGGCAGCTTATTAAGCAAATAATCTGCAAAAATACAACCTCTATGTGGTGTATTGATAGTTGTTAATGATGCCACAAATTTTGCTGCATCTAAACAACTTATAGCATATCTGCTGTCCAAGCCACCTTTAGAGTGAGCAATAATATTAACTTTCTCACATCCAGTCTCTTTAACAATTTCTTTTATTCGCTCTGCAATTTCTTTTCCACATTCTTTAACCGAAGCAGCCGAATCCTGAACCCCATAATATACTGTTGCTCCGTTTTTGATAAGCTCATTTGGTATACGCCCCCAATAGTTTAGGTATCTGCTGTCTCTAAAAAACACGCCATGTACTAATAGCAAAGGATATTTTGTTTTACATTCCATTTTTTCTACTCGGCCTGAATTGAGATTATATCTCTGGTTCTCAAACTGTATTTCTTTCCTAACTATAGAAATAATTTGATATAAGACAACTAGATTTACGATAGGGATCATGCCACAGGCTATCCCAATAATCCTCCATTTGATTCCAAGCTGAACTGAGGTCAGATAAACACGGATGATGCCATTCCAAAATAGCATAGCCTCACCTATCACTACAATGAGGCTATTAATCCAGAATGCAGTTGCATTTTGAGGATGCAAATTAAACCAGAGCCATATGGTATACATAGTAGTCAAAATAGTAGAAACCGAAAAAAGTATAAGTAGTTCTGCGCCGTTTATTAAAATGCGGTTGCGCTTACTTGTTCCTTTTCTAAAGGATGGCGCTATATTGATTAAAACAAAAGCAACGATCGCCAGAATAATAATATAATAATTATCCATTAAAGTAGCAAAACTAAAAATGTTAACTATAAAAAACGTTAAAATACAAAACCCTATTCGCTCCAAAATATTTCTTTTCATTTTTTCTCCTTATGCAATAACTTTTTTATAAGAGCACACTAATTCTTCATTTACCGCAAGGGCCCTCTCTTTTACAATTCATATAATTAATTTGATTTTCGTCAATTATTTCATATGCATTCTGCAGTCGTCCTTTTTCACCAAATCCCATTTCAGGTTCTTTATAATCATATACCATAAGATATTCTTGGTTTAATGGTGCTTCCTTAAGCACTAAACCATTTCGATTAAAAATAGCTGTTGGTGCTGTTTGATAACTTGAAATACTATCAACAGATATTATAGTCATAACATTTTCAACTGCCCTTGTTACAAGATGTGATTTAATAATATGATATCTCTCTAATGATTCCATATTTGAAACATCGCAGAAACTAACAAAGCATAACTTTACATCTGATAGAAATAATTCTCTAAAATACTCTGGGAATCTTACTTCAAAACAAATTCTAAAGCCTACCTTGATACCATCTATTGTATGTATTCCTAGCATTCTTCCCTTAGTAAAATGCTCTAAATCCCATCCCCATAAAGCTCTTTTATTATACTCTTCAATCACTTCCCCATTTGGAGAAATCAACTGTATTGCATTATAGTAGTCAGATTTTTCTTTCCTTATTGTCCCTAATCCAATATACATATTGTATTTAACTGCTAATTGCTTGATTTCCTGTAATTGAATATCTAATAGATTAAAATCGATATCTTTAATGCTTGCCACTTCAAGTGGAGGATAGCCACAAGTTGCACATTCTTGAAATACAAGAAGTCTAACATTTTCTTGATTAGCTTTGGTTATTGCCTCTACTATTTTTTGATGATTACTAGAAAGATTACCGCTAGCTACAAATTGAAAAACCCCTACTTTCATTATACTTTAGCTCCTTTTTACTATTTCGTTTCTAAATTATGATAAAATAGAACTCTCATGTGAAACTAATATTCCTGTATTCATTTACTATTACTCTTAGATTGAAATTTACTTATTTGATTGGATAACCTTTTTTACAAGTTCTAGATTATAATTCAAATCATCTTCTCCATTTACAGCTATTTGTTTACACCGTAGTAGCTTTTGCCACTCGTCATGCTTAGCCTTACTTCTCATATTCACATCTCCATTGTCATATGCCGCTGCCCACGCAACAAACTCTAGATGATTCTCATACATATCTCCACCTAGCTCAATTCTTGAACCAAAATGAACTTTTTCTCTTTCTTTTAACCGCTTAATACGAACATCTTTATCTGTTACTACACGAATTGCAAGTGTAAAAAATGGAATCAATTCATCTCCCCAGTCCACAAGTGAACCGGAAATAACCACTTTATCTGAGTTTAATATATCTTTCTTCATCATTTGAAGTCTCTCTGTCACTTCTCGCTTTGTAGTATACTTTGGATCTGTTGGTAGCCAGAAATAATCATCTGTATCCATAAACGTATATCCAAGCTGCTTAGATATGAAGCTTCCTAATGTAGATGTTCCCGAACCTGATGCCCCATAAATATGTATTACATTTTTACACATATTCTCCCTCATTTTTAAATAATTTTCTCGTTGTATTTTCAGTTATCAACTTAAAGCTATTATATACTTGAACCACACACTTGAATATATAATCCGAATAATCTAATAATTATAACACAAAATAATCCAAGTATCTCTAAAATCATTAGAAATACTTGGATTATTTCATGTTATTATCATATTAACGATCAACTATGAGATTCTATAAACGACATTTAAACTAACTTATAATCTCTACCAACATTTACGTTAAATAAGCCCTTTATTCTTTTCTTCTAAAATTTTAATAGCATCATAAAACACTTCGTTAATAGGTGTCGGTACACCTACTTCCTTACCCATGGCAATCATTTCACCAGCAAACATTTCTACCTCAGTTGCTCTTTTATTTTCAATATCTTGTAGCATAGAGGTCTTGTTCCCATAGGGCACATGACGAAGTAAATCTCTTTGCGCTAGCAGTTCTTCTTCGGTAAAAATAATGCCCTTTTTAGCTGCCACAGCAAACACTTCTCTCATGGCTGCTTCTCTTAAATGATTAGCCGTTTCACTTATCTGCCAAGCCCCAAAAGGAATACCTAATATGGCAGAGCTTTGATTTTCAGCTACATTACAAGCATATTTATGCCAAAGTGCCTTTTTCATATCTAAAGGAATTTTATACTGAATTCCTGCTGCTTCAAATAGTTCTTTAATGGCTATGATACGTTCGGATAATACTTCATTGTGCTCTTCTCCAAATTCAATATAACCATTACGTTCATTAAAAGAGATGCCCTCATCTGTTCTGACGCTACTTAAACGCATTAAAGCATAAATGACCTTTTCATCATAAATTTCTTTAAGCTTTTCTTCACTACTTACCCCATTTAAAAGAGACATAATAACAGTATGCTCACCTACTTGATTTTTAATATCTTTAATGGCTACTTCTAAGCCTTGATATTTGGTAGCGATGATGACTAAATCTACAGGCTCACCTTTTTCTTCAGGCGTAACAACTTGAAATTGATAGGATTTATTATTAATTAAAACCCCTTTTTCTAATCTTGCTTTTCTTTCTCCCTCAGCTATAACAACTAATTTCCCATCCGTTAATACTGAAGAAAGCTTAGAAGCCATAAAGGCACCGATTGCACCTAGGCCAATAATGGCTACTTTTTCAATCTTCATTATTCACTCAGCTCCTCTATTTCACTTAACCATAAATTGCTGCATGCATCACTTGGCATACGCCAGTCTCCTCTTGGTGATAAACAAATACTTCCGATTTTTGGTCCATCAGGCAAGCAGCTACGTTTAAATTGTTGACTAAAGAAACGACGATAAAAGACTTTTAGCCATTTTAAAATGGTTTCATGACTATAAAGCTCATCGTTTTCTTCTTCTTTGACTGCAAAAGCTGTTTTCGCTAAGAAATAAATTTTACTTGGACTAAAACCAAAACGTAATAAATAATATAAGAAGAAGTCATGGAGTTCATAAGGCCCTACTGTGTCTTCTGTTTTTTGAAGCATTTCACCATTTTTACCTGTAGGTAGAAGTTCAGGACTAACAGGTGTATCTAATACATCTAGTAAAGTGTCCTTTACCTTTTCACTTTGACGTTTAGAAATGGTATAAACGAGGCTTCTTACTAAGGTCTTTGGTACACTTGTATTAACAGCGTACATACTCATATGATCCCCATTATAAGTACACCATCCAAGGGCTAATTCACTTAAGTCTCCTGTACCAACTACCATACCGCCACCTTGATTAGCAATATTCATTAAAATCTTAGTACGCTCTCTGGCCTGCGTATTTTCATAAGTAATGTCATGAACATTTTCATCATGTCCAATATCACTAAAGTGCTGCCTACACGCAGCTGCTATAGGAATCTCTCTCATAGTAATGCCTAACTCTCTCATCAGCTGAAGGGCATTTTCATAAGTACGATCAGTGGTTCCAAAACCTGGCATAGTTACACCTATAACTCCCTTGCGGTCCCAACCTAAATCATCAAAAGCTTGAACAGCTACTAATAGTGCCAAGGTAGAATCTAAACCACCTGAAATACCAATAATAGCACGCTTGCTGCCTGTATGACTAAGACGCTTTTTAAGTCCTGCTACCTGAAGGGCAAAAATATCTTCGCAGCGTTTGTCTCTTGTCTCCGCGGCATGAGGCACGAATGGTTTTCTTGCAATCTTTCCTTTGAAAGTTCCTCTATAGCTTAATGCTTCACCTTCTATACGTCTTACTTCTGGCATAAACAACTTTCTACTATCTCCATAGCTCTTGCCTTTGATACGGTCTTTTTGAAGACGTTCTAAATCGATATCCTCCACTAATACATAATCTGTATCAATCAGCTTCTCATTTTCCTTTTTAATAGACCCATTTTCAGCAATTAAGCTATGTCCACTAAATACAAGGTCTGTTGTAGATTCTTCTGCACCTGCTGATACATAAAGATAAGCACATACAGTTCTAGCTGATTGCTGACTCACTAATTGACGACGATAATCTCTTTTTGCAATAATTTCATTACTTGCTGATAAATTCACAATCACATTAGCACCAGCTAGGGCTAAGAGAGAACTTGGCGGAATAGGTGTCCACACGTCTTCACAAATTTCTATACCTACTTTTAACTCACCACATTCAAAAAGTAAATCAGTACCTACTGGTACCTTTTCACCTAATAAGGTGATTTCATCTACACTTAAATCTGTTCCTAGGGCAAACCATCTTTTTTCATAAAACTCATTGTAGTTAGGAATATAGCTTTTTGGTACAACCCCTAGTACTTTCCCTTTTAAAAGAACAGCCGCACAGTTATAAAGCTCATCTTCAATCATCAGCGGAAGCCCTAAAACAATTAGCGTTTCCATCTCCTTAGTAGCCTCAGCGATTTCACCTAAAGCCTTTTTAGCACCTTCTAAAAGCGTGGTTTGGAAAAATAAATCAGCACAGGTATAGCCGGTGATACAAAGCTCAGGAAAACCTATAACCTGAGCTCCTTCCTGATCAGCTATCCTAATTTGCTTTAAAATTTGTTCTTTATTATAATGACAATCAGCTACCCTTACACTAGGTACTGCAGCTGCTAATTTTACAAAGCCATACATATAGTAGTCATCTCCTTTTTAAAAGTCTCCTCTATGAAGTCTATCACGAATCTCCTTCAATGTGTATTGTTTCGTCATTTTTCCGTCTTTAAACACTGTTTTTAATAGATTTTCTTCAGTTATTTCTCCTTTAAAACTAGTGCCATAGCCATCCATATAAGTTAACTCACCATCTTTTTCATAAACATAGCATAGCCCTTTTTGAGATTTTTTAAAGTTACCTGTATCTGTTTTAGGATTTTTAAAGATTTCAATACGATTATCTTCTTGCTCTGCATAAGTGGCTTTAATAGCAATACCAAAGGTATCTCTTGTATAAGGGTTAAAGCTACCATCCTCATTTTGAAGACATTGCATAGAAAAACTGCCTACACCTAATACCACATTGTTACAAGCAAAGCCCTTTTCTAGTAATCTTTCATAAATGGCAATGGCACGCTGTGGTGTAATACTATCTCCATAAATGGCTTTAATATGTGAATCCAATACTTTATAACCTTTACTATTAACAGTCCCTCCAAAGCTTTCCCATAAACACTGAACCGTTCCTTTTTCCTCTGGTGTTTCGCCGCCTTTTCTGCTAGTACCACAAATAATATCCACAGGATCGCCACTATCTCCTCTAACAAGTAGTGTTCCCTCATGAGCCATAATATCTTTTTCACAAGCTGGCAGAAGCTCTGTTACTAGGCGCCAGTAATCATAGCTATCACTTACCATAGAAAAATTATGCTTTGGATAAATCTCTGTTAAAAGACGTTTAATCATCACTGTTTCATCTCCATCTACAGCATAATTAGAACACATGACGCTATGCTCTGTACTAATAGCACCAAAGGCTACCTCTTCCTTCGTACAGTCACAGTTGTATAAGTGCTCTAAATAACTAATAGCCGGCACTGTCGCAGTGTTTACAAAAGACAAACAAAAGGCTGCACTACTTTTAATAGCACTTTCCGTACTCTCTTGACCTCTCATAGAAAAGTCTCCTAAAGCACGCCTTCTTGGTACGTTATCTTCTACACTTAAATCATAATAGTGATTAACAATTTGGCGATACTTATAACCTACATTAGCACTTATCATCGTATGCCATAAATTGCATGAAATATTAGTTTCAATAGTATTTACAAGCCATACAAAATCCGGATGGGTATTACTTACTTCTAACATAGGTACTTTTATAGGTACCCTCATTCCTTCTGGCACAGCTTTGATTTCTAATGGTAAGTATCCTAAATCATGAAGTGCTGCAATCTTCTCTAATCCATAAACCCCTTTTCCTAAAGTAGCCGTTAATAGCCTTTCATACTCAGTAAGCACTTCTTCTTTAGTTCTCTTAAAGAAATTTTCATTAAAAGCTTCAATGAGATAAGTCTTAATAAAGCCTTGAAGCCCAAACATAATGAGGTGTTCTTCTCCTTCTAATCTGCTCATACGAGGTGTAAAATAAGAAGCCATTTTCGTCAGACCTTCAGGATATTGCTCAGCATGTGTTGTTTTATAATAATCTAATAACAATAATGGATTTATATTGATTCCAAAATTCATTTTTAATCTCCCCTTATCTATTCCTATTTTTAACACCCATTTTCACTATCCTACTATTACCCAAAAGTCACTTTATATCATGCGACCTTAGAAATGAGAGAAGATAAAAGTCCTTAAGTATTCCGCTCACTTCTGAATAGTGATTGTTATCTATAACTAACCGGTAACACTGTGATTTTCTCATGCTTTTTCGTTAATAAGCTAGAAGTTGTATAAATACGGCGAATCAAATCACCTTCCATGAGTTTACCTTCTAAAATACTATTTTCACAATGTGTAATGTATAAATCGATTTGATCTGCGCCTAAGGCTTTAAGCTTTACAGCTGAAAAATAAAAGGTTCCGCCAAAGCTACTAATATCATCAATAATCAGTACATTAAATGGTTCTTTAGGTAGATACCCTGAAACCTCTAAACCTTTAATTTCCCCTGTTTCCCAATCTCTTTGCTTGATTCCAAAAGCATTTGGAAATTGGAATTGTTCACTATATCGTTTTTGACTACCACTATCAGGATAAAAAATAATATCTTTACCAGCCACTATACCACTTTGTTTAACAGCTTCTTCTACATAAGGCTTTACTGGCATTTGCTCTACTCTATGCAGGAGTGCACTAGTTACATCTGAATGAGGATCTAGTATATGCACCTTAGTAAAATTTAAGGCATTAATCATTTCACAAAAATATTTTAAAGTAAAAACATCTTCTGGCTTCTTAATGCGATCTTGTCTAGCATTGGGCACATAAGGCATCCACAACTCAATATCACAAATCCCCCTATCTTGTAAATGCCTTGTTAAAAAAGTCACTACTAAAAGTTCTTCATTGCTTTCATATTGCCAATCAAGGTGTGCCTTTTCACTCTTTTCTATGAAGTGTTTTACAAGTAAAGTACCGTCAGGAAAATAACCCGGCTCTATTCGTTTTCCATTTATTCGAATCATATCTATGCCTCCTCTATCTACTATCCCTTATCCTATAACCATCATCCATCATTATATCCCCTTATCTTTATACTGATGTAAATGGCTATTATATCCGTAGATAACGATTTCTAATTTTCGTTAATGACATTCACCTGACACATCTTTAATGTTGTTAAAGCACTTGTATGAGTTTCAGGTGTTACACCTGCACAGCAACTAGCATCTACTGTTAACGGCATTTCTGGACAGTAAGCTTTAAGTATTAAAGCATTAGAAACAACACAAATATCTGTACACAAACCCACAAGTTCCACTTCTAGTGCCTCCTTGTCATTAAGTGCTTTAATCTGCTCTCCTAAAGCTGTACTGCCAAAGGTCAGTTTATCAATCACTGGTGTACTCGGTTCTACTTCTTTTTCAATAGGCTCTGCTAACTCCCATCCCCACGTAGACTTAATACAATGCTCTACCGGTAGCTTAGCTCCCTCTTGAGTCGTCAAATAATCTTCAAAGTGAGTATCTCTTGTGAAAAATACCCTTTCTCCTCTAGCTTTATAGTCTTCTATCTTTCTGATAACGCGTGGTACTATAGCCTCAGCTTCTTTGGTCCCTAGGCTTCCTGTAATAAAATCATTTTGCATATCGACTACTATAAGCACTTTTTTCATACTAACCATCCTCCTTTTAATCATCAAACTTTAAACTCTATTTTAGTGTTAAATACAGCCAATTTCAACTTAGTAACTTTTTGTTACTAACTATTTATATGCCTATTATATGTAGTCAAAACTAATTTGTCAATCAATTTAATAAATTTACTTGTTAAAAATTAACTCTTTAATTAAGAAAGGTTATAGACACGCTAGCCAGATCCCTTATTACCTATGAATTAAACAATGAAATCTTTTCTAAATATTAAAAAGGGATGTTGCTCATCTCACAACATCCCTTTTGCTTTTATGACTATTTATTACTATTCAATATGATAATGAGTTTATTATATCATCGTAAAACTTAGCATCTCTCCACTTTATAAACAAATAGAATTTCTCATAAATGCTACATCTTCAGCCTCAAGTACAATACCACCAGCTAAAGCATTCTCTTCTATTTGCTCTAATTTTCTAGCACCACATAATACGTTCATATTGCTACTTTGCGCTGCTATCCAAGCAATGGCTAAGTTTCCTAGGGTACAGCCATACTTATCACAAAGCGGTAACCAAGAATCTACACCATCTACAATCTTACTTAGGTTCTCTTCCTTATACCACTTCTTACCATCTCTTGAGCTACCTGGCTCTGGCACATAATCTTTACGGATCTTCCCTGTTAACAAACCTTGTTCTAATGGTGAATAGGCTTGGAAAGTAATACCATGCTTTTCGGCTGTTGGTAAAATTTCTTTTTCAATACGTCTATCAATTAAGCTGTATTTTTCTTGAATAATATCTAGCTGCCCATATTTCACATACTCTTCAATATGCCCAACAGACATATTAGAGCCACCAATAGCTCTAATTTTACCTGCTTTTTTAAGTGCCATTAAAGCTTCCATTGTTTCCTCTATTGGCACAATGAAAGGTTCCACACATTGCCAATGTGTAAATAAAATATCTATGTAATCAGTCCCTAGACGTTTTAAGCTTTGATCCACTGAATCAATAATCGCTTGTTTTGTTAAGTTTTTATAGACATTAAAACCATCTCTAGAGAAATAGTAGCTTCCTTCAGTGCGATCAAACATTAAGCCACATTTAGTAGACAAAATAACTTGGTCACGCACAGGCTTAATCGCTTTTCCTACCACTTCTTCACTATGTCCAAATCCATATACAGGAGCTGTATCTACAAGGTTAATTCCTTTCTCTAATGCTATACGAATTGTTTTAATCGATTCATTATCATCATTAGCTCCCCACCAAGAACCACCACCTATAGCCCAAGTTCCTAAAGCTATTTTAGATACTTCTAAATCTGAATGTCCTATCTTCATTGTTTGCATGACTTATCTCCTTTTCGTATCTATTTTTCATTATCATCTTATACAATATGAAGTAAATAATCAATAGTTTCAAAAATAACAAAAAAGGAAGTATACAGGTCATCTACCTAGTATTCTTCCTTTTCCACTTTTTCTACTACCTCTAACTAATGTATGTTTTCACACACCAGCCAACAGAGCCATCTGCTAACCTCACTTTATACCAGTCTCCTAATTGGGATACTATTGTAACTTTTGTCCCCTTAACTAACTTAGTTACAATAGGTCTGTCTGTTCTAGCTCCTGCCCTAATATTAAGACTTACTGCATTCACTGTTCCTTGTCTTGGGAATTGGCTGGTATTAGTTGTATTATTATTACTACTATTATTGTTATTATTATTTGCTACATTTTGACTAGTATCTACCTGAATATAAGCTGCACTTGCCCAACCTACTGTACCATTAGACAGTTTAACTTTATACCAATCTCCTAGAATACTTAGGATAGTCATCTTAGTACCGCTACCTACCTTTGTAATAACTGGCCTATCCGTTCTAGCACCAGCTCTAATATTTAAAGTATTGGCCACTACAACACCTGTTTTTCCTACTGCATTAGGATCTACATAACTATTAGAAGAGCCGGAGTTATTTCCACTTCCAGTGCTACTGCTATTATTATTGTTATTACTATTATTATTGCTATTATTATTGTTATTACTATTACTGTTTCCGCCTGAGTTTGTGTTTCCTGTGCCCGATACTGGGTTTGCTTTATAGTAACTGCTTATTTTATCTTTACAACCCATACGATTATTTAAAAGATCTCTCATACTAAAGTAAATACTACCCTCAATTTGGTTATACTTTTCATTGACAGCTAATTGTACATCCATTTGACTTGCCACTACGTCTCGATAAATACCTTGACCGATATAAAGCTTAGTAGAAGTTCCTGCTACTTGATTTGACCACCATTTAGCCAGTGTTTCATAATCTGCTTTTGCATGACCTGTTTCCCAATAAATTTGAGGTGCAATGTAATCAAGCCACCCATTTTGAATCCAAGTTCTTGCATCTGCATATACCGAATAATAAGCTTCATTTCCTGCAGTAGCCGAACCTAGAGGGTCAGAAATATTATTTTTCCAAATTCCTGCAGGACTAATACCAAAACTAATCTGCTTTCCTAGAGATTGGTTAATGGTTTTAATCGCATAACTTACACGAGATACCATATCATTAACTGCTTGGCGTCTATTATTTGCTACTATGCCATCTTTACTTTCACCTGCTGGTAATGGATAAGATGATGGATAAAAATAATCATCAAAATGGATACCATCTACATTATAATTTGTAGCAATTTCTTTTACTGTGTCTACAATATGTACTTTAACTTCTTCTAACTCTGGATTATAGTAGAGTGCGTTATTATAACTAAATAGCCAAGAAGGATTTAAGCGAGCTGGATGATTACTTGCTAAAACATTCACATCTGTGCCACTTGTTGTTACACGATACGGATTGAGCCATGCATGAAGCTCCATCCCTCTTTTATGAGCTTCTTCTATCATAAAAGCCAATGGATCATATCCAGGATCTTGTCCTTGAACACCTGTTAATACGTCTGACCAAGGATTAATATTAGATTGATACAAAGCATCTGCTTTAGGTCTTACTTGAACAAAAACAGCATTAATCCCTACTGCTTTTAGCTGGTCTAATTTTTCAATAAACTCACTTTTTTGAGCGCTTATATTATTTTTAGTGCTTGGATAATCCAGATTATAAACCGTAGATATCCAGACCCCCCGTAATTGCTTGCTTTGTGTTTGTGCCAATGTATTTACACTAAACATACTTGCTATAAGCATAAATATCGTAAATACTGAAACTATCTTCTTCACTTTCTTTCCTCCTTTAGCGATATTCTAGTTTTTTCTAGCTTTTCTTCTTTAAATTATAAGGGCGCTCCCACAATTTGTAAATGTTTGTCATCTATTTGTTACGTAGTTATGATTTTTTGCTACTAAATGTTACAAAACTGAAAGAAAACTGTCACTAAAATCCTATGGTTTAAAACCAAGTTTCGTCTTATAATAACGACATGTGCTAATTACTTTTTATTTTAGATAGGATAAATATGGTAATTAAGTGAGTTATAATAACCCTTACTATAATTAAATTTAAATATATTTATCCAAATATTAGGTGTTTAATCTGTCCA
>JAEWMQ010000054.1 GCA_023393125.1 Bacillota bacterium
TGCATATAATCTCTAATAACATGTGAATCTCACTATCGGTTAAAGCTATAAACAACTACTTAATACACTCTTAGTATATCTCACATTCCATAACTTGTCAACATAATATTAAAAAATATATTTATAAGTATTATTTTTCTAAAAGTATTATCACTTCAACCCTCTAGCTACTTCTATTCAATTACTAAAAAGTGATAACTCAGTATCCTCACTACTTAGTTATCACTTCTAAAAAGCAATTCTTTCCTTATCTCTAGTTGCAAAAGTCCACGCACCAACTACTTGGTATCTTCTCCTTAATAATAGACGCATTGAGATTCATCCAGCTTTCACACTTATTTAAAATAATGGCATCGCTACTTACAACACCCTTTAATCCAGAAAGCACTGCATCTACTTCATTAATCACTTCTACCTTCACTTCTAGCTGATACGCCTCTCCCATTTCTAATATCAGCTGCTTGAGTCTTCCTGAATTAGATACCGGTGCATCTAAGAAAATTTGAGCTCTCTTAATCCCCTTCTCTTCTAATGTCTCAAATAAATACTGAATGGCTATTCTGGTTTTATCAATAAGCCTATAGGTTCCCCTTAACCCTGCTAAATCTCTAATGGTACCATCCATCCCCCTGACTAACAGTGATCCTGATAAAGCTACTTCCAAGGTAATAATGGTGTTAAAGCCATCTATATTTACTTCTTCTATAGGACTCTGGCATTCCTTCACCTTTCTTATCTCTAAATCCACCTGCGGGGATATAGCTCTCACAAGGGCTAAGCGCTGCCTTTCACTGAGCATATAGTGATTGCCTATTAAAGTAGAAGCTCCCTTAATCTTATAATTTCTATTTAATAAGTAATATAAATCTTTCCCTGCATTATTTAATATTTGAAGGGCTTCTTCATTAAACTCTTTGCTATCACTTGGTACATAGCCTCGTCTTACTACTTCACCCATGTTACAGCCTCTTTTCATCTTTGATTTACTCATACTAAAACATTGAGGTCACTTCCATTGTCTCAACATCTACATCATACCACCCAACAGTTGACGAATAGCCATCCCCTTCTGGAAGCATTATCACATCATAAGCATGTACTATGTATATGCCATTTTCTACATGATCTACCCGTATATAATCTGGCACATATCCTGCACCCTCTAGGTAGGCTGTTACCAAACTAATCGCTAACTTTTCTTTATTTTCCTCTGCCTCTGCCGCTGACCTATTCTCATATACATCTACTAGGTCTTGTAAAGAAGCATATTCTGCATTAAGCTTACCTACTTTATCCTCTAATGACTCATTCACCTTTCTTAACTTCTTCATACTTACTTCCAAGGAGGTACTTTGGGCAGTCAAACTTATATATTCACCTATTAGTTTGCCTATTAAAACACTTAGTAAAATAAGTATGATGATAATGCTTCCCAAAGCTATCCCTTTTAATACCTTACTCTTTTTCATCTTATTTTCTCCTTTTATATTTTAGATAGGTATAGTTCTTCTATATATGCTATAATATTTTTATAATTTTCTGAATAGATATATTATACCATGTGAAAGGATGTATGCTATGCATTATTTCTTGAAATTTTCTTTATTGATAGCTTGCTGTCTCTTTGCTACAGCTTGTGAAAGACAATATAATGACAATACTTATTACGAAACTACGCCTTTTATAGATCCAGAGAAGGAGTCATGGAAAGCCCTTAACGATTATACTGGCGACTTTGCTGATGGCTCTAAACTAGCTGTAGGCTATAGTATGCTAGAAGGTACCAATGATGAATATGTCGTAGGAACAGGCCTTATTAGTGCTTACTTTATGGTAGTGGATACAGAAAATAACTACATTTCCGGCTTTCAGTGCCATTTAGAAAAACTTATTGATGATAAATGGAGCGTAGTAGAACCCCTAGGACCTCTTGTACAAGCCAATACTGTGTTTGGTGAATTTCATAAAGAAGCTGAATCAGGTAGAGAATTTATTAACCTAGATTTAGCTTGGTATCCCCTTCAAGAAGCAGGCACTTATCGTATTGTTAAACCTTTCTTTCATCGCGAGACCAAAGAAGCTTATGAAACCTACTATGAGTTTAAATTAGTAGACAAAGAACCTAGTAGGCAGCCTATTAAAGGGAAACTTACCTTAGAAAAAAATAAATATGAATCTAACCCTGTCATCTTAACTATTAAATACTTCTATGAAGATTATTTTGGTGTAAGTAATGTTTTTGATATCGAATATAATGACAATGGCAACTGGATTTCAACCTATAACGGTGGCATAGACGCCAATTCTAGCAGGTTTCCTTATTCTCTCTATCTAAAGGATACCAAGATACTAACTGTCCTTGGTTATAATCTCATCAAAGAAGGAAACTATCGCATTAGATTCTCAGTATGCCTTCTCAATCTTGATAATGACTCTGGGCTTATGACGAATCATTTTGAAACATGGTATGTCCCTTTTACTATAAAAGAAAAGCGGCAACCCTTACCTACTAGGTTACCGCGCTCTTAGCTATTCCTATTAATGCTTCGACTTTAAGCAGCTCAATTATACTGTAAATCTAGAAATTTCCTCTTGCAATACAAGACTGCTTTTCATAGAGGCTTGAACCTCTGCAACTACTTTACTAGATGTCTCCATCATATTAGTATTCTTTTCAGCTATATTAGTAGTACCCATTGCCCCCTCTGTAGCTGCTCTTGCTACTTCATCAATGGCCACCATAATATTGTCTATAGAAGCTAGTAACTCCTGCGCTGTAGAGCTAAAATCAGTTACTAGTTCATCTACATAATTAGCATCTTCACTATAAGTATCTGCCACCTCTAAGAAAACTTCATAGTCTTTAGAAACATCAGTAGCTACATATTCTAGTAACTCCTTTGAATTCTCAGCTAGATTGTTAACAGCATCCATTACTTGCCCGGTAATCTCTTGAATCTGAGTAACCGTGCCCTTAGACTGATTTGCTAGATTATTAATCTCTGCAGCTACAACGGAGAATCCTTTTCCTGCTTCACCCGCCCTAGCTGCTTCTATGGATGCATTAAGTGCTAAAAGATTAGTCTGTGCTGTAATACGCATAATGGAATCAGAAAGTCCTTGAATCTCAGAGGCAACTTGTGCATTCTTTAAAGCAGCATTAAGCTTATCTTGTATTTGCTCATGAATCATTACAGACTTGTCTCTTGCCTTTTGTGTTTCTAACTTGATGGTTGCTGCTCTTTCATTAATTTTTACTGCTTGTCCAGCACCTTGATGTGATTTTTCTGCAATATTCTTTACTGCATGTTGAATCTCACGGGAAGTAGCAGCCATTTCTTCTGAGGAAGCTGCCGTTTCCTCCATCCCCGCTGATAATTCCTCTGTCGTAGACGCAGCCTCTTCAATCTCACCATTAAGTATAACTACCCTTTCATTAACGTCCTTAACTACCTTTCCTATATTGATAGCTTCATCTTTCACACTACCAATAAGAAGCTTTGTTGCATTTCTCATTTCCTCCATAGCTGTAGCTAATTCTCCAAGGTCATCTTTACGTTCTAGGAAATGCTGAGGTATTTCGCTGCTAAAATCACCCTTGGCTAGTTTTCCCATTTGTTCCTTAGTAATATTTAATACTTTTAGAATCCCTCTGGTGATACCCATGGTAAGACTTCCTATAAAAATAGTCATAAACACGGCAATCAAAAGTAGCAAAACCTCTGCTCTTCGTCCGTTCATATTGATTTCCTTAGCATACTCCTTAACTAAACCATCAACATCAGCTTCTGTAACTTGATTATTCATAGCATTATCATGCTCTTGTCTGATAGCTTTCTCTAATACACTGATGGAAATATTTTTAGTTTGATATAGTTCAAAAAGTGAGAACCATGCCGTTGAAATAATTGTTATGGCTACTAACATATTCAAGATAGTCATTTTAGTTTTAACATTCATATTTTTTATCATTACTCATCCCCCCTATTCACTCCGGTTTATAATCAGCATCTGATAAATAGTACTACTTTTCATCATTTTTTTCAATATAGTGTTTCAAATATTTTAAATATGCCCAAAACTTTCACAAAAAGGCATGGCTATTATATGAGACCACTTTCCTCATATAATAGCCATGCCTAGATACACCTTCTTAAATTCCTAATAAGCCTTCCTAACTCTCATTTTCTTTTGCGCATTGCCCGGGCAATCCCCTTTGCTTTCCATAATAACCCCCATATGCTAGTAGCATGATGACACATAAAATGAGGGACGGTTCTGACATATTAACTGTTGTGGCGGCGCTGTTATGAAGGTTGCCAGATAAGTATTCTTCTTGTAGCACAAAGAGCTGTTCTTCT
Source organism: Bacillota bacterium (assembly GCA_023393125.1). Classification (GTDB taxonomy): domain Bacteria; phylum Bacillota; class Clostridia; order Lachnospirales; family Cellulosilyticaceae; genus Cellulosilyticum. The sequence goes on from JAEWMQ010000054.1 coordinate 4,362, forward strand.
TGCTCTTTTGTCTCTACCACAATAAAGGCTGTTTGCTGAGTTAAAAGCCTAGTAGCAAAACTGCCCTTAACAACCTGCAACAATTTCTCTTGGTTTAGACTTCCTTCATGATAGCTCATAGCTTCTAGTAAACACCCATCCTTGTAAGCATTTTGAGTGGACTGAAAAGCATTTAGTGGGCCTGTGTAAATAAACTGCTTTTTCCCTGCATTTAATACGGGTTTGCCTTCATAACTTCTCACATCCATCAGAAGAGGCGTCTTAGTATTTTCTGTATAAGTTATAGCGCCTCTAGAAAGTACATGTGGTCTTAAACTCAAATCCTCATTTAACTCATAGTAGTAGCTACTTTGAGGATATTTTTGTGCTAAACCTCCTAGCTGATAAGGCCCTAATGTCTGTGAAAAATTAGAGACTACAGCTATTACTACAGGATAGTAACCTTCTTTTTCTTCTCTTAATATCTGCTGAAGGGCCCCATTTAAATTGTAGCCTCCATCCCCAAGCTGAGCTGTTGTTATGTTTTCTATCCCTTTACTTAAAATACCTTCTTCAACTACCCATACCTCTGCTTCTTGTAAACTTTGTTCTTCCATATAATTTTGCACTCTTTGAGCCAATGCTTCTCTATCTGAATCCTTTGACCCATCTATCAAAAAATAATAGCGTGGTAATAAACTACTCTCTTTAGGCAATGTTTTAATATAATCTGCTGATAAAATAGTAACGCCTTCAGCTTTTATAACGCCATAATCTTCTTTTATAGGTTCTGAGGCTGCCTTAAGCTCAAGGGTATAGTCTCCAATAGTCAAAGTGGTTGCTCCTGTGTGGATGACCTCAAAGCCTGTTTGCCTAATCTCTTCGCTCCCAAAAGGAAATACTCTTAATTCAAGCGTCTCATCATTAAGGTATTTTAATAATCCTGGATCTAGGCTGCGCCTTACAATTTCTTGATAAATACTAGTAGCCGCTCTTTTATCTGCTAGTATCCCTTTCTTCTTCTCTTCTCCCACCACTAGATAATAGTCACTCACATAAGCATTATCTGGTAAACTAATAGCCGCAGCATACTCACGCCTATCTGTGTCAGAGGTGTTTTCTAAAGTTAAATCAATCCAAGAACGATAAATATCTTGCTTTTCATCATAAGTAGTAGAGACAGATACATCTTTTAGCTGAACTACAAAGCTTCCTGGTGAAAGAGTGTTTTCTTCCTCATTAACTATGCCTTCATTTTCATTGAAGAAAAGAGCCTTCATTTTAATAAAAGTATTCTCATCAATATAATTTCCCTTTGTAAGGCTTTGAATATAAAGATAGGATAGAATAGGCGTGTTTCTTCCATCTACAATAAAATCCCGATTACTTATACTACTTGCCCTTTCTATTATATCTAAGCTTTCTGCTAGTTGCTCTTTATAAACATGAGCTTTCATTTCTTTTCCGTTCACATATCTGATAGCTGTATTGAAATTTTGACGATCTAACCCTATTTTCCCTGCAAAAAGTATAGGTAAGGTAAGTAGGCCTACTACGAGTAGCGCTATACTGCTTCTTTTGTGTCCTATTCCAAATAAACTTTTGGCTTCTCTTGCTATGTAACATACTTCCCATATAATCGCTAAAGTTGGAATAAAGGCTAATAATCCTAATCCATAAAATATAATGCCAATAACCCCAAAAGGCATAAGTGGAATGAAGCTCACAAAGAAATATAAAATGAAAGTACATCCTACGCACCTTATGTAAAATACAATCTTCCTTAAAGTCAAAGATTGAGGCAGAATCACCATAAAAGCTAGGCCATTGATAAGTGGCATCACCCAGAAAATAGGATGACTAAAGTCACCAACAATACCACCAGTATTAAACCTACCTATATTATTAACCACCAACCCTAAATAAGGCAAAACAATAAGTACTAAAAAGGTGCTTACCCAATACTGTGTTTTCACTTTCCTTGATTCTAATTCTCTTGGGAAAAAACAAATACCCTTATCTCTTTTTAAGATAAACATAACTTGAAGAATCAGTAAAAGTAAACTATAAAATCCTCCAATGACAAATACAATGACTAATAGTTCATTTCCTATCTGGTCAACAATATTTAAACCGAAATATATAATAAATGGCAGTCCCACTACCCCTATTATATATTTACCTAACTTACGCTCTTCTTTAATAGAATAAGAAAATGCTACGCAGCTTATTAAATTAGTAACGGCTACCGCCCCTATATTTATACATGCGACAGTATAGACCTGATTATCTCCAACAACTAAAGAAGCCCAATACCCCAGTGACCCTATCATGCCTATCCCCAATGCTAAACTCAGAACCATTAATATCACACATTCTGTCTTACTTAATTCCTCTTTTTCCCTCTTACTATACCCCCATAGCACTATACCACCTGAGATAAACATTAATACTATTCCTACGGTAGTAATTAATGCTATTCCTCTGGTAGTAAAGAATCTTTCACCCGCTAGGCTTTTCACACCCAAAAGCCAATAAAGGCCTAGCAGAAAAATAGGTATTGCAATCCCTAAACATACTGACATTGGTTTAAATAACCGTTTCATTTCATCCCCCTCTTTCTCACATACCATTCTCCTACACTACTTATTACAATAAGTCCCCCTAAATAAAGTACCACACCTATGGTGCCATGAATCAGTCCAAAGAAATGACTCCCTATAAAAGGCACAGATGCTAAGATCCTTACACTTCCTACTATATAACCCATCCCTATAGCTAGTACTAGTGCTATTATAAGCCATTTACCTTGGCCTATAGCATAAGTCTTAAATCTAAAAAACAAAAGGATAAATACCATAGCCATAAACGTATTCCCTAGACATTCCTTCGTAATAGCAAAGCTACCTGTGCTATTTATGTAGCCGTATGTCCTGTCATAAATGAAACTGACATTATAAAAAAGCTTACATAGCACTACATAAGGCTGAATTAAAACTCTAATGGCTCCTTCTTGTAGAAAATGAGTCCCCCCTAACAAAGCCAAAGTGATTATAACGCCTAGTACCTCTAATCCTCTCTTTTTAATCTGTGTGTTAATCATAGCACTCCTTCGTTTTCTCATTTTGCATATTTTATTTAATTATTTAGAATTTATTATACTATTAACTGCAATGTTTTTCAATATTTATTTATCGATTATCAATATATTGTATTAATGCAGCTACTTTATAACTCCTTTCTTAACTTAAATAAAGGCAATAACCAAGTATCCGCCTACTTAGCTATCGCCTATTTCTTTGCTTATTTATTTTCCCTCATTTATAAGTACTTCCTTACTCTATCTGGATAATTAGTAATGACCATATCTACCTCTAACTCTATCATTCTCTGAATATCCTCTTCCTCATTGACTGTATAGACATTTACCTTTATATACTGCTCATGAGCTGCTTCTACCATTTTCTTATTAACAACGCGATAGTTTGGATGAAGTGCATCTGCCCCTACATACTTACAATATTTTTCTGGATGAACAAGGTTTTCTATATAAAGTAAACCAGTCATAATAGATGCATCTATCTGCTTGCACTTCACCATGGATTCATGGTTAAAGCTTGATAAGATTACGCGTTGCTCCATATGATACTTTTTAATAATCGTAATCACTTTTTCTTCTAGCTCCTTATATAAAACAATCCCATTTTTAAGTTCTAAATTAAGTATAATATGATTTAGTCTAACTAAAATCATGAGTTGTTCTAAAGAAGGAATCCCCATATCTCGAAGCTCACTACAAGTAAAATCCTTTACAAAACCAGAACTAGTTGTGGTTCTATCAACTGTTTCATCATGGATTAATACTGGAATGCCGTCCTTTGATAATTGTACATCTGTTTCTATTCCATCACACCCTAGCTCAATTGCCTTTTCAAAAGCCTCCATAGTATTCTCTGCCTCATATCCACTAGCTCCCCTATGTGCAATATTAAAAATCATAACCTTCTCCCCTTCTCATTTCCATGCAATATCTATTGCATCATCATTATTTCGTCTTATTATACTTTTCTATAGCTTTATTAATAGTCCCCGCGCTATTTTCTATTGCTTGCTCAGCACTTATTTCATTATTAAGAAGCTTCTCTATGTTTTCTTCTATACAAGCCCTTGCTTCTGGGAATACAGCTAAAAGTGCTCCTGTAGAATCTGTACTAGCATGTAATTGATCAATAGCTGTTTTAAACTGTGGTTTTTCCTTTAAATGTTCTTCCATAGCTGATAAATTATAAGCTTCTGTGGTAATAGGGAAATAGCCTGTTGCTTTAGACCATTCTACCTGCACCTCTGGAGAAACCATGTATTTGATAAATTCCCAGCTTGCCTTTGCTTTAGCATCATCTTTTTTATCTAACATCCAAAGTGAACCGCCGCCGATAGATACGCCGCCTTTATCACCAGCATTGATACTCGGAAAGTAAGCTGTACCTAATTCAAATTTACCATCTATGCTACTTAATATGCCCGAAAGAGAAGCTGTAGAACCTAAGAACATACAAGAGTTACCAGAAGTAAAGGCTTCCTTATTTACGTCTCCGTCACGACCTAAGTTAGCAATAACCCCTGAGTCTACTGCCTCCTTCCACTTGTTCATAACAGCCAGACCACCACCATTACTATCAAAACTTACTACTGTTGCACCATCTGTTCTACCATTACCATTATTAGCATACTCTAGCTGCTCTTTCACTAAGAATTGTTCAAAGAACCAACCGTATACCTGAATATTAGCACCATATCTAGTTACCTTATCACCATCTTTTCTAACAAGTGCCTTGGAAACTTCTATCATTTCATCTAGATTAGTAGGTGCTTTTTCAGGGTCAAGTCCAGCTTCTTTAAAGGCATCCTTATTGTAATAAAGAATAGGTGTAGAACTATTAAATGGCATTGAATATAGCTCATTATTAATAGAGTAATAGGCTAATATATTTTGCTCTAGCTTGCTTACATCATATTGATCCTGATTAATAAAGTCTTGAATCTTATAAGCATACCCACTATCAATCATCCATCTTGATCCAATGTCATAAAGCTGCATAATATCAGGAGAAGCATCTCCTATAGTAGCGCTTTTTAGCTTATTAATAGCTTCATCATAAGAGCCTTGGAATTGTGCCTCTACTACGATTTTGTCCTGAGAGGCATTGAACTGCTCAGTAAGTTTATTAATAGCTTCACCACCAGCACCTCCCATAGAGTGCCAGAATATCAGCTTGGTCTTATTAGCTGAAGTTGATGAAGCTGTCTGCACAGTTGCTTGAGAAGAAGGACTAGCTTCGTTAGCAGAAGTACTACCTGTATTATTAGCTCCAGTTTCTTCTGCTTCGATTGGACTGCAACCTACTGTATTTGTTAATGCCCACATACATGCTATAGAGATACCTACTATCTTCTTGAAATTCTTCTTTAAAATTTTCATTTCTTCCTCCTCATTTTGTTTAATCAAACTTTATTTACTACCCTTTTATAGCTCCTGAAATCATGCCATCTACTAATCTCTTCTGTCCGATTACAAAAACAATAATAGAAGGGATAATAATCATTAAGGCTCCCGCTAAAATAACGCCGTAGTTGTTACCTTCTGAAAACTGCAACATACTGATGCCAATTTGAACTGTACGCTTATTAGGATCATTAATAGTTAAAAGTGGCCACATATATTGATTCCATGTGTTGATGAATACATAAATCCCTAATGATGCCATAATAGGCTTTGAAATAGGCACTACAATAGTGGTTAAAAACTGAAAATGTCCGCAGCCATCAATAACGGCTGCCTCATGTAATTCCTTAGGAATAGTGAGGAAAAACTGTCTCACCATAAAGATGCCCATGCCGGAAGTTAAAAAAGGAATAACGAGAGCCTTTAAGCTATCATTCCATCCCAATTTACTAACCGTTAAATAATTGGATACAATGATAACCTCACCTGGAATCATAACAGTCGCAAGTACTGCAATAAATAAGAGATTTTTGCCCTTAAATTCAAAGAAAGAAAACGCATAAGCTGCTAAGCTACAAGTCAAAAGCTGCCCAAAGGTAACACAGATCCCTACCAAAAGGCTGTTAGTCAAAAATCTGGTAAAAGGCACCATACTAAGGGCTTGTTGATAGTTATCCAGCCTTAACTTACTAGGTAAAAGCCTTGGAGGAAACGTAGAGATTTCCGCTGGTGTCATGAAGCTTAAAGAAAGTGCATACAAAATCGGTGCTATAATCAAAAGACCTATAAATATACTTAAGAAGTGAAGTTGCCATTTTGTTTTTTTCATCATTTATAATGCACCCCTTTTTTCTCACAAGCGAACTGAGCCATGGTAATCATAAAAATAACAACAAATAAAATCATGGACTGAGCACTAGCCATTTCAAATCTACCATTAAAGAAAGCATCGCGGTAAATAGAGTGAACTAGTACATTAGTAGAATCACCAGGCCCACCTTGTGTCAGCAATTTAATTTGCCCAAAAGCCTGAAAAGCACCTACTAGATTCATAAAAAGTACGAAAAAGAGTTGTGGTGTCAGGAGTGGTAAAATAATATATCTTACCTTCTTTCTATAACTAGCCCCATCTATATTGGCACTTTCTACGAGCTCTTCAGGAATAGATTTAAGCCCTGTAAATAAAAAGATAAAGTTAATCCCAATACTTAGCCAAACGGTTACCATTGCCACTGCATAGATAGCATACTTAGGGTCTGCTAACCATTTGATGTCTGTATTAAGCACTACACTCGCAATTCCATTAGTAGGATGAAAAATCATAGTCCAGATTATTGCGGCTGGCGCTGAAGCAATGGCCATAGGCATAGAAAACATTAGCTCATAAGCTCTACTACATTTCAATTTATTGTGTGCCAAAAGAGCTAGCCCAAGGCCAATGAGCATCGATGGAATAATAATGAGTAGTGCAAATTTAAAGGTAATGAGTAAACTATTAAGGAAGCTAGGTGAAGTAAATAACTCTATAAAGTTCTCCATCCCTACATACTCTATGACCTCTCCTCTTCTATTAGTAAGGGTAAAGCTTAAATAAATAGTTTTAGCAAATGGGAAATACACAAAGATTGAAAATAAAATAAAGCAAGGCAATAAGTATATATAGGGGACTAATCGATTATTTTTGAGTTTAGGATCTTTAACCGTTTCCTTAATATCCTCTATATGAGTAGCTGGTTCTAATAAAGAAGGTTTTAATGCTTGTTCCACAATCAATACACTCCTTTCAAATCTTTATCTTTCGAATTTAACAATAAACTTTTCGTATTAAAAGGAGATTGATTCTAAGTTAAAATTAGGGTGCTAGTGTAAAATAATTGTTAAATCAAAAAAGCCTGAAGCGATTAAGTAGCATCTCTTAATCACTTCAGACTTTTTCTTATACATTATATAGTAATCTAGGTGTATAATTTTATTCAGCTATTCCTAGAATTAGTTATGCTTACTTCTTGTTGTTTTTCTGTTGTAGCTTCTGTTGTAGATTCTGTTCCTGCTGCTGCTCATCCTGTTGCTGCAACTTTTGCTGCTGTGACTCCTGTTGCTGCGACTCCTGATCTTGTAACTGCTCTTGCAACTGTTGGTGCAAGTTTTGCTGTAACTGTTGGTGTAACTCTTGTTGTTGTAACTGCTCTTGTAATTGATCTTGCAACTGTTGATGGAAATCCTGTTGTTCTGTCCCTTCTTGTTGTGTTTCTTCTTGTTGTGTCTCAATTTCTATGGGTGCTAAATAATTAGCTATCTCTTTGCTGCTTGAACATCCTACTAATAGCATAATTAGTAATATCGAGATTACCATATTCTTTTTCATCAATACTTCTTCCTTTGCTTTATCTAAGACTAAAATAAACTCTTCATTAAGTTTACCCATCTCATCACTACTATATCCTACTAACAAATCATATGCCTCTTGATATGCTTGTCTCCCAAAAGATATATGAGACCACTTAGATTTAGCATAACCCCAAAAACGTAGAAAATATCTATAAGGATGACATTAAAAAAGCTGTTGCAGTAATGATTTTTCAATCACTACTACAACAGCTTTATCTTAATCACGTTTAATGATTATGCTCTTGTAACGTTTTCTGCTTGAGGACCACGTGGACCTTCTGTAATTTCGAAGTTTACTGTTTGTCCTTCTTCTAAAGTTTTGAATCCTTCACCTTGGATTGCTGAGAAATGTACGAATACGTCATCTCCATTTTCTCTTGATATAAATCCAAATCCTTTTTCTGCGTTAAACCATTTAACTGTACCTGTCATGTGCGGTACCTCCTAATTAATATATATTTCTGTAATGGCTGCAAATAAAAAGATTCACATACTATTACAGATTACACTTTGTGCTGCATATAATCTCTAATAACACGTGAATCCCACTATCTTTTAAAGCTATAAACAACTACTTAATACACTTTTAGTATACATCATATTCCATAACTTGTCAACATAATATTAGAAAATATACTTATAAAAATTATTTTTCTAATATTATTTCAACCTTTACTATTAAAAAAAGAAGAAACCTTTATAAGCTTTACTACTAGGACCTACAAGTATTTCTTCTTTTAGAGTTAGTTTCGGCTATAACCGTCTATTTCCACGTAATAGTAGCAGGCTTTCTTGGAACAGTTCGTACATATTTAACTTTTGGATAACCTATTACCATACAAGTTACAATTTGATCAGTTTCAGGCACACCTAAGAACTGAGAGATTGCTTTATTATTTTCTGCTGCACGTGTGAAGAAACCGCTGAAAAATGTGCCTAGGCCTAGAGCATTTGTCATAAGTTCCATATTTGAAGAGGCTAGCGACGCATTAACTGGTGAAGAAGACACTGTTAAAATAATAGCCGGAGCGTTGAAAAATAAGCTATCATTTTTCTCAGGATCTTGTTTATAGCTTTCAGCCATATTGATCCACATCTGGGCATATCGCTTAAACAGTGGTAAGGTATTTTCATCTGCAAGAAGATGTTTACCCATAGTAGCTAAAGTTTCAAAAGTCATCGCTTTTAAAGTATCTAGATTATCCTTAACTACGATATAAGACACATTTTGTGCATTACTACCTGTCTGAGTAAATCTACCAGCTTCAATTATTTTTAGAAGTTTATCTGTTTCTACATCTTGTTTCTTAAACTGACGAACAGTCCTTCTAAATTTAATAAAGTTAAGAAGGTGATCGGCATTAACAGTAAAGCTTTCCGCATCATAGTCTTTGACTTCATCCATATTGTACTCGGTCGTTGCAACTGCATTTTGAGGGCAAATGGCAATGCAATGACCACATTTGAAACAAGCCGTATTACTAGGCACTGCTTTTCCATCTACTAATGTAATATCTCTAACAAAACAGTCTTTAATGCAGAGGCTACATCCTATACATTTTTCAGGATTTATGGTAATCATAATAAAACACTCCTTCTATTTTCTAACTAGTTGTTATACTATTTTAAGTGGGATAATTAGAGAGTACAAGTACGTTTATATATAATAGGGATATATTAATATCCGTTAGTACGCAAAAAAGCTGCTGTAGTAATGATTCTTTAATCACTACTGCAACAGCTTTATCTTAATCACTTTTAATGATTATGCTCTTGTTACGTTTTCTGTTTGAGCGCCACGTGGACCTTTTGTAATCTCAAAGTTTACTTTTTGTCCTTCGTCAAGAGATTTGAATCCATCTCCCTGGATTGCTGAAAAATGTACGAATACATCGTCTCCATCTTCTCTTGATATAAATCCGAATCCTTTTTCTGCGTTAAACCATTTTACTGTACCTGTCATCATGTGCGGTACCTCCTATTTTTTATAATTCTCTGTAATGGTCGCAAAAAAAATTCACATACTATTACAGATTACATTAGTGGTGCATATAATCTCTAATAACATGTGAATCTCACTATCTTTTAAAGCTATAAACAACTACTTAATACTCTCTTAGTATATATCACATTCCATAACTTGTCAACATAATATTTAAAAATTTATTTACAGCTATTTATCTTTTAAATTTTATATATCATTAAAACAAATAAAAGGCAGAACATAAGCTCTGCCTTTTGCTGTGTTTTCTTATTTATAATTCTCCACCATTTGTTTTAATAACATTTTGATACCAATAAAACGAATCTTTCTTTATACGCTCTATTGTCCCATTACCTTCATCATCTAAATCTACATAGATGAAACCATATCGTTTTGACATTTGCCCTGTAGATGCACTATTAATATCAATAGCACTCCATGCTGTATAACCAATGAGTTCTACACCATCTTCTATGGCCTCAAGCATATTGCTGATATGCTCTTTTAAGTATTGTATACGATACACATCATGAATCTTACCATCTTCAACTACGTCTTTAGCACCCAAACCATTCTCTACTACAAATAATGGTTTTTGATAACGGTCATACATTTGATTAAGTGTAATACGGAATCCTACAGGATCAATTTGCCAACCCCACTCTGTCTGAGTGAGATAAGGATTAGATAGGGTTGCAAAGACATTCCCCGCACTCATAGCCTCATAATCTGCTGGATTACTGCTACACATTCTAGAGTTGTAGTAACTAAAAGAAATGAAATCTACCGTATTTTCTTTTAATAGCTTTTTATCTTCCTCAGTCATAGGAATCACTACATTTTTTTCTTTAAAAATGCGTTTAGAGTAGCTTGGATATTCACCTCTTGCTTGTACATCTATAAAGAAGTAATTTTCACGATCTCTTTCAATAGCTAATAATACATCCTCTGGATTACTTGTTTTTGGATAAGTATTTCCAGCTGCTAACATACAACCAATTTTGTTCTCAGGGTCAATCTCATGTGCAAGCTTTGTTACCATAGCATTGGCTACAAGTTGATAATGGGCTGCTTCATATTTGACCTGGGTTTTGTTACAGTTATCATCTAGCATTAACCCACCACCAATATAAGGAAGATGTAAAATCATATTGATTTCATTGAAAGGAATCCAATATTTAACCTTACCTTTATATCTTCTAAAAAGTGTTTCTGCATATCTCACATAAAACTGGGTACACTTACGATTACTCCAGCCACCATAATGCTTTGCTAAATAAAAAGGTGTATCGAAGTGATTAATTGTAACAATCGGTTCAATTTCGTTGTCTACTAATTCATTAATGACTTTATCATAATAAAGTAGTCCTGCTTCATTAGGTGTTTCTTCGTCTCCATTAGGGAAAATTCTAGTCCAGCTAATAGATAAACGTAACGCTTTAATCCCCATCTCTTTTAGCAGCGCAATATCCTCTTTATAGCGATGGTAAAAATCAACTCCCTTATGACTTGGATAGTATCCCCAATCTTTTTCTGCATTTTCTAAAGGATTTCCCATAACGGCAAATCTTGCTTTACCACTTGGTAGTTTATCTACTACGGCTACACCTTTACCTGCTTCATTGTAAGCCCCTTCACATTGGTTGGCTGCAATAGCTGCACCCCATAAGAAGTTATCACTAATCATTATCTAGTCTCACTTTCTACTCAATACCCATTAATTTTTCACCATAGTTTACTTTTATTAATTGACTTGGTGTGATATGACTATAATTTGCAGAGTTTGTAACAATAATTGGTGTTTCAATTACATAACCCTCTGCTTTAATCTTTTCTAAATCAAACTTAACGATTACTTCACCTTTTCTTACTTCATCACCTGATTTTTTCATTGGTGTAAAGTATTTACCGCCAAGATTTACTGTATCTAACCCAACATGGATTAATACTTCTAATCCATCATTACTACAAAGTCCCATGGCATGACCTGTTGGAAAAATAGTTGTTAATACACCTGTAAATGGCGCTCTTACTACACCTTCCTCTGGTACCACAATAATACCTTCTCCCATCATACCACTTGCAAAAGTTTGATCACTACCTTCATGGAGTGCTTTTACTTCTCCTTTTAATGGACTATATACTGTATTTCTTTCTTCTGCCTGATTAACTTCTTGTTTTTCTTCTACTTTTTGATCTTGATCTTTTCCAATCCATAAATAAGTAATGATAAAGCATGCTACTACAGCTAATACTGTAGCAAGTGCCATAGTCATTACGCCGCTATAACTACCCTCTGGGCTAATATAGTTAATAAATCCTACAATACCCATACCACCTAGTACATACATTTTAGCACTAGCAAAACCAACAACTAAACCACCAAGTGCACATCCAATTTCAGAGGCAATAAAGGCTTTTTTATTAGGTAATGTTACACCGTAGATTGCTGGTTCTGTAATTCCGAAAATAGCTGAAACTGCTGAAGAAATATAAACTGATTTCTTCTCTACATCTTTTGTACGAAGTGACATTGCCACACAAGCTGCCACCTGAGTAAAGCAAGCCACGAAAGTTGCTGGGAAAAGGAAATCATAACCATACATAGCTAGGTTCATAAAGATGATTGGGAAAATCATACCATGTAAACCAAACATAATCATAATTTGCCATAATACTGCAAATAAAACGCTTGCAATAATTGGACTAAATCCATAAAAACTTGAAATACCTGTTGCTAATACATTACTTAAGATACTAATAATTGGCCCAATAATAATTAATGTAGCTGGAACCATTACTAATATTGTAATAAATGGTGCGAAGAAACTTTTTAATACCTTTGGTGTATGCTTGTTAATCGCATTTTCTAATTTAACTCCAACAAAAGTTGTAATAAGGATAGGAAATACACTTGAAGAATAGTTCATTCCTACCAATGGAATACCTGCAAATGTTCCTACGATAGAAGTCTCAAACATACTTCCTGCAAATAAACTACTAATAGGCTCAGCTGAAGCCAGTCCTACAATGCTTGGATAAATCATTGCAGCTCCAATTACCATTCCTGTAAATGGATTTCCACCAAAACGTTTAGCTGCTGTAAATCCTAAAAATACTGGTAAGAAGTAAAAGATGCTATCTCCTGCTGCTTGAATGACTGTATATGTAGTGGAAGTATCTTGTACTAAGCCAGTAGCTACAAGTAGTGCTGCAAGACCTTTGATCATACCACAAGCACACATTGCCCCAATGATTGGTAAGAAAATACCGCTAATGACATCTACAAAAGATGATTTTTTATTTTCTCCTGCTGGTTGCTCTTTATTCACTTTGATACTTCCTATTTGTACGACATCTTTATAAACATCCTCAACATGGTTACCGATTACAATCTGATATTGTCCTCCGCTGATTACAACACCAGAGATTCCTTTTTGATTTTCTAAAGCTTTTTTATTCGCTTTACTAGGATCCTTTAATACAAAACGTAATCTTGTATAGCAATGTATAAGACTTTCAATATTATCTTTACCGCCAACATTTTCTATTATAAAATGGGCTAACGCTTCATATTTCATATAGCATTCTCCTTTGTCTATTCTTTATAATAGTAACTATAATAGAAATGTTACAAATAGACAAATTCATTTTTTGCATCATTTGTTACAAAAAACTAAATATCTCTTATATCTCTTAGTAATATTATATATTTTTTATATAACTACTAATACTCTCCCAGTCCTCCTGAGTAAATATTTCATGCAAATTAATAACTGGAATATTTACTTTTTGTTTCAATGTATGGGTAGCTAAGATAATATCAATATGATCCATATGCTCTAATGCATAATCAATCTGATGCGTAGAATAATATCCCTCTATCATAATCTGGCCGTGAAAAGCTTGCTCTATCTTACTTTTTAGCCTTTGAATCATAATGGCTGCACTATTACTTACCAATATGGCATGTACTGATTTCTTCAAATGTTCTAATATAGTCGTTATATGAAGTGCAATATAGGCATGCTCAATCTCTGTAATCCTTATCCCTGTAAGCGTTTCAATAATAGGAACAATCTCACCTGCTATAGTATATTCCGACTGAGCTTGTTTTTTTATTTTCTTTGCCATATAAGCATCTTCATGATAGTTTAATTTAATTCTATTAAGCATAGCTTTAATATGTCTTTCTAAGTCTAATAGCTGTTCTGGTGCTTGCCTCATATCAATTCCATACTTTTCTTTTACACAGTCTACAAATCTACAGGTAATCTCATCTTTAACTTTTGTTTCATTCTCTACTAGACCATTTTCTCCAATATAAATAATTCGCTTTTGCATAAAGATATATTGTAGCCAGTATCTTTCTTCTTGATTAAAGACAACTTCTAAAATACTTTCTAGAGCTTCAAAAGGTACGATACTTTCTTTGCACTCTTCCACATAAAAATCATCTACTATATAGCCTGCTTTTACTCTACCGGCAAAAGCTAAATTTTCTAAAATCAAAGTAATAAAGCCATAATCAGCAAGGACAATACCATGCTCATTAAGATGCTTTTGATAAAGTAGTACAAGCTGTCTATACTGCTCCTTCGTTCCTAATCCAAAGTGTAAAAATACTCTCATAAGATAATTCGCATCCATACGATAATGCTTATAAATAAGAGCTGAAATCAGCTTTCGTTTCACTATTTCTATAGTCTTAAGTTGAATACCTATTGCTTTACTTACTTCTAATTCAATCCCTGTTATTTGTTTTACGAATTCATTAAGCTGCTTTATATCATGAAAAACACAGCTTTTAGAAACAAAAATCTTCTCACTAATCTCATCCATTGTCATTGGTCTTTCTTCCCATAACAATAAAAACATAATTAAGAACTGCCTTTGTGAAGGTGTTTCTGGAACCCACTGGCAAAGACTTTCATAATCCTTTAATATTTTTGTTAGTGTTTCTTTTTGATCCTCTTCAATATAATACCTACTATCATTTGTATATTTTATATCTAATCCATATACTGCTAAAAAATGATTGATTTCTTTTATATCTTCTCTAAGTGTTCGCTCAGAGATAGAAAGCTTCTCACACAAAAAATCCATTTCAACTGTTTTAGCCGTATTTAATAATGTAATCAAAATAAATTCTTGGCGCGCCGATAACATGATGTCGTCCTCCTTCTAAAACACTTATGTCTTGTATATCCTTCTATTATAATCTATTTCTAGTGTTAGTCTAACTTTATGGTTCTAAATACAAAAAAGCTGTTGTAGTAATGATTTTTCAATCACTACTGCAACAGCCTTATCTTAATCACTTTTAATGATTATGCTCTTGTAACGTTTTCTGCTTGAGGACCACGTGGACCTTCTGTAATTTCGAAGTTTACTGTTTGTCCTTCTTCTAAAGTTTTGAATCCTTCACCTTGGATTGCTGAGAAGTGTACGAATACGTCATCTCCACCTTCTCTTGAAATAAATCCGAATCCTTTTTCTGCGTTAAACCATTTAACTGTACCTGTCATGTGCGGTACCTCCTAATAAATATATATTTCTGTAATGGCTGCAAATAAAAAAATTCACATACTATTACAGATTACATTAAGTGGTGCATATAATCTCTAATAACACGTGAATCTCACTATCTTTTAAAGCTATAAACAACTACTTTATGTATTTTATTATACGTTATATTCCATAACTTGTCAACATAATATTTTAAAAAATTGAATTCTAATTAATTATAAATAAAATAAAAGAGGTTGTGTATTGTAAGACTACAATACACAACCTCTTTTAGGAATATTACCATTTACCGTTAGCCATATGTCCTGCAAGTTCTGCTTTACATCTTTGTTTGATAACCCAAGCTTCATTTTTAGCTTTTTCAAAACCAGATACACATTTTGGATCAAGGTTAATTTCAATACCTTCTTTTGAAAGTTCAGCAATTCTTTGTGCTAATACAATGATTTCAGCATGGATGTCGTTAGTTCTATCTGAAGCATAGATTTTTTCAGCATCTTCGCTGCTAAGTTCAACAAATTTTTCTTTTCCTAAATTACATTTTGGACAAACTTCTGGAGCTTCAAGTCCTTCAGCAATATATCCACAAACAGAACATTTAAATAGTTTTTTCATAATTATCTCTCCTAACATTTTATGTATATTAATATTTTTAATTTCTTAATTAGTATATGTTTATAGTAACTCAAATAATGCTTATTGTCAATTTATTATTAACTATTATTTATTTATTGATAATAGTTATTACTATAATGTTATTTTCAAAATATTACACTCTAGTCGTATTGACTATACTTTGAAATACTTTAGCTTATAACACAAAAGACAGAACCTACGTTCTGTCTTTTCAATAATCTATGATGGATTATGCTTTTGTAACGTTTTCTGCTTGAGCACCACGAGGGCCTTTTGTAATATCAAAGTTTACTTGTTGTCCTTCTTCAAGAGATTTAAATCCATCTCCTTGGATCGCTGAGAAATGTACGAATACGTCATCCCCATCTTCTCTTGAAATAAATCCAAATCCTTTTTCTGCGTTAAACCATTTTACTGTACCTGTCATCATGTGCGGTACCTCCTAATTTTTATAATTTTCTGTAATGGTTGCAAACAAAAAAATTCACATACTATTACAGATTACATCGAGTGGTGCATATAATCTCTAATAACATGTGAATCTCACTATCTTTTAAAGCTATAAACGACTACTTAATACCCTTTTAGTATATATTAAATTTCATAACTTGTCAACATAATATTTATTTTTCTATTAGTCTTTTTATTATACCTTAAACCCTTTTTCTGTACTTTCACCGATTTTTGCTATATGATATAGAAATACTTGCTCAGAGAAAGGAGAACATAATATATGACATTTAATTTTGATATCTATGAGACTATGGCCTTAGTTTCCATTGTATTCTATATGGGTAAATACATGAGAAATAAACTTCCCCTACTCTCAAAGTATTGCATTCCCCCATCAGTTGTAGGCGGCTTTATCTTTGCCTTACTCATTCTTCTATTTAATGAAACGAATATCATGGCAATCAATTTAGATACAACCCTACAACCTATATTTATGACAGCCTTCTTTACAAGCATAGGCTTCACAGCAAGTCTTAAAGTACTCAAACAAGGTGGTATTAAAGTAGTAACTTTTCTCAGTATTTCAGTTCTACTTATTATTTTACAAAATACAATTGGTGTAACACTTGCATCACTATTTGATTTGCCTCCTCTACTTGGACTTTGTACAGCATCCATTCCTATGGTAGGTGGACATGGAACCGCTGGCTCCTTTGGACCAATACTTGAGGATCTTGGTATAGCTGGCGCTACAACAGTATCTGTGGCATCTGCAACCTTTGGCCTCATTATGGGTAGTATCATCGGCGGCTTAGTTGCTAGAAACCTAATCCTTCATTATAAATTAAAAACCACACATGATGAAAACTCAGGAAATCCACTTACCGAAGTAGGGGATTTCAACGAAGAAAATCAAAATATTTTATCTCTTAAAAGGTTAACAGCTGGAGCATGCTTTTTATTCATTGCAATGGGTCTTGGATCTATTGTCTCTAAATTAATAGAGGCTTCAGGATTAACTTTTCCTTCCTATATCGGTGCCATGTTAGTTGCCGCTGTTATAAGAAATATTTATGACTTTAGAGGAAAAGACGTTGCAGAAAAGGAAATTGAAGCGTTAGGCGGCTTAAGCTTGTCCTTTTTCTTAACAATGGCTTTAATGGGACTTAAGCTTTGGGAACTTTTCGATTTAGCATTACCACTTGTGATCATGCTCATCGCTCAAGTTATCCTAGCAGGCTTATTTGCATATATCGTAACTTATAGAGTAATGGGTAAAAACTACGAAGCTGCTGTATTCGCTTCTGCAATCTGTGGTTTCGGAATGGGTGCTACTCCAAATGCTATTGCTAATATGGACGAGTTAACTAATAAGTATGGCTTTGTTCCTACGCCTTACTTCGTAGTGCCTATTGTTGGATGCTTATTTATTGACTTTTTTAATTCAGCCATTCTAACTCTATTTATAAACCTTATTGGTTAAAATTAAAAACGGCAATCCTGTATCATCCGTACAGGATTGCCGTTTTTGATTACTTGATCCAATTTCTTTTGAGTAGTTCTTTAAGCATTTGTATAGATTCTTGCCCTAAAATGTCTATTATTTCTTTTTCAATATGCTCTTTAAGTTGTCTACTCTTTTTGCAATACTCTCTTCCTTTAGCAGTAAGCTCTGTATATTTACTATTGTCTGTATCAACTACAAATACCAAGTAACCCTTGTCTTCTAACTTTTTCGCACACTTATACATGGCTTGGCGAGAAATATTAGCTTGCCTAGCTACCTCTGCAAGAGAAATTTTTTGCATATCAATCTTAGCCAAAAGAAATGCTTCTGTGTGAGAAACCTCCTCTTCATCACTAAGAGACCATCTTTCTTCTACTTCACGTCTAAGAATAATATGTTTTTCACTAACTAAGTCTATTATATTTAATCCTTCTAAATTCACATCCATCTCATCACCCTATTTTATCTTTTAATCTATTATATTATATATTCTTTTCTACTTTAGTTTTTCATAAACCATAATCATTGTCAACTTAGTTGACTTCATTAAATTTAATTGCTATAATCAACTTCGTCAACTTAGTTGACAACTTGAACTTATTAAATCATTCATTACATAAAGAAAGTAGGATTTTTTATTATGGGACAAACAAAATCACAAAAGTTTATTTTTACCTTAATGATGTGCTTCGGTATGGTTTTAGGCATGACTATTTATAATATGCTTCTAAGCGAAGGCTTTCATGACCAATTTTTTAACCACCTTTTAAAAGACTTTTGGCTGGGGTTTATTGTAGCACTTATATTAGATGTATTTATAGTTGGAAAACTAGCAAAACCTATTGCCCTAAAAATCGTAAAACCAAATGCCACAACCAAACAAATTAAAGTTATATTAGCTATTTCAAGTTGTATGGTTGTGGGAATGGTTCTCTGCATGTCTATGTACGGAGCTATTATAGCTGTTGGCTTTAATAGTACTGCATTAAAAATCTATCCACTATGTATTGTTAGAAATTTTGTAGTGGCACTACCTCTTAATTTACTAATCGTATCACCTTTAGTAAGATTTGTATTCGTCAAGTTCTTTCCTAATTAATTCTGTTTTTTCATCTTTTCATTTTAAGTATTTCAGATATTATATTAACCTTCTTTATAGCACATAATAAAAGGCAGAACCTAAGTTCTGCCTTTTAACGTATTCTACTTGAGCGCCACGAGGACCTTGTGTAATCTCGCAGCTTGCTTGTTATTTAATATCTGAGGCTGGCGGAAGATCTAGTATCCTAGTTTGTGTCTCATTCAACACTTTTAAACTAGCTTCCCTAACATTTTCCGTTATTTCAATACAATCATTAATGGCCTCTTCATCAACAGCGGTAAAGTTTTCTCCTGGATATCTTGCATCAAAGTAAAAGTCCCCTACATACTTTACTTCTCTTAATGTAACATCCATAGGATAGACTTCTTTAACCTTTGACAGGATACTTCTTAGATTATGGCTTTGTAAAAGTTCCTTATTACTAGCATCCATAATTAGCTTTTCTGCAATAATTGCTTTAAGGTATTTCTCACAAATTTGGGCACACTGAGTCGCTAATATATTATAGTTACCTAGATTTCTTGCCACTTCAATGCTAGCCTTCATATATAAGTATTCATTTTCTGCTAATGACCTATAACTATTTTCTATCATCTTGAGGCACCTCCCAAAGAATCTTACCATACTTTTTAATTTCTTTTACCAATAAGCCTTCTGAGCGTAGATATGTCTCTAGATCATAAAACACAATATCTGTAGACACACCATCTTGCTCTTCATCTAACTCATGATCTAAATCTATCTTAATCTCTCTATCTATTATGTCCTTAGTAATGACTAAGAGGTCCACATCACTATTAATGTCTAGATTGCCTCTAGCACAACTTCCAAATAAAACAATATATAGGAGGCCTTCTATTGATTTATCAAAAATGCACTGACAATCCTTTATGATCTTATTAACAAATCGCTCAGGCAAATAACTATTTCTCAGTGCTTGTATTGTTGTATCTGTTAATGCTGTAGTCACTATTGCTCCCTCCCTACTCCTATTTCTATTTATACCTTCTATTTCTTAAGTATTCACTTCTTTATTCTTATCTAATCCTTTATCCATAGGCTTATTAATAAATTTACTTATCTTTATTATACTTCATCCGAAGTCGTCAAGCCACTATTAGAAATATCTCATGGTGAAATGAAGGATATTAAGGTATTCATTATGATTTCCTCTTCTTATTCAGTTGTTGCAATTTTTCTTGTTGTTCTTTCTCCTCTTCCTCTTCTTCTTGTTGTATCTCTTCCTGCTTCTGCTCCTCTTCTTGTTGCAATTCCTCTTGTTGCTGCTGTTGTTGCAACTCCTGCTGTTGTAGTTGTTCTTGCTGCAGTTCCTGTTGCTGCTGCTCTTCTTGTTGCTGCTCTTGCTGCTGCAGTTCCTCTTGTTGTTGCTGCTGCTGTTGCAATTCCTGTTGCTGCAGTTCCTGCTGTTGTGCCTCTTCTTCTTGTATCTCCTGTTGTTGTTCCTTAACTTTTATGGGTACTGCATAATAAGCTGCTTGTTTGCTACTTGAGCATCCTACTAATAGTATGATAAGTAATACTTGGATTATCCTATTCTTTTTCATTAACGCTTTTTCCTTCCTTTACTTTTTCTAAGACCAGAATTAACATCTCTCTCAGTTTATCCATCTCCTCCTTACTGTATCCTCTAATAAATCATATATATAATCTGTATTTCTACCTACTTTATAGTTTTCATTTTTATAAAAATACTCATAGAAACATCAAAAAATCCCTATATAAATTAAGAGCACATAACCCTAAGAACGACAAAAAAGCTGTTGCAGTAATGATTTACTAATCACTACTACAACAGCTTTTTATTAATCATTTTTAATGATTATGCTCTTGTAACGTTTTCTGCTTGAGCGCCACGTGGACCTTTTGTAATATCGAAGTTTACTGTTTGTCCTTCTTCAAGAGATTTGAATCCATCTCCTTGGATAGCTGAGAAATGTACGAATACATCATCTCCACCTTCTCTTGAAATAAAACCGAATCCTTTTTCTGCGTTAAACCATTTAACTGTACCTGTCATGTGCGGTACCTCCTAATTATTATAATTTTCTGTAATGGTTGTAAACAAAAAGAATTCACATACTATTACAAATTACATTGAGCAGTGCATATAATCTCTAATAACATGTGAATTTCACCATTTTTAAAAGCTATAAACGACTCTACATAATACTTTCTTAGTATATACCGTATCCTATAGCTTGTCAACACAATATTAAAAAATATATTTATAAATTGAACTTAGAGAATTTCCTGGCATCATTTTGGTATTTATTATATTGCTTACGACTCTTTGGCTCATAGCAAAAAGACAGAACCTAAGTTCTGCCTTTTAGAGTCTTATTTAATATTATGCTTTTGTAATCTCAAATCCTATTTCCCTACAAATACCTTACTACCATTATCCCCTGAATAAGGTGCTCCACCAGGTATTGTTACATAACAGATAATAAGTTTATACTCCTTACCCGGTGTAATAGGCTGACTAAAGGTTAGTATAAAGGTTGTATGCTCGTTATCTTTTGCTTTAATCTGTACCTTATCAGCTGTTAACGAATTGCTAGCACTTACTTTATCATTCTTGCCCAATGTAGCTATACCAGATGGTATTTCTTCCGTAACACTTTGAATCCAGTAATTGGTTGCCTTTTCCCCTTTAGCAAGATCAACAGGCATATCATAGCTTATTTCAATCTGATTAGTACTTACTTGATTTAGCGTCTTCAGCTTTGGAATAACCTCTGTCATCTGCCTAGCATAGGTAGGTATACAGTTTCCTATTTGTAAAATAGCCAAAAAGCCAATAACTAATATTTTTTTCAAGTCTTTTTTCATATCAACTTTCCTTTCATTAATTATTCATTTTCACAAATAGAGTGACCATAATGGCAGATAAATATGTATTCATTATCAATAGGAATTTAGAGAGTAAGTTCCTAAAACAGGTGCCATAGTATGTTTCCCCATCTGTTCAAAGATTGATTTCTCAATATAAATCCTCTAAAATTTATTTTGCGTAGTATAATAATTTATACAAGTCTGCGGGAGGAATTGATGTTGAAAACATATAAAATCGGCGAAATTGCTAAACTACTTGGTATTAGTGCTGAAACTATCCGAAACTATGAAAAGAAAGGGTTAATTGAGCCATATAAGGAAGATTCAAATTATCGTTATTTTGATATTATAAAGGTTAATCATTTACTTAACATCCAGAAATTCCAAAAGTATGGATATAATTCACATGAAATTAAGGAATTAATGAATGAGAGCTCACTGAAAGAAGCAGAGCTTTCTCTGATAAATAAAGAAAAGGAATTACTAAATGAAGCTTTTTACTTAAATCTAAAGATAAATAGCGTTAATACAACAATTAACTTTATGATGCAGGCACAGAATGCAAAGCAAAAATGTTTCCTTGGTGAACGTCCACCTCTATATCGCTTGAACTATCAGAAAAACCATGAATTGCTCCAAAATGAAAGAGTACAAGAAGAGGTTGTCAGGTGGCTAAGATATGCAGATCTTACTTTTATGTCAGGATCTATACATTTGAATGCAATGATGAATTTAGGGAAAAATTTTGATTTTGGGTTCTGTTTAGATAAGAGAACCGCAGAATTTCTTGGTATATATGAAAATGATGTTGTTCAATTTTATGATAGTTGCCCAGCTATTGTATTTTATTATGAAGCAACCCCAAAGAATGATATAGAAGGCGTTTCTAAAATGATACTAGACTATGCAAATGAACATCACCTACGAATCGTTGGAGATAGTATTTCTCGAGTAATCTTTGCACGATGGGGAGATGAAGATGAGTATCTTATCTCACATTTAGTTTGGATACCTTATGAAAAAATAGAATCTTAGTAAGTTATAAAATATATTTAAGCAGAACTCTAAAGGGGGTTTCTGCTTTTTTTAGGCCCTTTTATTAGATTATATTGATAATAGTTTTTTTAAATCTATTTCTTTTTATAAATTATCTCTTTCTAAATGAAATCCTAGAAAAATAGTAATTAAGAACAGAGATATATAAAGAAATTTTAATATAAAAATTTATTGAAATAATGGATTGACTCTAAATGGCCTTTAAGGTTTATAATCCTTTGGTACTAAGAAAACAACCAGGCAATAATAAGTATTCATGCAAAGTATTAGTCCGAAAATATGTTGTAATTAGAGATAATTATGATATACAAAGGTAAAAATTAAGATGACCTATATCAATAAAGACAGTTATAAATCAAAACCCTATTGGGGCCGAGATTCAAATATAAATAAGTTAACTGAAGGTCAGTAATTATTAGGAGGGTTCTATGAAATTCACAAAAAAAGAATGGATAGTGTTTTGGATTGTATGTTTAATAGGTGTTTTTGCAAATCTCGATAAAAGTATGATTGGCTTTACTGCAGACAAGTTAATCAGTACATATGGTTTCACCAAAGCAGAGATGGGTAATTTATCTTCTGTGTTCTATGTTAGTTTTATTTTAATTACTATTCCAGGTGGATGGTTAGTTGACCGTTTTGGCTATAAGAAATTTGTTGTAGCTTCATTAAGTATATTAACGGTATTCACTTTCCTATTTGGAAATGTTAGCGGACTACTTGCAATTTTATTTTTACGTTTCTTAGTTGGATTCGGACAAGCAGGATATACAAATGGTGCACCAAAAATTATCAGCGATAACTTTCAAGCAGATCAATGTGCTAAGGTACAGTCTATTGTAATAGCAACTGCTGGTATTGGTGGTATTCTTGCTAGTACAATTGGACAAAGCATTATTAATATAAATTGGCATTATGCTTACTACATGTTATCAGCAGGTTATTTAGTAGCTCTTATTCTTGTTATTCTTTTCTTAAAAGAGAAAAAATCAATAACTACAGAGGTTAAACAAAAGGCAGAACATGTAGAAAAAGTAGGTTTCTTTGATGCATGGAAAAATAAGAATACATTATTATTAGCAATAGCTGTATTATTTAGTAATTTAGTTGGTGTAGCAATGATGTTCTGGCTACCAAATGTATTCCATGTAAACTTTGATATTCAAGATTCATCCATGCTAAGTACTATTATGGTCGGATTCTATATAATCATGACTATTTCAACAGCTATAAGTGGGTCTGTCATTACTAAGTACTTCAAAGGAAAAGAACAAAAGTTTATTTTCTGGTTATCTATCATTACAGCAATATGTATCGTTGTATTTATAGCAGCACCTATATACCAAGTAGCTATAGCAGCATTATATATTTCTGATTTTACTATGATGCTAGCTTTCTCAGCACTATTATCTATACCATATCAAATTGTACCAAGAAAGATAATAGGTTCAGCATTTGCTGTATTAAATATAGGAGCTTTTGTTGGTGGCATTATTTCGCCACAATTAGTTAGCGCATTTGCAAAATCTGACAGCTATTTCTTATCTTTTATCGTACTTGCTGTATGTATGGTGATTTCAGGAGCAGCTACTTTATTAGTAAAGAAACCTAAAGAGATTGTTTAAAAAAGAATATATGCCAGGATTTTAGATTTTGGCATACTTGTATAGGAGGTATATTATGAAAGAATGGTTTAATAAAATTCCAGTAGATGAAATGATTTCTTGGAGACGTCATATTCATCAAAATCCAGAATTATCATTCAAAGAATATAACACAGCAGCTTTTGTCGAAGAAAAGCTAAGAAGTTTTGGAAATATTGAAATTGTAAGACCAACAGAAACTAGTGTTCTTGGTATTTTACGCGGAGCTAAAGAAGGAAAAACTATACTCCTTCGTGCAGATATGGATGCTTTACCTATGCAAGAAGAAGGTGATCTTCCTTTCAAATCAACAGTAAAGGGAGTAGCTCATACATGTGGGCATGATACACATACTGCTATGTTATTAGCTACAGCAAAAGTGCTTTCAGAGCTAAAGGATTTACTACACGGAACTGTTAAGTTCATATTCCAACATGCAGAAGAACTTAATCCAGGTGGATCACAAGGAATTATAGATAGCGGTATGATTAGTGATATAGATGCAGCAGTTGGATTACATATTATTCCAAACTTTGAATGTGGTAGTATACATGTACGTCCAGCAGGTGCTGCAACAACAGCTGCCGATGGATTCTTTTTAACTATTCAAGGTAAAGGAAGCCATGGTTCTATGCCACAGCATGGAATTGATCCTATTATTGTTGGAACCCAAATTATAAACCAATTACAGACCGTAATTTCTAGATATACTACACCAGGAGAACTAGCTGTCATAACTATTGGCGAATTTAAGGCAGGAGATGCTCCAAATATCATTCCTGATAAGGCTTATATGAGTGCATCTATACGTACAATCAGTGATGAAACTAGAAAAAAAGTTGAGTTAAGAGTTAAAGATATTATAGATAATACATGTAAGACTTATGGTGCTACTTATGATTTAGATTACCAACTTGCATACCCAGCTGTTATTAATGACAAAACAGTATCAGAATTAGTAATGGATAGTGCAAGAGAAGTATTAGGAGAATCTATGGTAAAAGAAGCCCCATTAATGAGTGCAAGTGAAGACTTTGCAAATTATCGTCAAATTGCACCTATCTGTTTTGTACAACTTGGAGGAGGTACTGCCGCAGAAGGATGTGGCTTTGCAAATCATCACCCTAAATTTATGGTTATGGAAGAATCTATGATTAGCGGTGTAAAAACAGAAGTACAAACAGTCTTGAATTTCTTAAAGTAATATAAGAAACCAGGAGACGGTTAACATGTTATATATCTTATGGAATATGATTGGCATTGAGATAGCTGGGTTTGTAAGTAGCTATGCAAAAAAAATTATTTCAAAAGCTCAGCTACAGGCAGTACTTATCATTGCTAACCTTTGTATTGCTGCTGTTGGTATACAGGGAGCTATTACTACGAAAAATAATGTATTAATGATCGTCAGTTGTGTACTAGGGGCTATGGTCGGAGTAAAGATAAATCTGGATGGTAGATTTAATCAATTAGGATTATTTTTAAAATCTAAGTTTAAGACAGCGGATGAGAACTTTGTTAAGGGATTTATCACTGTATTTATGATTCAGTGTGTAGGTTCTATGGCTATTGTAGGTCCGTTAAATATCGGGCTTAAGAATGATTCATCAATATTATCTTTTAAGATTATTTTAGATATATGCAGTACATTAATTTATGGAACTATTTATGGTAGAAGCGTTATGTTGAGTGGTCCCTTTATTTTTCTCTATGAAACAATAATTTTTCTTTCAGCAACTGTTCTACAACCAATACTAACGTCTGATGTAATCAATGAGATTTCTGCAATTGGATCTTTACTTATTTTTGGAATGTCACTTGATCTTTTAGGTATAATAAAGCTGAAGGTAGCTAATTATCTCCCTGCACTTTTAGGACCAATTATTTTTTATATGATTACTACACTATCATAAAAACAGAAAATACTTTCTACTATATAGATGTAAATAAAAGAGAAAGCCATGAAAATACCCCTAAAATGATATTTTTATGGCTTTCTTCCTATAATTATAGCTGAGCTAAGCTTTGCTCAATGTCTTCAATAATATCTTCTATATTCTCAAGTCCTACTGAGAAACGAATCATGCCTGGATTAATGCCAGCTGCTACTAATTGTTCATCTGTTAATTGGCGATGCGTTTCACTAGCTGGATGAAGCACACAGGTACGAATATCTGCTACATGCACTTCATTAGAAGCTAATTTTAAGCCGTCCATAAACTGAATAGCTTTCTCTTTGCCGCCTTTAATAATAATAGAAATAACACCACTTGAGCCTTTTAAGTATTTCTTAGCAAGCTCATGGTACTCATCACTAGCAAGTCCTGGATACATTACTTTTTCAATTTTATCAGAAGCTGCAAAGTATTCGGCTACTTTAAGTGCATTTTGGCAATACCTTTCCATTCTAATAGCTAAAGTCTCAAGCCCTAGATTAAGTAAGAACGCTGAGTTTGCTGCTGGGTACATCCCATAGTCTCTCATGAGCTGCATTCTTGCTTTAATGATATAAGCTGCTTTACCATAGTTTTCAGTATAAGTGATCCCATGATAAGTTTCATCTGGCTCAGTAAACTCTGGGAAGTTCCCATTAGTCCAGTCAAAGTTACCACTATCCACGATTACTCCACCTACTTGCACTGCATGTCCATCCATATATTTAGAAGTAGAATGAACAACAATGTCTGCTCCATATTCAAATGGTTTACATAGGATAGGTGTTGCAAAGGTATTATCAATAATAAGTGGTACACCATGCGTATGAGCAATTCTAGCGAATTTCTCAATATCTAATACGCAAAGCGCTGGATTAGCTAGTGTTTCCCCAAACACGGCTTTGGTATTAGGTTTAAAAGCTGCATGGATAGTCTCTTCATCTGCATTTTGATCTACAAAGATGCATTCAATTCCTTGTTTTTTCAAAGTAGCTGCAAAGAGATTGATTGTACCACCATAAATAGTGGAGGTACTAATAAAGCTATCTCCTGCTTTACAAATGTTTAATATAGATAAAAGAGAAGCACCTTGTCCTGATGTCGTACACATAGCCCCAACACCACCCTCAAGCGCAGCAATTTTTTCTTCCACTGCCATTACTGTTGGGTTAGCAAAACGTGAGTAAATGATAGCCTTAGTTGGTTCGTCAAAGACATCTCCTACTTCTTTAGTTGAGTCAAATACATATGTAGTACTTTGATAAATAGGCATAACTCTTGGTTCGCTATTTTTAGGTGTATAGCCTGCGTGTAAACATTTGGTCTCGTCTCTCATATCTAAATCCTCCTGAAATAAAAAGCTTTAAAACTTTATTTAATTATTTTCCTGTTTATAACCATATGTTACCATAAAACTTTTGTTATTCTGTAATGTCAAAAAACTATAGTCTGATATAGTTGTAAACTATACCTATATACTTATCATTATATGAAATATAATTTCCTTATAAGATTTTATGTTGAGCCTAAACTAAAGAAGCACATTGCTCTCTCTGAACTTCTGAGCCAGAAATACTCCATGTCGCAGGATTGGTCTTATCCGGTATGCCATGATTCATGATATCTAGATACATGTTTGCTTTTTGTTCCATATACTGATATCTTTGATTCATTTCCTTTAACTGCTCCTCTAACTGCTTCTTTTGTTCTAAAATAATAGCATATCTTACTTCTATAGTAGAGTCTCCTTTTAGGCATAGGTTCACATATTCCTTAATTGCTTTTATGGACATACCAGATCCTCTAAGATTTTTTATGCCAATTAGCCAGTTCTTAGACTCTTCATCAAAAAGTCTATTTCCATTTTTATCACGTTTTAAAGAAGGCACTAATCCCATATCTGTATAATACCTTACTGTATGTTCTGTCATGCCAAGGCATTCCGCTATCTCTTTTACTGTATACATTTTTACCACTCCCCTATTAAAGACGAAATATATTTTCACATTAAACGCTTGACTTCGAGTTACTCGAATGGAATACACTTATTTTATCATAACTAATGGTAAAAATTCTTGTAAAGGAGCAATTAATATGAATTATGTAGAATTAAACAATGGTGTCAAAATGCCTATTTTAGGATATGGTGTATACCAAATTTCAGATCAAGAAGAATGTGAAAGATGTGTTCTAGATGCAATAGAGTCTGGATACCGTCTAATTGATACAGCGCAGGCCTATGGTAATGAAGAGGCAGTCGGAAAAGCGATTCAAAAATGTGGTATTCCAAGAGAAGAATTATTTATTACTACAAAAGTATGGATTTCCAACGCTGGGTATGAAAAAGCAAAGAAATCTATTGAAGAATCCTTAGAAAAACTTCAACTAGATTATTTAGATTTAGTATTAATTCATCAACCTTTTAATGATTATTATGGCACCTATCGCGCAATGGAAGACCTATATAAAGAAGGCAAATTAAAAGCAATTGGTGTTAGCAACTTCTATCCAGACCGATTAATTGACCTCATTAAATTCAATGAAGTTGTTCCAGCAGTCAATCAGGTTGAAACACATGTATTTAACCAGCAAGTAAAGGCTCAAGAAATCATGAAAAAATACGGGGTTCATATTCAAGCTTGGGCACCTTTTGCCGAAGGAAAAAATAACTTATTTAGTAATGAAACATTAAAAGCAGTTGGAGATAAATATAATAAATCTACTGCTCAAGTTGCTTTAAGATATCTTATTCAAAGAGATGTATCAGTACTTCCTAAAACGGTTAGTAAAGAAAGAATGATACAAAATATAGATGTATTTGATTTTGAACTCTCACAAGAGGATATGGATTTGATTGCTACTTTAGATCAAGGAGAAAGTCTATTCTTCTCACATTATGATCCACAAACGGTTGAGTTTTTAACAAGCTTAGCAAGATAATGATACATATAGGAAATCCTAGAATATAAGCTTATTCTTTACTCTGCTTATATTCTAGGATTTCCTATTTTATTTATACTAACTTCTATTTATGATACGGTTCATCGTATTACAAGTAAGTGAGTTAAACATATTTTGCAGAATAAATTTGATTACTTTTCTTTTTTCTTACAATTCCAATTTTTATTTCACAGAAATCTTAAGCTAAACCCCTTCATTGACTTTGCAAGAAAAATGAATTATTATACAGAATATGCAAATTGCAAATTGACCATCTAATCATACTACCAACAAAACACTAGACTTGTATTATTTATATAATAATAAGGTATACAAATTAAATCCTTGTTTAGCTCTCTATATAGAGTTTAATTTTTTATCCATTAATAACACGTTTAAAAAGACAAAAAAATTTTATAGTTTTAGGAGTTAATAAATGATATTTCAACTTGATATGATTCAATCTATAGGATTGGCTGTCATTTTTCTGTTATTTGGAAAGGCAGTCAAAAATGCTATCCCCGTATTTTCAAGATACGCGATTCCTTCGCCAGTAATTGGGGGACTTATATTTTCAATTCTACATATGATTCTTAGACAAAATAATATTGCTTCATTTGAATTCGATACAACACTACAGACTTTCTTCCAAATTATGTTCTTCTGTACTGTCGGATTTAATGCCAGCTTTAAGATGCTTAAAATTGGCGGTAAGCAAGTACTCTTATTTCTTCTTATATCAACGGTTTTTGCTTTCCTTCAAAATGCATTGGCTGTTGGCCTTGCAGGTGTTGTAGGAATTGATCCACTTCTAGCTCTACTTACAGCTTCTCCTGCTTTAACTGGTGGACACGGTACATCAGCGGCTGTAGCACCTAGTATTGAGGCTCTTGGATATCCTCAGGCTCTAACAGTAGCTTTAACAGCAGCAACCTTTGGACTTGTTGCAGGTTCACTACTAGGTAGTCCTATGGCAAATCGCCTAATTGTGAAGAATAATCTCTTACATAAGAAAAAACTTCAGTCCTCTAATGAGGCTGACTTTGATTTGTCTATTGTAGAGAAGAGTAAAACTATATTAGATACGAATAAAGTAAGTATGGCTTTCTTTCAAATACTAATAGCTATGTTCCTAGGAACTTATTTAACTGATGCTTTAAATGCATTCGTTAGCCAGTGGTCTACAGAGATCAATTTCCCTGCCTATATAGGCGCTATGATTACAGCCGCAGTTATAAGAAATATTTCTGATGCCTCAAGTTTTATTAAAACGCCTTTAGAAGAAATTGAAGTGGTTGAAGAAGTATCACTAAATCTATTTCTCGGTATGGCACTTATAACCTTAAAACTTTGGCAGCTCATAGACTTAGCACTTCCAATGCTACTTTTACTTTTAGCACAGTGCGTAATGATGTATCTTTATGGCATCTTCGTGTCTTATCCATTAATGGGTAAAGATTATGACTCAGCCGTAATAGTAGCAGGTCTAACTGGATTTGCAATGGGTTCTACATCAAATGCTATGGCAAATATGAATTCTATTACTGAAAAGTACGTATATTCTAGAACTGCATTCTTCATTGTACCAATAGTAGGATCATTATTCATAGACTTTATAAACATTGGAATTATCCAAGGATTTATCAGTTTCCTTTCTTAGAAATACATCTAAAATAAAATATTCCCAAAGTACAAAGCCCTGTAATTTCAAATCTTACAGGGCTTATCTTTATATTATTAGAGAAGTGATACCTACTCCCCTGTTTATGATACGGCTCACCGTGCTATTAGCATCGGCCACCCTTTTATATGTAAAAATGAGTTGTTTTATCCTATTAATACCATTATCATTATGTTATAATATTCCAGTAAACATAATTTAACCGTAGGTGGATGGCTACGGAGGTTTTGAACGTTTTCTCCTCCTTGGGCTATTGGTGATATTTTATTTATAAAATCATTCATCATGGCACAAAGGGGGTGGTATTGGGTATGATACTAATGATAATCATTGTAATAGCTATTTTAACTATTACTATTGTTTATGTCCTTAAAGGTATTTATATTATTAAATTTAACCTTGAAGGAAGTCTAAAGGGTTTTAAATTAAGTTTTGAAACCAAAAATGAAAAAGACACTCCATCCGGCAAGAAGTAGTGTCTATGTTCTAAATATATTACTTTCATAATCCAATAGCCCTAAAATAAAACAAACGTCTCACTTTAGGAGTGCTTAGTAGTTAGTAGCTACTAGGCATTTCTTTTTATACTTATATTATAACAATATTTCCTTAAAAATAAACCCTA
>JAEWMQ010000071.1 GCA_023393125.1 Bacillota bacterium
TAGCCCAAGGAACAAGATTAGCACCTACATTGCCAGGATCTTTTTCTTTAAAGGCATAAAGAATATCTATAAGTTCTTGTTTGTTAGTTGGAAGTGTCATACATAATGCTTCAACCCAGTCTTTTCTGATATAACCTAGATGTTTAACTTTTTGAGTATTTCTTTTAGCTGGAATAGCAAATTGTTTGCCATCAAGAACTCCAACGGAAAGGATATCTTCACCTAGGGTTTCTTTAATTTGTGAACCAAATTCCTCGATATAAGGAGTCAAATCTGTTAAACCACCTTTTTTAGCAAAATCTCCAAATAGATTTCTTGAATAGCTATATATTAGATCGGGTGCAGTACCACCTGCCATCATAACATTTACTTTATCATCACTACCAGATCTTGGGACCGGGATAAAATTAACTTTTACATTACAATCTGCAAGAACAGATTCTTGAATAAATTTTGTTGTACTATTATTATCAATGGTAGTTCCAGATGGAGAATCACCCCTATCCCAAATCATAACATTGAGTTCTTCAGGTGCTTCTTGTGAAGTTGAAGATCCTGTTTCTGCAGATTTGTTACCAGTTTGAGTAGCACCACATCCTGCAAAGAGAATGGTAGCTAATATTAAACATGAGCTACTAATTAATTTCTTTTTCATAAATAATCCTCCAATATTTTTAGTTTTAAAATGATGGTATATATATGTAATTAGATAAATATTATTAACCCTTAACTGAACCTAGCATAATACCTTTAGTAAAGTATTTTTGAATGAAAGGATAAGCAATTAGCATTGGAATCATAGAAAAGACAATACTTGCTGATTTAATATTTTCGGCAACAAGGTTAGTGGCTATACCAGTCCCTTCTTGTTGTGAAATAGAAATGGCGTCTATCATTTGTTTTAGCTTAAGCTGTACAGTAAATAAATTAGAATCATTTACATAGTATAAAACATCACTTACACCATTCCATCTTGATACTGCATAAAATAAGCTAAGTGTTGCAACTGCAGGAACTGCAAGGGGGATTGCTATTTTAAAAAGTGCCTTGAATTCAGTACAACCATCTATATAAGCAGCCTCATATAATGAATTATCAATACCAGAAAAGAAAGATTTCAATATAATCAGGTTATAAGCACTTAAAGCGCCTGGTAGAAGAAGTGACCATACAGTATTTATTAAGCCTAGATTTTTGATATTTAAATAGTTAGGAACAATGCCTGGA
This sequence comes from Bacillota bacterium, assembly GCA_023393125.1. GTDB lineage: Bacteria > Bacillota > Clostridia > Lachnospirales > Cellulosilyticaceae > Cellulosilyticum. Next base: position 1,228 of record JAEWMQ010000071.1, read on the forward strand.
TCAAAGTACATGGTAATAACAAACAGAGCCATAATAGCAAATTTTCCCTTCAAACCACTTTTAGAAAGTGGATAAGCAGCTAAAATAGTTAAAAACATGGATAAGCTTGTAAAAATTAAAGTTAGTACAATTGTAAAAACAAAAGAACTCATAAAGTTCATATTGTTGAGTACTTTTGTATAGGCTTCTGTGTTAAAGCCTACTGGGAAAATAGTAATAGCACCCGAGAGAATAGATTGTTTGGAACTAAGTGAAATGGCTACAACATGTAATATTGGTATCAATGCTATTAAAGTAATAAGTATAAAAATGAGTGATAATAAGAACTGGAAAAACTGTGATTTTTTATTAGATTTAGATTCGTATACAGACATTATAGAATACCCTCCTCACCGAATTTTTTAGCTAGTTGATTAACAATAAGTATAAGAATAACACCAATAGCAGACTGGAATAAACCTATAGCTGTAGCAAAATCAAATCTACCTGTTTGTAGGCCTAAGGTATAAACATGGGTACTAATTACATTTGCAGTATCTTTTACTAGAACATTACCTAATAAGTAAGGTCTATCAAAGCTGATGGACATTACTTTACCTAAATTCATAATAAGCATCATAGAAATAGTAGGTCTTAATTGTGGTAATGTAACATACCATATTCGCTTAAAACGTCCTGCACCATCAATATAAGATGCTTCATATAAGCTAGGGTCAATACTTGTTAAAGCGGCAAGATAAATAATAAGTCCATATCCTGCACTTTGCCAAATACCAGTTACCCAGTAAACAATTCGCCAATTATTAGCATTACTTAAAAAAGGAACAGGCTGTAATCCAAATGTATTTAATATCTGATTAATTAAACCAGTATTAGAGAATGTTTGTTGAACAATACCCGCTATAATAACCCATGATAAGAAATGAGGTAAATACATAATAACTTGTGTTGTTTTCTTGATTTTGTCGGAATTTAATTCACTAAGAAAAATAGCTAATATAATAGGAATAGGGAAACCAAAAAGTAAGTCTCCTAAATTTAATATAAGAGTATTTTTAATGGCCAACCAAAATTCAGTAGAAACAAAAGCTTCTTTAAAATGTGCTAGACCAATCCATTCGCTTTCCCACATTCCTTTAAAGATATTGTACTCTTTAAAAGCAACAACAGTACCTAGCATTGGAAGATATTTAAAAAACGCTAGATAGATTAATGGAAGGATCAGCATTAAATATAGTTGCCAATTATTCCTAATATAAGTTTTGTTGAACTTGATAGGTTTTAATACAGAGATATTTTTTGATGTTTTGGGTTGTGTTACCATTTTTCGCCTCCATTTGTAGTAGATTAACTTATTCTTATCAAAGTTTTAGTGGTATTGCTTTGTTTAATAAATTCATAATAGCATTGAATGATATTATATATAATTATGAAAAAAACAATAAATAGTATATTTTTTTGATATAAGAACTGTAATATTTGTTGTTTTTTTAGCTAATCTATACATAATGTTAAAAAGTATCAAAAATAAAGTATTGATTTTTTGATTTAATCATTAATTATTTTATATAGATATCTATTGTTATATTTCTTCTGCAAAATCAACTCCTTCTAATTGGCTGATTAAGGAGATTAATTCTTGATGTTCTTGTGGTTGAGATTGTTCGACAGTTAAAAAGCAACCTAAGGAATCATTTTTTACAATATTAGATTTATCCACTTCTAAATATATGATTTTCAGGTTGTTAGCCTTTAGAGAATTAAGTAGTCTTCTAAAATATTTAGGGTCATCGAGTTCAATATATAAATCTACAAGTCGTGATTTAGATAAAACATAATTATCAAATTTATTTAAGATAGTCATTACACCGAAAATAAAAAAACATCCTATAATAGCACCCTCATAAAAGCCTATGCCAATAGCAAGTCCCATACATGCTGAAGCCCATAGACCAGCAGCAGTAGTTAATCCTTTTATCTGTTGTTTTCCTGTCACTAAAATAGTTCCAGCACCTAGGAAACCTATACCACTAATAACTTGTGCACCTAATCTGGAGGGATCACCTCCAACATTCATAGTAGTTATAATGTATTGATTAGTGAGCATAGTGAGTGCTGATCCTATACAAACTAAAATATGTGTTTTAAATCCTGCAGCCCTATTTTTTCGTCCCCTTTCTATGCCTATTATACCTCCAAATAGTACAGCTAGACTAAGTCTTAGTATAACAGAAAGTGTGTTTATTTCTCTCAGAGGAATCATAATATCAGAATTCATTTCAATCAGCTCCTATTCTTATGTATTAGTAGAAAATTGTAATATAAAAATTAAAGAAATATAAGTTATAAATATTTGATATATAAGATACTTTTTATATTTAAAATGAATGTACTTTAAAATTAGTATTAAGTTTGATGCCAGATTTCTGAAGTGATTTCCAATCAATAAAGCTTATAAATCTTTCAAATAAAGTAATATAATTATTCATGGTCAGTGTCCTCCTTTCGGGTGATATGATGTGGTAATTATATTCTTGAATGTCAGTGGAAATAAAGTTCAATAACTAAATATTAGATATATTGTACAAAGTTTTAAAAGTCAAATTTTTATAGATGAAATCATTTAATAAGTAATTTATAAAATAAGATATCCGATTTATTATAAAAATGAAGAATATTATGAAAGTAGGAGATGGAGTAAATGGAAAAACTACTAAGTATGGAAGAGGTTATAAATAAGGTAAAAAAATATACCCCATATATATTCTTTGATGAGAGGGAACCTTTTTTACCAAGAATGGTTGGCTATACTTTTTTTGGAGAAACAGCAAAATCATCTAGTTTTAATCGAATAATTGAAGTGGGGAATTTTGGTGTAAGCTATGCTATTGAGTATGCAATATATTGGGATTATGATATTACTCATCTCTATGATTTAGAGCACTTTTGGGTTTTTATAGGAAAAGATGGAGAAATTGTAGATGCACAGGGAAGCTTTCATGGGAAATATCTTACTGTATTAATGAAAGATCGTAGTAATATTATAGATGATACACATGTAAAGATTTATGCACAACCAGGGAAACATGCTTTTTCACCGAATCCTATGTTATTTGACTACGTTCCTAGGATAGAGACTAGTACTTATGAAGACGTAGGAGCAGATGGATTGGTAGTAACAGAAATAATAGCGAGAGGACGGTATAATACAACACCTGAAATTAATCAAGCTATTCAAAGGTATATGCAAAAGTATAAGTTTAGGCCTGCCCATAACTATAGTAGGTTATATCATATTAAAGATGAGGAGTTAGTAAAATGGAGTGTATTAGATGAAAAAATTCCAGTATTTATTAAAGCTGAACTTGAAATAATACAAAATTTAGTTAAGCATGAGAATAAAACACAGTGCATTTAATTAAAATAGTATTTTTCTCTCTAGTAGTTCAGATAATATTTTAAAAGACATTACTTATTCATAATAAGTGAATCAATCAAATAAAAAGTGATATAGGTATAGGAGATAAGGCATGTACATTGAAAATAATAGTTTAGGGATTCAAAATGTTGGTGGTGTACTAGAGAAGTATTGGCGTATAGTGAAAAACTAATGACTGTAGAACTACATTAGGTATCTTGTCTATTATTATATACTAAAGTAAAGGTGTTGAAATATAGGAGGTATTGGAAAGTCATTATTATAAAATAACATTTCAAATTAGGGAAATTTTTTGTTATAATAAAGTTGAACATATATTATTAATTTACCTAAGGAGAAATAAAAATGGCAGGAAATAGAATCATTTGTCACTGTAAACAAGTTGACTATATTACTATTAGAAAAGCAATGATTGAAGGTGCACGTACTGTACAAGAAATCCAAGAGAAAACAGGAGCAGGTACTACTTGTGGAGGATGTATCGGTGCTATTGAAGAAATTTTAGCATCTGTATGTGGCTGTACAGGAACATCTTTAGCTTCTGTAGTTGAAGCAGTAAAAAATGGTGCTGACACTGTAGAAAAAGTTGGAGAAATCACAGGAGCAGGTACAGTTTGTGGTAGATGCAAGGCACTTGTTCAAAATGTAATTGATATTAAAAGATAGTATTTTAGCTTTATAACGAGTTTATGAAATGGCAAAAGAATAACGATTAAAATAATACTAATAAAAGGTTTAGGTAAGCAAAATTTACCTAAACCTTTTATTAATTGATAAAGAAATAATCAAATAGATTATAGAGAAAAAGTTGATTAAACAAATGTGAATTGATAGAATATAACTGTTGGTTAATATATAAAGATATCGTTTATATATAATAGCTAGAATGAATAATATTTAGTAGGAGCCCAGGAAAATAAAAGTGGAGAGTGTGGGGATATGGCAAGAAGCAATATGTGTTTTGGAGTAGGTGACCGTATTAGGATTAATGGCAGAAGCTACTTAGTGGATGGTTACATTAATTTCCTAAATGTTGCAGATGATTGTAACTGGACGGAATACAAACTAATAGATGAAAGTAACCACGTAGTCAAATGGTTAAGTGTAGATGTTGCATATAGAGAGTATGCGCTCTATACGCAAAGTAGCAGTCAAGTAGAGCAACATATTAGACAACATGGTTATAAGGAAGTAGACAGAGGAACAGCAAAGGTTATGGACTTCAAGGGGAATGTAGATGTAGCTTATGCTGATCAAGTAAGTTTTACGGAATATGAGGATACTATAGAAGAAAAGATTATAGGTATCGAAATGTGGGAGGATGAAGTAGAGTACTCTACAGGATATTACTTAGATGAAGATGAGATAGAAAGAGGAGAAGTAGCTTATAGTAATACAAGTAATGGCAATAGTATTTTTGATAGTGGTTTTACTAGAAATAATACACTTAACTTTAACCCCTATAGAAAAATAGGTTTATTTGTAGCTGCTTTTATAGGGATTAGCATACTTATATCCATTGTAGGTACTATTTTTGCTGGCAATTCCTATAAAAAGGTTGATTTAAGTAGAGCCATACAAAAAGATAATCGCTTTACCTATGTTACTTCTATGACAGCTGATATTAACAATAATCAAAAAGCAGATGTTTATCAAGTAGATATGACAGTTGAAGATGCTGCTAAAATCATCTTGTTATTAGCCGGAGAAAGTGTAGAGAATGTAGATGAGAGTACTGAGGATGGTTCAGTAGCTATTATTACTAATTCTCATTACTGCCTAGTCTATACCTCAGAAGAAAATACTACCTTAGTACAAGTAAGTACTAGAAAATACGTTTATAGTAGTCGTCAGAGACCCTATCATAGCTATCTTCGTACAGGTAGTTTTTATAGAAGCTATTATTATACAACTGGTTATTCAGATGACTACAATCACTATAAAGGTGTAAATGCTTTTGATGATTATACGGATGGCACAGTAAATACAAATAGCAACAATCGTTATAAGCAATATTCAGATACCATTAAACAAGAGAGTGTAGCGGCTAGACAATCTTCTGGTGGCGGTACAAATTCAGGGAAATAGAGGGGGAGAATAAGAGATGTTAGTAGATTTAATGAATGTAGCGATTTATTCGGTAATTGGTGTGATTTTAATGATAGTAGGTTGCTTTTTAGTAGACCTAGCCATTCCATGTAATTTCCCGGAAGAAATTAAGAAAGGCAATCAAGCTGTTGGCTTTATTATGGCAGGTGCATCTATTGCTATTGGTATTATTGTAAAAAGTGCAGTGATGTCACCAGCAGCAACAGCAGTTATGGAGCAAACTTTAGTAGAAGGCATTATAGGAACACTTCTTTATTCAGTAGCGGGCATTATACTTTGTATTTTAGGTTATTTAATTATGCTTTTATTTAATAAAAAGTACAATTTAAATGATGAAATTGGTAAAGGTAATACTGCTGCGGGTATTATGATTATGGGAATGTTCATAGGTCTTGGTATTGTTATAAGCGGGGTTATTTTTTAATAGTAAACAAAGTAATTTAGTAAAAATAAAGGATGAATTAAAAAAGGAAAAGACGGAACAGGGGAAATCACGTGACGAATGAAAAGGAATTCAATGTAAGGCTATTAATGCTTACGACATTACTCATATCAGGTTGCTCTATTATTTATGAGGTGCTGATTAGTTCGGTAAGTTCTTATTTAGTAGGAGATAGTATTAAGCAGTTTTCCATTACTATAGGTCTGTATATGAGTGCTATGGGAATAGGTTCTTATTTATCAAGGTATTTAAAAAAGGAATTATTTGATTGGTTTGTATTTGTAGAGATTGGAGTAGGAATCATAGGTGGATTTACTACTGTAATCTTATTTTGGGCTTATCTTTATATGGAAGCCTATGCTTTAGTCATGTATATACAAATCATTTTGATCGGTATTTTAGTAGGCTTGGAAATTCCACTTTTAACGAGGATTATAGAGGAGAACAATCCTAATTTAAGGGTGACATTATCTACTTTATTTAGTTTTGATTATATTGGTGGATTAGTAGGCTCTATTGCTTTTCCATTGTTATTATTACCTCAATTTGGCTATTTTGCTACGGCTTTTATTACGGGTAGTCTTAATATTACGGTAGCCATCATTATTGTTTATGAGTATCGTAAGAAAATCAAAAATAGTAGGCTTTTTGGAGGTATAGCAGGAATTAGCTTGGTGGTAATGATATTAGGTTCTCTATTCTCAGCAGATATTGCTAATAATATTGAAGGTCACCTTTATAGAGACCAAGTTATCTTTTCACAGCAAACACCTTATCAAAAATTAGTGATGACTAAGCATAAAGATGATTTAAGACTTTTTATAGATGGGAATTTGCAGTTTAGTAGCAGTGATGAATACCGTTATCATGAAAGTTTAGTACATATCCCAATGATGGCAACTCCTCATAAGGAAAAAGTGCTTATTTTAGGTGGTGGAGATGGGCTAGCCGTTAGGGAGCTTCTTAAATATGACGAAATAAAAGAAATTACTTTAGTAGACCTAGATGCGGAGATTGTAGAGTTATGTAAGACGAACCCTCAGATAACAGCAGTTAATCAAGGGGCATTAAGTAGTGAAAAGCTAAATATTGTTATAGAGGATGCTTATAAGTATCTAGAAAACTCACAAGAGTTCTTTGATATCATTATCATTGACCTTCCAGATCCTAATAATGATGCTTTGAATAAGCTTTATACCAATATTTTTTACCGCTTAGCAGCTAATCGTTTAACAGAGACGGGAGTAATGAGTATCCAATCCACCAGTCCTTATTATGCACCTAAGGCCTTTTGGTGTATTAATAAGACTATAAAAGAGGAAGGATTGGAAGTCATTCCTTATCATGTACAAGTCCCAAGCTTCGGAGACTGGGGATTTCAACTAGTATCTAAAAATAAAATCGATATAGGTAAGCTAAAGTTAGAAGTACCTACTAGATTTCTAAATGAGGAGACATTAGAGAGGCTATTTGCCTTTAGTAAGGATGAAAAGATAGATGAAGGTAAAATACTGGCAAACACTTTATCTAGACCGCAGCTTATAGAATATTATCTAGAAGCTGCTAATGAGTGGCGCTAGATTAACTGAACATAAAGGGCTTTACAGGTAGAACGATATTCTTTTGGTGTTGTATGGTATTTAGCTTTAAATAATTTATTGAAATAAGAAATATTATCGAAACCTACCTCTAAGGCGATGTCCATAATGGGTAGGTTTTTTGTATGTAAATAATCGGCAGCTAGCTCTAAACGCTGAGTATTTATATACTGCACGCAGGTCATACCTGTATATTTCTTAAAGAAATTCATAAAGTAATAGTCACTAAAATGACAAATGCTAGCTAGTTCTTTAATGGTAAGAGGTTTACTTAGATTTTGCCCGATGTAATCCAAAACTAATTTAAGTTTCTCAGGATGAGAGTTGTTTAATGTAACATGATAATTTTTCTGTGCGAGGCCCTCTGAAAAAAGCACAGAAAAAAATTCAAATAAAGTAGCTTTAATACCTAATTCAAAGCCTTCTTTTTGCTCTGTATAAAGAAGATTAAGCTGATGAAATAAAGCTAGAAGTCTAGGATAGCCAGCGTCCTTAGAACGAACGATATAAGGAAAAGTATATTGTGAGTCAAATATAGGCGCTAGATACTTAATAGAACAAGCATCTGGTGTTTTCAAATTAAGCATGCTGAGATTAAAAACAAAAGTATCTGAAGTCATAGAAGAAGAGGGATTTTGGTGGATATCATGCAAAATAAAAGGGGTAATGATAATCAAATCCCCGGCTTTAACTTCATAGGATTCTAAATTAATGTGATAAAGAGCGGTTCCCTCCTGGATAAGTGTAAATTCCATTTCTTCATGCCAGTGGAGAGGGAGCAAAGTAAAATGCTCAGGAATGCGGCAGTGGTATTTCATAATGGGGAGAAGGAAATCACCATGGCTATTATTTTCTTTTAAACTCAAATCTTTTTTTGGAATCATTTTCATACCTCAATAGCATAATAGTGTTAGTTTTGATGGATATTTTGCAAGAAATATCTAATTTTTTATATTATAATAGCATATATGAAATAGTTGGTAAACAAGGAGGGCTAAAGATGATTAAACGTTATGTATATGGTGAACCGATAGAAACAGAAGCAGTCGTGAAAAAATTAGTAGCTACAGAAGAAGTAGTTCCTTATTTCACAGTAACCGAAACGAAAGAGACATATGTTTTAGAATATGACATGAATAAATATGACCATTTATATGGGCTTGGTGAAAATATAAGAGGCATTAATAAAAGAGGTTATATTTATGAAAGTAACTGCACAGACGATCCTCAGCATGATGAAGGAAAACGTTCTTTATATGGTGCTCATAATTTCCTTGTAGTCAAAGGTAAAAAGACTTTTGGATTATTCATTGATATGCCTAGTACAGTGATTTTTGACTGTGGTTATACTCATAAAGATCAGCTTAAGATAACTATTACAAGTAAAGACTTTGATTTATACATCATAGAAGAAGAAAACTTTAATGCCATTATCAAGGCTTTTCGTGAGCTTATAGGGCAAAGTTATATACCACCTAAATGGGCTTTTGGCTATCAACAAAGCCGTTGGGGCTATAAAAATGAAGAAGATTTAAAAACGGTGGTAGCTGGTTATAGAGAAAATCATATTCCTTTAGATGCTATTTATATGGATATTGATTTTATGGATAACTTTAAGGATTTTACCATCGATTCTAATGGTTTTTCGGATTTTAAGGCAACTGTTGGGGAGTTAAAGGAACAAGGGATACGTCTTGTACCTATTGTAGATGCAGGGGTAAAAATAGAAAAAGGCTATGATGTTTACGAAGAAGGTGTAGAAAAGGGTTATTTCTGTACCAATGAAAAAGGTGAAAACTTTGTAGCTGCTGTTTGGCCAGGACACGTACATTTTCCAGATTTCCTAAACAAAGATGCTAGAAAATGGTTTGGTGAAAAGTATAAGGTATTATTGGACCAAGGTATAGAAGGTTTTTGGAATGATATGAATGAGCCTGCTATTTTCTATACACCTGAAGGCTTAAAAGAAGCTTTTGAAAAGGTAGACGAAATTAGGAAGAAAGATAATATAGGTATTTATGAATACTTTGACCTTAAAGATTCAGTCTCTCATACAGGTAATAGTCCTAAAGATTATCAGCGTTTTTATCATCGAGTAGGGGATAAACGTATTCGTCATGATAAGGTACATAATTTATATGGTTATAATATGACAAGAGCAGCAGGGGAAGCTTTTGAAACTTTAGAGCCAGACAAAAGGATTCTGATGTTCTCTAGAGCTTCTTATATAGGAATGCATCGCTATGGAGGTATTTGGACAGGGGACAATATGTCTTGGTGGAGCCATTTGCTTTTAAATATCAAGATGATGCCATCGCTTAATATGTGTGGTATTTTATATACGGGTGCAGATATTGGTGGCTTTGGTGGTCATACCACAGAAGATTTACTTTTAAGATGGCTACAATTTGGGTGTTTTACACCTCTTATGAGAAATCATTCAGCATTAGGTACTAGAGAACAAGAGGCTTATCAGTTTGCAGATTTAGAAAGCTTCAAAAATATTATAGGTATTCGTTATGGTTTAGTACCTTATTTATATAGTGAATATATGAAGGCAGCGCTTCGTAATGAGCTCTATTTTAGAACGCTTATGATGGATTATCCAGAAGATAGCTTTGCTGAAAATGTGGAAGATCAATTAATGGTAGGAGAAAGTCTTATGATTGCTCCGATTTATGAGCAAAACGCTAGAGGACGCTACGTTTATCTACCTGAAGAAATGTTAATGGTGAAATTCAGAAGTCTTACAGATAGAACATATAAGGTAATGGAAAAGGGACATCATTATATAGAAGTAGAGCTTGAAGAAATGGTATGCTTTATTAAACCAAACCACTTTGTACCACTTTGTAGTGGTGGAGAATTTATAGAAGCATTAGATGAAAGTCAACTAGAGTTATGTGGTTTCATAAAAGATAAGGCTTTATATGAACTCTATCAAGATGATGGTTTCAGTAAAGATTATCATAATCCAGCCAATTTCAGCATGATTGAAGTGAGTAGAGAAAATAGTTCATTACAAGTTACTTGTAATAACAAAGGACTTAACTTTAATCTAAGCCTATACTAATCAAATAAAAAGCTAGAATTCATGAGTATTTTTGCTAATGGGTTCTAGCTTTTTTATTTATAAGTTTTTAGATGTATAGAAATAGTGTTTCTTCGTAAAATAAAAAAGAATAATAAAAGAAAGTGGAGCAGAAGAATGAAAAAAGAGCAGACAGTTAGAATCCTTCTCTTTATTATAGGATTAATTATTCTAGGATTTGGTGCTAGATTACTTCTACTATCAGACATAGGAACATCAGGGATTGATGCTTTAGCCGTAGGTATAGCAACTCTTTTAGATCTTAGTTTTGGAATGGTCATGAATTTAATAAGCATTACACTCATTATTATTGGTGCTATCTTAAAAAGAAGAGGTTTAGAATGGAAACCGATTGCCACCTCTATTCTGTATGGGATTATTTTTGATTTATGGGGATGGGTACTTTTTAACCGCTTTACTAGTCCCACAGAATCTTTCCATAAGGGGGTTATGTTTTTAATGGGGCTTATTATTGCAGCATTAGGAGGTGCCTTATATATTTTAATGGAGATATCCACTAGCTCTGTAGATTATATGATGTTAGCTATAAAAGATAGATTTCACTTTTCTATACAAAATAGCAGAATCCTATTAGAGGTGCTATTTGTTATATCTGCATGGTTAGTAAGAGGGCCTATTGGAGTAGGAACAATCTGTATGATGTTATTATTTGGACCTATTTTGCAAATGAGTATGAAACTATTAAAACCTTTACTAATTAAGCTATCCGTTTTAAAAGAGGAAATTAAGCCGACTGGTATAAAAATTCAGAAATATAGATTGAAAAATAAATGAATAAGAAATAAAATGGTAAAGGCTAGAAACTAAAGAAAGAGGAATTTCTGATGAACTTATTTAGAGACAGATATTTAAAGAACATAATTGGACTTATATTTTTAATGACAACACTTATAATAGTTGCAGGTTGCAATCAAGTTAACGGCGGAAGTAATACTGCGAAAAAAGAGGCTGAGGCAATACAAACGACACCAATTGTAACAATGATAGTAAAAGAGTATGGGACAGTGACCTTAGAGCTTTATCCAGATATGGCACCTAATACAGTTAATAATTTTATCACGTTAGCTAATGAAGGTTTTTATGATGGCCTTACTTTCCATCGTATTATTAAAGATTTTATGATTCAGGGTGGAGACCCATCTGGTGATGGCACTGGTGGTCCAAATTATAGTATTCCTGGAGAATTTTCTGATAATGGCTATGAAGCCAATACGCTATTACACACCAAAGGTGTTATTTCTATGGCAAGAGCCATGGACCCTGATTCAGCAGGTAGTCAATTCTTTATTATGACAGCAGATACTCCTAATTTAGATGGAAGCTATGCTGCTTTTGGTAAAGTAACTTCAGGCTTAGATATAGTAGAGCAAATAGGAAATGTAGAAACAGATGGAAGTGATAGGCCTATTAAAGAGGTAGTAATAGAAAGTATTCGTGTAGATACAAATGGTGTAGCCGTTCCACCAGTTATTAAAGTAGAAGAATAAAGGGATTTGATATAAAAGAGTTTATATTTATATAGAAGTATTAGAAATAAGAGGAAGGCTATTCCAAGTAAGGCTCAGGAATAGTTTTTCCTCTTATTTTTATGTGATTTTTTTATTCTGTTATTTTTTATTTAAAATTACTGTTGACATATGTAAGGAAGTGGTGTAGACTAATACAAGTCAGCAGGAACAAGCGCTGATAACAAATGAACTTTGAAAACAAAATAGTAACTATAAACCAGTCGATTCATTACGTCTCTAATAAGAGATGAGAATCAGTACAACTTGTACTAAGTAATATAGTCAGTAGTAGAAATACTACACGGACAAAC
>JAEWMQ010000072.1 GCA_023393125.1 Bacillota bacterium
TTAGAGACTATGAGGTAGATAGGTTGGAGCTGTAAGCATGGTAACATGTTCAGGTGACCAATACTAACGGTTCGAGGGTTTGACCTAAAAATAAACGGTTAAACGAGTTGTAGTATTTGTTTTTGAAGGTATGAGAAGAGAGCACCCGAGAGGGTGTTTTTTTGTGTTTAAAGATATAGGGAATTCTTTTTTGTGGATTTTCTTTATTATATTTTTTTAATAAGGTAGTAGACTTGATATTGAAAACAATAATAACTAAGAGTTTAGACAAATATCGAGAAGAGCATATAGTAGTTTAAGTTTTAGGCAGAAGATTATTAAAATGGGCAACAAGATCATTAGACAAAGGAGAATCATAGTGAGTGCATATATTAGTTTTAAAGACATAAAAAAGACTTATGAAATGGGAGAAGTAAAAATTAATGCTGTAGATGGAGTAAGCTTTGATATTAATAAAGGAGAGTTTGTTATTATAGCAGGGAGTAGTGGGGCTGGAAAAAGTACAGTTCTTAATCTTTTAGGTGGAATGGATATTTCTACATCTGGGGACTTAATAGTAGATAATGTAAATATTAGCCACTTTAATAAGAAACAACTTACAAATTATAGAAAAGATGATATTGGTTTTGTATTTCAATTTTATAACCTAGTTCAAAATCTGACAGCTAGAGAAAATGTAGAGTTAGCCACGCAGCTGATTAAGAATCCTTTAGATATAGAAGAAATTTTAGATGCAGTAGGTTTAAAGGAGCGTAAAAACAACTTTCCCTCTCAACTGTCAGGAGGGGAACAACAAAGGGTGGCCATTGCAAGAGCTATTGCTAAAAATCCGAAGTTATTACTTTGTGATGAACCAACAGGCGCATTGGATTATAACACTGGTAAAGCCGTTCTTAGTTTACTTCAAAAAATGTGCATGGAACTGCATATGACAGTAGTAGTTATTACTCATAATTTAGCTCTAACACCAATGGGAGATAAAGTTATATATATGAAGAATGGTAAAGTAGAGCGTATTATACTTAATCCTGAACCGACACCAGTAGAAAGGATTGAGTGGTAATGAGAAAGAGTGCTTTAATTAAGGATACACTTCATGAAATTCGTAAATCTCTAGGACGCTTTTTTTCTATTATGGTCATTGTAGCTTTAGGGGTAGCATTTTTAGCTGGTATCAAGGTAAGTGCACCTATGATGCGGGATACAACAGACCAATACATGGACAATTATCACATGATGGATCTAACAGTGATGTCTACACTGGGAATAGAGGCAAGTGATATAGAAGCACTAGGTAAGTTAGATGAAATAAAAAGTATAACGGGCAGCTATACAATAGATACTCTAGCAACTATAGAAGGTAGCCAAAAGGTAGTTAAAGTTCATAGTCTACAATCACTTTCACCAGAAGATGATAATTTTATTAATAAGCCAAGATTAATAGAAGGTAGGTGGCCTAGTGCTCCTAACGAGTGTTTAATTGATGGGACACAACTTACTAGACTGCCTCTTGAAATAGGGGATTCTATTACATTAAGTACCGGCACTGATGAAGACATAAGTGATGTTTTAGAAAACAATCAATACAAAGTAGTAGGGATAATGAATTCTCCATATTATATGCACTTTGAAAGAGGTTCGGCAGAAATAGGAAATGGTAGTGTGTCTAGCTACATTTACATTCCAGAAGAAAATTTTAAGAGTGATATTTATACAGAACTGTTTATTACTTTAAAAGATACCGAACAGTTAGATAGCTATAGTGATGCTTATACTACTTTAATTGATGATTTTAAAGCTAAATTAGAACCTATCATGGAAGAAAGAGCAACAGCTCGTTATGAGCAACTCTTAAGTGATGGAATGTCAGATATCACAGAAGGAGAAGCAAAGTTACTAGAAGAAAAAGAAAAGGCTAATCAAGAGTTAGCGGATGCGGTTTTAGAAATTGAAAAGGCAGAACAAGAAATTGCTAAAAAAGAACAAGAGTTACAAGATGGAGAAGCGGTAGCAGAAAAAGGTTTTAAACAAGCAGAACTAGCTATTAGTGAAGCTGAAACCACCATCCAGGAGAAACAAAGAGAATATGAGGAAGGACTATCCCTTTTTAATTCTCAAAAAGAAATGATTCAAAAACAGTTAGATGAGGTTAAGTCAGCACTAGATGCAGGTAATGAGGAGTTACAAGGGTTAAAAGCTACTTTACAAAGCGTAGAAGAAAAGTTACTAACCTCAGAAGGAGCAGAAAAAGAAACTTTACTTGAACAAAAGCAAAATATAGAATTGCAAATAGCAACTTTGGAGGAAGTATTAGAAGCAAAGAAACAAGCCTATGATAAAGGTTTCTCTGAGTTTAAAGCAAAGGAACAAGCTTTAATAGCTGCTAATGCAGCTTTAGAAAAAGGCAGGGATGAAATTACTAAGCAAAAAGCCACACTAGAAAGTAAAAAGGCAACTACCTATAATCAGTTAACATCTGGAAAGCAACAATTAGAAGAAGCGAAAATCACTCTGCAAGAAGGAAAAGAAAAATATGAGTCATCTAAGGCAGAAGCAGAAGAAAAGTTTAAAGAAGCTGAAGATGAGTTAATAAAAGGAAAAGAACAACTAGAAAATCTAAAGGAACCAAAAGTTTATGTACTAGGACGTGAAGCTAACTACGGTACGGCTAATTACAAAAACGCGGTAGATACAATTGAACGTATTGGACAAGTATTTCCTATATTTTTCTTCGTAGTAGCAGCTCTTGTATGCTTAACGACTATGACACGTATGGTGGATGAACAACGTATTAC
Organism: Bacillota bacterium; assembly: GCA_023393125.1. Classification (GTDB taxonomy): domain Bacteria; phylum Bacillota; class Clostridia; order Lachnospirales; family Cellulosilyticaceae; genus Cellulosilyticum. The sequence goes on from JAEWMQ010000072.1 coordinate 2,796, forward strand.
TATTGGAACTTATAAAGCTTTAGGGTATAGTTCATTTGCAATTATGAGTAAATATATTTTATATGCAGGGATTGCAAGTGCTGTTGGTAGTATATTAGGGATTATAGTTGGATTTAAACTTTTTCCTAATACTATTTATGGGGCTTATGGGATGATGTTTACCGCGCCACCTCTTATTGACAAGGTTTATCCAGGAGAGGCTCTATCAGCAATTACGGCAATGGTAGTATTAACGGTTTTGGCAGCAGTATTTACAACTATTAAAGAGCTTAAAGAACAGCCATCAGAATTAATGAGACCTAAGGCGCCAGCTAAGGGGAAACGTATTTTATTAGAGCGTATTCCACTTATTTGGAAGAGAATGAATTTCTTTCAGAAGGTAGTAGCACGTAATATTTTTAGATATAAGAAGAAATTCTTTATGACTACTATTGGAATTGCTGGATGTACAGCGTTACTTGTTGCTGGATTAGGATTAAAGCAGTCCGTTATAAGTATTGTTGATAGACAATATGGTGATATCTTTAAATATGATTTAGAATTAACCGTTAAAGAAGATCGTATAGATAATATAGCCCAAAATGCGTATATTGAAGACTCTTTAAAAGTAAGTAAAGAAAATATTACAGTAACTCATGGTGAAGAAGAACGAGATATTATACTCCTAACAATTCCTGATGTAACATATATATCAGAGTATATTAATTTGCAAGACAGAGTGTCAAAAGAAGCCCTTGAGTTAGATGATAGTGGTGTTATTATCTCTGAGAAATTAGCTAAAAGTTTAAAATTAGAAGTAGGAGATACTCTTAAATTTGAAGATAGTGATTTAGAAACCTATGATGTAAAAATTAATGGTATAGCAGAGAATTATATAGGTCATTACATGTATATGACAGGAAGCTATGCAAAACAAATAGGAGCAAATATACCAAGTGCTAATCAGTTGTTAATTCATTTAGCAGATGTCAGTAATATAAATGAAGAAAATATTTCTAATGAATTAATTCAAAATGATGATGTTGTTTCATTTGCTTTTACAACCAAGCATGCAGAAAGTTTTGAGAGTATGACTTCTAGTTTAGATACCGTTGTTATTATTCTTATTATATCAGCTGCATTATTAGCCTTTGTTGTACTTTATAATTTAACAACTATTAATATTAGTGAACGTTATAGAGAGATAGCAACTATTAAAGTATTAGGTTTTAATGACTTTAAAGTATCACAATATATTTACAGAGAAAATATTATGTTGACATTAATGGGTTCATTATTAGGCCTAATATTAGGCAAGGCACTTTTCTTATTTATTATTGTAACGGCAGAAATGGAGGATTTAATGTTTGGTAGAGAGCTTTATGCCTCAAGCAATATTATAGCTATTGTCCTAACCTTTATTTTTGCCATGTTAGTTAACGTCATTATGCACTTTAAGCTGCAAAAAATTGAGATGGTAGAATCTCTTAAATCTGTAGAATAGAAAATGAGAATATATTAAGTAGAGAAATATTGTTTTATTATATGTTGCAGTATAACAAATGGTATACTGCAACATTATTGTATCTATAGGAAGTGATTGAATCCATAAATTAAAATCAAGTATACAGGTTAAAAGGCTTATATCTAATCTTATATTCAATAAATAGAGCGCTTAATATTGGATGGAGAATTAACTGTATATATAAGAATTAATACATAAGTACTAAAGATTACTAGAAAGCAAGGTGTCATATTCCTTATTGACCTACTAAAAAGAAACAAATGCTAAGATATAAGCGATACAGTATAGAGCAAGCTTTAAAGGGGAGAGAGGTTAGAGAAGGGTAGAATAAAAAGAAGATAGAAAAAAACATTTATATTATTAAGAAAAGAAAATAGTAAAAGTATGAATTAAAACTATTAAACCTATATATAATAAGTGTGTCCATGACTAATAAAGCACCATTTAATAAGCTTTTATGAAGCATATGAGAAAAAGAATGAAGAAAAGCAAAAAAGTTGTAAAAAGGTGTTGACTTATGCAACACAATAATGTAATATTATACAAGTCAGCGGCAAACAGCAGCAGACAAAAAGAGGCTTAAAGCCTTGATAACAATGAACTTTGAAAACAAAATAGTAACTATAAACCAGTCGATTCATTACGTCTCTAATAAGAGATGAGAATCAGTACAACTTGTACTAAGTAATATAGTCAGTAGTAGAAATACTACACGGACAAAC
>JAEWMQ010000011.1 GCA_023393125.1 Bacillota bacterium
CCTCTACACCTACCATTTTGGCAATTATTTGTATCTGTCTGAGCTCTGCTGGTGTAAAGTAATACAGCATCATACAGCTTCTTGGGTGAATAAGTTCTTCATTATTAACTGTTTGCATTTTTTCAAAAGACATATCATTACCTTACTTTCTTTTAAACTAAATTTATAATTAGTATAACACTTTATTTTAATTTAGCAACTTTCTTTTAAGACTCATTCTCTCCTAGAGTATAGCTAACGATACGATTTCTACCTAACAGTTTCGCACGATATAAAGCATGGTCTGCAAATTGAATCGCATCACTAAAGTTTAAAGTATATTCATTACAAATATAAAATCCAGCACTTATAGTTACTTTAATCTGCTTATCTTTTTTGGTTTCAAAATAGCTTTCACTAAGTGCCTTTTTAATCCTTTGGCATACCTTAATGACCTCTTTTTCGGACAAATTATCTAATACCATCAAAAATTCTTCTCCACCATATCGTCCTACATAATCCTGCTTTCTCACGACTTTCTTAAGTATCTCTCCTATTTTCCTCAGTACTTCATCCCCTATTTGATGACCATAACGGTCATTTACTTGTTTAAAAAAGTCTGTATCTAGCATAATGATAGCAGTATTTTTATGTTGCTTATGATTTGTTTTAAAAAGGATTTCCCCTTGCTGTAATAAAGCACTTCTATTTAAAAGTCCTGTCAGTGAGTCATGCCTACTTAGGTATTCTGACTGATGATATAAAGTCATATTTTGTATTGTAATAGCCAAATAGGAAGCAATGACACGCAAGGAACTTAGGTCATTGCTATTAAATATATTCACTTTATAGCTGCCTATTCCAATAGCTCCTACGGCCTTATTATTAATAATAATAGGCGTAAGAAGAATAGACTGTACTTGAGGCTCATGATCATCACTTATCTGTTTAATATGATAGGCTTCAAAATCTCCATTACTCACAGAAATATCTATTCTTTCTCTCATACAATAGTCTGCTAGATATTCAGTATTTCTAATAAGTTCTTTTTGATCTTTTATAGTAATCCCTTGATGATCTAGTAGATGATAGCGAGGTATTTCCTCCTCTACTATAAGCACACTTAATAAATCCATCTCAAACAACTTACTTAGCTGTTTATAGATCTTATCATTAATGGTAACCTGTTTTAAATGTTCTGTTAAAGCCACTCCTATCTTTGCTAGTGACTCTATATCTTGATAAAGTAACTTATACTTTTCAACTTCCTTATTCACATTAATTTGATTAAGCTTATTAAAATGTTTATATGTACTTGCACTAAATAAGTTGTTTTGATAAATTTCATATTTTTTCAAGTAAGCATAGGCAAGTGACCATTCTTCCCTATCTTCATAAATGCCACTTAACACTTTATAGCTTTCCTTAACCCAAAAGTAAGATTCTTCTTCCTCCGCTATAATTCTTTCTAATTTTTGGATAGCTTCATCGATGCGCCCTTGCTGCGTATCATATTGTGCCCATCTCAATAATGTTTGTTCTTCCATGTCTTTAAATCTTATCTTTTGAATTCTTTCTTTGACTTCATTAAAGTCTTTTTCTGCTTGTGTATATAACTCACGTGCCACATTAAGCTCTGCTCTAAGACTTAAGATTCGAATAATCTCTAGGGCATACTGTTTGTCATTCTTTTTCACTAAATCATATGCTTTTTTGCAATGCTCCGCTGCCTTTTCAAGCTGGTTTTGGTCTAAATAAATCTTAGACCAAGCAATTTCAACATCAATTTTAGTAGTATCCATCAGGATATAATCTATGGCTACTATACTTTTTAAAATAATTTCTGCTTTCTCATAATCTTTAATAAGCACATATAAATCTATTATGTTTAATAATACCCTCACTTTAATTTCAGGTCTTACTAACTGCTCTGCCTTTTCAAGAGCTTTTAAGCCATATTCGATAGCCTCTTTAAACTCTCCTCTTCCTGTAAAACCTACTAGTAACATATTTTGAAGCTGCATAAGATAATACTCTTCTTCCTCACTTCTAGGTTCTATAAGGATTTTGCAGCCCTGTAATAAGTCCTCAATTCCCTTACTGTACTTACCTAACACAAAATAATATTTTACTTTTATAATCAATAGCTCAATATAAGCCTTTTTATTTTCTTCTATGGAAATAAGTAACATAGCTTCTTCTATAACCTCAATACTATGTTCTATATCTTCTCCCCAATTTTTAGTCATTAGCACAATAAAATAATCTATGTAAGTAGGGTCTTTTTTTATATTGTCGAGCTGCTCTTGCAGCTTCTTATGATTTATCATAACCACCTCTTTATTAGACATTATTTACTATTATTAATATAAATTTTATACTATTTTCCCACAAAAAGATAGTTTATTAGCAATAATTCTTTACAAATATTAGCTGTAAAAATAAAACGAGAGCCTTTTACAGCTCTCGTAGTTGCCTGACTTAAAATAAAGTTCACAGCTAATTGCACACTTAAATCTTTCACCTTTATTCTCATTCCTTGTAATCTTGAATGTTTACTCACTTTGGGTAGCTCCCAAACTAAATTATGGTGATGATGAATAAATAGTTACTCAAACGATCATGGTCTAAGATGCTCACTTAGTATGGCTAGATTCTACTAGCTTAAGTTTCTCTATTAGCATTAATAAACTATGTTTTAACTAGGCAGTCTTAGGTTTTGATAACTCTTTTTAACTAGTTTGCAACTGCATTCCACTCTCCAAGGGTACCATCTCCTAACATATATACAGCAGATTACCTTTTAGATATCTCCTGTACAAGCTTATTATGTGCGCATTTGTTTTTTTTATACCTATAACACTTTATTTTTTATTACCTTATAAAAAGAGTACTGCTAAATGGATATAATCAAAAACCATGCACTAAACTAGATGGATCATTCTAGCATGCATGGTTTTTGATTGACACAAAATTGCTATCTCTTATAAACTATCTCTTTGTCATTAAAATCTTAAAATTTCAGTATAAGCTAATAAGAGTGGTGCAACACCCTTAGCTTCATTTTCTACAATTGGTTCAGAAATATAATATTCAAAAGAACCATCTCTGCTATCTGGACGTCCTAAGCCTGCTACAAGACAAATACCTCCTAAGCAAAGTTCTCCTTCTTTTTCATATAAGTATTTATCACAAATACCTTTAAATGCTTTTTCACCATATGCTCTATAGCTTTCTGGTAAGAAGCCCATTCTTACACCTTTAAGAATACCATAAGCCATAATAGCACTACCACTAGTTTCTAGATAGTTACCTTCTCTATTACCTTGGTCTACTACTTGATACCACATACCACTTTCATCTTGGAATTTAATAATGGCTTCCATAATATCTTTAAAATTATTACTAAGCTGTATATAACCTTCTGTATAAGATGAATCCATTTTTTCCAAAGTATCTAAAAGTGCCATAACATACCAGCCTAAAGCACGAAGCCAGAAATTCTTAGAAAGCCCTGTTACTTTATCACACCATGAAGATTCTCTTGAAGAATCATACCCATGATAATATAATCCCGTTTTAGGATCTTTCATTAACTTCTCTACATTTGCAAACTGATTAAAAATATCTTGGTAATTCTTCTTGTTATTGAACTTTGTTTCATATTCCATATAAAAAGGTTGCCCCATATAAAGACCATCTAACCACACTTGATTAGGATAGATTTTTTTATGCCAGAAGTTTCCTTCTTTTGTTCTAGGTTGAATTTTAACTTGCTCATAAACTGTATCAATTGCTTTTCTATACTTTTCTTTACCTGTTAATTCATAGAGTTCAAAAAGTACTTTACCTGCATTTACATTGTCAATATTTAATTCATGGATGTCATAGTGGTTAATTTGTCCATCTTCTCTAACATGGTAACTGATAAAATTATCAGCAAATGCCAAGTATTTCTCTCCTTTAGTAATAGCATACATTTCTAAAAGCGCTTTAATCATAGCTCCATCTATGTAATTCCAAGTTGGCTCTTTACCTTGTAATATTTTTTCTATGTTCCATATAGGTCTAGCTGGGGTACTCTTATCAATCAGCTCTTCGATGTACTTTCTAAGCATATCCATAGTCTTTTCCTCATTTCCTATTTGATTTCAAAATTTTATTCATATTCACTAGCCTTTATGCGTATAAACATTTCTTATTTGTTTATACTACTATCCTTATTTTACATGAAACAAATCTATTTGTCATTGAAATAAAAATTTTTATTAATAACGAACAAAAATCAGTATTTTTTTTATAAATACTGCTATATATCTTATTTATTTTACTATAATACTTTTCATCTTCTTTGATTCTGATATTCTTTCTAACTGTATAAATAAAAAAAGAGCTGTTAATAGTAATTTTCTGAATCACTATTAGTAGCTCTTTTTGAATTGCATTATGTATATTATTATATCTTATTATACAGTTGGAGTTGCTTCTGGATATGTAACTGCTTCACTTCCAGTTTCAGTAACAGTTACACTTGTAACAGCACCTTTTTCATCTACTTCAATAGTAAATGTACTAATTTTATCATAATTTGATGCACCAAGAAGTTCTGAGATTTTTGCATTTAATGCTGTATTTACTCCTGAACCTGATTTAGGATAAGTACCTTTTCCAACTGGAGTTGTTGTTGTTTCAAATGAAGTAACCGCTGCTTGTGCTGCTGTATAGAAAGTTCTAGCATTAGCTTTACCTTTAGCAGTCTTAGCATCAGTTACATAACCTGATAAAGAAGGTACTAAGATAGCTGCTAATACACCAATAATAGCAATAACCACAATCATCTCGATTAAGGTAAATCCTTTTTTATTATTTTTTAGTTGCTTTAAATAATTTTTCATATTATTTCCTTTTCCTCCTTTTTATTATTCGTTTTATGTTAACATTTTTTCGTAAGTCTTTCAACTTTTTTCGACATTATTTTTCCATTTTTTTCATCTTATCTATACTTTTTACTGAAGCGCTAAATAACGCATAAGATCTTCTTGTTTTAAAGCATTATTCTGCGCTTCCTCTAAAGTAATACTTCCTCTTTTAACTAAGCTAGCTAAATGATAGTCCATTGGCTGCATTCCTTGCTTAATCCCTAGCTGCATCGTTGAATTGATTTGGTGAACCTTTTCCTCCCTAATCATGTGGCGTACGGCATCATTCATCATTAGAATTTCCATCGCTAAAACTCTTCCGGTGTTATCTGCTTTTTTCACTAAGTTTTGAGTGATAACACCTTCTAATACATTAGCAAGCTGTATACGTATTTGTCTTTGTTGACCAGAAGGGAAAATATCTATGATACGATCCACCGTAGTTGCTGCTCCCTTTGTATGTAGAGTCGATAGAACCAAGTGTCCTGTTTCAGCTGCAGTAATAGCCGCTTGAATCGTTTCTAAGTCACGCATCTCTCCTAGTAAAATAACATCAGGATCTTCTCTTAAAGCTGAACGTAAGGCCCTGCTAAAGCTTGGTGTATCATCCCCAATCTCTCTTTGATGAATTAAGCAATTACCATGTTTGTGTAAATACTCTATAGGATCTTCTATAGTTAAAATATGACCTTGCCTTGTTTGATTAATATGATTAATCATAGCTGCCAAGGTAGTTGACTTACCACTGCCTGTAGGTCCTGTAACTAATACTAATCCTCTTGGTTTATTAGCTAATTCAGTTAAGCTCTGTGGCAGATTAAGTGATGCCATAGTAGGAATTTCATTATTAAGTACACGAATGGCAATACCATAGCTTGTTCTCTGTTTATACGCATTTACACGAAATCTTCCTATACCATTTATGACATAAGAGAAATCCACATCTCCTTCTTTTTGTAAAGTGCTTCTTTTTTCTGCGTTATCTTCTAATAGCTGATCAACTATTAAACTAGTTTCCTCAGGTGTTAGAACGGGATACCCTTCTAGTGACACCATGATGCCATTTTTTCTTATCATAGGCGGTCTACTCACCGTAATATGAATATCTGAACAATTCTTCTCTACTGCACTTGTTAATAATTCTTCTATATTTATCATCAGATCCCTCTATTCTTCTAAACTATAAGCTAGTCTTATGAGCTCTTCTACAGTTGTTTCTCCACTTAGTACAAGCTCCTTCATATTATCTCTTAAAGTTTGCATACCATTTTCTAAACAGTACTGTTTTATAGTCTCTGGCAGAGCCCCTTTATTAATAAGATGTTTCACTTGTTGATCTAATACAAGCATCTCATGAACAGCTCTGCGTCCTTTGTAACCTGTAAAATTACACTGCTGACATCCCATGCCTTTATATAAAGTAGTGATGTTTGCATCTCCTAATATTTGTTTTTCTTCATCCGAAGCTTCATAAGCTATTTTACAATTTTGACAAATACATCTTGTAAGTCGTTGTGCAATAACCCCTGCAACTGCTGATGATACTAAATAAGGCTCTACGCCCATATCTATAAGTCTTATAACCGTAGAAATAACATCATTAGTATGTAGGGTAGAAAATACCAAGTGACCTGTTATCGCTGCTCTAATGGCAATACGAGCAGTTTCCGTATCTCGGATCTCTCCTAACATAATAATATCGGGGTCTTGTCTTAAAATAGATCTTAGCCCACTAGCAAAAGTTAAGCCCGCTTTATTATTAATGTGAATCTGATTAATCCCCCTAATTTTCTTCTCTACTGGATCTTCTAAAGTAATGATATTTTGAGTTGGTTTATTAAGTTCATTTAAGATGGTATATAAAGTAGTTGTTTTACCACTTCCAGTTGGCCCTGTCACCAGGATAATGCCATGAGGCGCTTTTAACATTTTTTCATAGAGTTTTAGATTATGTTCGGTAAATCCAATCTCATGTTTATTCATTACCTGATTCTCTTGTGTAATCAATAAACGGATAACCATCTTTTCACCATTAACAGTTGGCATAGAAGATACACGTACATCTACTTTTTTCCCCTCCACTGTCATTTCAAAGCTTCCATCTTGTGGTATCCTTTTTTCTGCAATATTCATATTTGCCATTATCTTTAATCTAGTAATAACTGCTTCATGAGAACCATTACTAATACGCATCTGCTCATTTAATTGACCATCTATACGCATTCTCACCCTCGTTGAATCTGATTCCGCTTCAATATGTATATCACTAGCGCCTAATTTAACGCCTTGAGAAATAATAGAATTAATCATTTTTACAACAGGTGCATTTTCAATATCCATTAATTGCACACCGCGTACCATGTTAGCATTTTCTTTATTACCATATTGTCTTTCTACTTGCTGAGCTGCCTCTAGTGCTCCTTGACCACTATAACAACGCTTGATAATACTCTCAATCTCCTGCTTTGTAGCAATAACTGTATTGATTTGACACTTAGTTGTTAGCCTTATTTCTTCAATAGCAACTAAATTCATTGGGTCACTCATAGCTACTGTTAAGAGCTGATCTTTTTTAGCAATAGGCACTAAATGATATTTTCTAGCTACTTCTTCGTGTATCATTTGAGCAACTTCACTTGTAATAGGGTAATTATTTAAATTAACAAAAGGTATTTTTAATCGTTTTGAAAGACATTGAATAAACTGTATTTCAGAAACATAGCCTAATTCAATTAAAATATCTCCTAGTTTTTTTCCTTGTAAATTACTCTTTTGCTTATCTAATGCAATTTTTAACTGTTCTTCTGTAATAATACCTTCTTCTATAAGTAATTCTCCAATTTTTATATTTTTTACCATACTAGCTCCTCCCTCTTTTCCAGTGTTTATACCTATGTTATACTTAACCTCTATTGATATTTACAGAGGTGATTCATCATGATACATTTATTTATTTTTTCTTTATTTTTAGGTCTAATAACCTCTTACTTGCTAGATTTAGTAACAAAACGCCTATTAAAGCAGTACAATATTCAACTATCATCTATCTGCTTCTACTATATCTTTATCCCTATACTATTATTAATAGTGGGCTTAACAAGCTCCTCTATCATCTCATACATACTGAGTTACTTATTCCTTTGTTTACTTACAATGACAGCCACTATGGACTATTATACTTTGGAAGTAAGACATCGCTTCGTAATGCTTATTGGCGTTATTGGCATACTTCAGCATCTCTTAATAGGTTCACCTACTTTATTAGAAATGATTATTGGCTTTTTTGCAGCTAGCGTACCTTTACTCATTATTAGTATCCTTACTCACGGTAGTATAGGCGGTGGTGATATCAAACTTTTAGCCAGTTGTGGAATATTATTAGGTTATTCAAATGTTTTATTAGGAACTTTTCTAGCTATTATGCTTGGAGGATTTTATGGCATTTTTCTTTTAATGAAAGGTAAAAAAGATAAAAAAGATGCCTTGCCTTTCGTGCCTTTTTTAGCCATTGGCTTAGGCATCTCTTACTTATGGGGGCCTTCTATTATTCATTGGTACCTAGGCTTTTTTTACTACTAATCTAGATACTCTACAAAACTATATTTATAGGATTGCCCACTAGTACCTCCTGGCACGCCAATGCCATCTGTTTCCTCTGGTTCTTTAAAAACAAATTCAGCTTGTACACTAGGTTCTATAATAATTCTTTCTGCAATAATACTTCCTTCAAAATATTCAAAGTCAGTAGCAAATTTACAAAGTGCTCTTGGTGCATATAAATAGAAAGGTCCTAGCCTATCATTGGTATTACAGTTAAATGTAATACCATCTGCATTTTCAGCTATGAAAAATATCTGATCTTCCTCATAAGCTGCTTCATTAGAGATATAATAGGTAAGCCATTTAGCTTCATTAGTGACACCACCTTTTTGAATTGTATGCCAACCTGTTTGCTCTGCAAAGACTAACCTGATTTTTCTAATCGGATCGTAATACTCTTCATACTGATAATTAGCAGGATCTTGGGCATACGGTCCCTGCCCTTGCTCTAATTTTATAAAACCACTTGATAATGCTGCTTTATCCCAAGATGGTTTCTCTCTCAGTACTTCACTAGTCTTCTCTAAATTACTAATAACTGTTGGTATCTTTTGTTCATATGCATTTAACTCTGATAAATCTCTTTCAACAATTTTACTAATGTAATAATAAGGTAAATTTTCATAAACTAATGCATCTGTATAAAGTACCTCAATAGGTTTATTAGCTAGTCCTTGTACTGCTCCTAACTTTTTTGCACCTTTTATATAAATTTCATCTACCTCATTACCTGTTATTTTCCAGGAAGGTAATTCTTCCATATCTAAACCCAAAATTAATCTTTGCCCTATTTTATTTCCCACAACATTAGGTACAACACTTCCAATATAAAGCTGGGCTTCCCCTCTAATATTGTTTCCATCAAAACTAATGCCTACCCATGGCGTATTTTCTTCATCTGTGTATTTCACATAAATATTGTCTGCTTCATTTTTATTCATATGCAAGCCTTTTTTGGTAAACTGCACATAGACATCTTGCAATTTACTATTTTGTATAGTTACAGGAGAATTTATCCCATTTATGTATAAAGTATTCTGCCCATCTTCATTAGGTTCTGTAAGATCAATACCACTAATATTCACACCGTCACTTCCACTTATATCATCTATGAATATATTTCCCTTTACTTTTAAAGGCATGGAAGCACTATGATTGAGTTTAAAATAGCCACTTCCAAACACCACTTGATCACTATATAAACCTGAGCCCATTTGTTTTTCTTCTAATAATCTTACCTTTACTGTGCTTTGCTCTCCTTGGCAGTTTCCTATAGCTTCTATAAGAATATATTCTTTCTGATTATCTATAAAAGTTCCTTCTCTTTTTATATTAATTACTACTTTTGTTTCTTCGTCTATTCCTCGTTCTTTCAAAGTATACGTCCCTGTAGTTCCAATGAGCTCATAAGGACTCGTTATATTCTCTGCATTTATAAAAGCAGAGGTTGGATTTAAAAAGTAACTCTTCACAGCATCAGCAACGGATTGTGCAGCATAATAAGCCTTCTGTTTATTAATTTGCATATTATTCTCATTCTGTGAATAAAGCATACTTGTTATCATAGTCGACCCTAATATGAGAATGACCATAAATACAATAAGTGTTAAAATTAATGTACTGCCTCTATTATTGAGCTTGTATATTTTACCTTTTTTCATTATGTACCTCCTTACTTTGTATAAATAAGTACATCTCCTCGCTGATTTTCCCATGCTTCTACTTCACTTTGGTGTAAGTTGTGTAATTTGAATGCAGTTTCTATTTGATAATTCTCTCCTACTAAACTTAGCTGAACAACTTGCTTTTTCTCTTTGATAAGATTAAAAGTCAAAGTCATTTGCTTATTATTTAATATCCCTTTATCTAAAAGAACCACTTCTCCATCACTGTATGTTTTCTTAATAAGCTGACTTTCTCTTCCTTCACTCTTTACATAAAGTGCTATTTCTCCCTCTTTTAAATGATTAACATTTTCTTTGCTTACAACTCTTACAGTTTTGGCAAAACGTACTTCTTCTTGTAGCTTCTCTTCAATCAAAATAAACATACTTTTTTCGCCTAAGGCATTTTGGTGATTGGCAAATAAATTTTGTCCACCTAGAAGCATTTGTAAAAGAGGAAGCATTAAAACACTTATGAGTGCCATTACTATTAGGATCTCTATAATTGTCATTCCTTGCTTTTTTCTAGTAATCTCTCTTATCCACTTATTCATCTCTTCTCCTACCTTACTGACTAGTATGGAACAAATAACTGATAGCTGACTTCATCATCTTCCTTACTAATGAGGCTTCCTGTTATCTTAAGTTCTTTAGAACCCTGAAACTGAATCACCATTTGCCTTTCTTCTGTTATCAAATCATTGTCATCATTAGCAATAGCCTTCATTATTTCCATGCTACTTGAAGCTTGATTAAAAACGCTTTTTCTCATCTGGATAGCTGTTCCCATTAAAGTTGAGAACAGTACCATTAGCACTCCAAAAATAGCTAAGCTAATAAGAATCTCTATTAAACTAACGCCTGCTTTATTTAACTTCTTCATTTTTTTCATCTTTCACCTCTTGCGCACTCATCAAAAATGATTTACCTACTGGTGCATTAAAGGAGATGTGCTCTAACTCATCCTGAGCCTTATCCGTTCTATAAATTCCTATTTTGACTTTCCCATTTCCTTCTTCTAAACTAAGTTCTTCAATAGAAACATAACGCCCGTCATTTAGCAAGTTATCTATAAAGGTGATTATAGACTGTTCTTCTCCTCCTAATGTGAGTTCAATAGGAAGTACCTCTATCAGGCCTTCTTCATCCTGCATTCGTACTTCTTCTATACTTAAATCTAATACTTGAATAGGCTGCATTTTACTTATAGACATAATCCAGGCTTCTATATATTCTGGATCTAATTTAGGAAAATAGAGCGCTTCTACTGCTTCTAATTCTTCTTTATAATCCTGCAAACGGCTTGGCAAATCTTTTTCTTGTAATAAAAGTATATCTGCCTGTAAACGCTGATTTTCACGGAGCGCTAAATGTTCTACTGATGTTTGATAATACTGATTTACTTTAGGCAAAATAATTCTTACACCTATTAAAAGAACACTTATATTAATAAGAGTCCATAATAGCATTTGTTCTCTCTTAGATATTCGCATTAGAATGTTCCCCCTTTTAATACTAGGTTAATTGTAAAATAGTAGTTATTTTCTTCTATACTATAGCCTGTATAATGAACTTCTTGTATGCTAGATAGCTTTCTAAGGTGGTATACAAAATCTAATATTTCTTGTTCTAAAAGGGTTCTACATTCTAAATTAATATTGCCGCCTTGATACGTGATTTTCCTTATTGTCATATATTCTGGTATTTGCTTAGTTATTTCATTCCAAAATACTTTATCTAGCTTAGGCAGCTCCTGAACTTGCTTTCCTACTTCATTTAAGTGTTCACTACTCGTTTTCAATTGTTCTATTTGCTGACTCGTTTCATATAATGATTGTAATTTTACTATTATATCTGGTTGTCTATATGGCTCCATTAACGCTTCTGCCACCTGATAATGCTGTCTTCCTGCTAATAGATAGTAAGCTAAAACACTTGCCCCTACAATAACTTGTCCTGCCAGTATAAAGCCTGATGTAAGTGTGGTGGAAGAAAGTTTCTTATTTCTTTTTTCTAGCTGCTTATAGGCCGCATAAAAGTTAATCCCTTTAACTTGATCTGGATAAATTTCTCCTAACCCGGCTAAATAACTATTTAGCTCATTCACTTTAAAATCCTTAATCAAATGTTGGACATCTCTTACTTCTGTCAGTAACCCACTCTCCAAATAGTCTGACATACCTTTCATATTAGCCATTCCACCATATAGATAGACCTCACTTACAGGATTCTGAGAGGCTCTACTAAGCTGAAACTGTAACATATTTTGTATTTCACTTAAGATGCTTGTAAGATACGGATTTAGTAGATTAAAGAGAACTGGATTTTGTTCTAAGCTATTAGGAGACAAATCTAAATTCAAAAATGCAGTTTCGTCTCTTAATTGTCCCATAAGAATTAAAGTCTCTTTATACTGCTCTGTATTAATAGAAACACTTCTAGAAAACACATGTGATCTGCCATTAAATAAATGTAGATGGAGCATACTATTTCCTATATCTGCCAAAACTATAGGTTTATCTTCTTCTATCTTTTGTTTACTAATAAGCTTGATAATACTATTTTGATGAATGTCTATCTTACACTTTTTGATCCCTATTGCCTTACTTAGCTGCATATAACTAGCTACTAAGGTTTTAGGCATAGCTATAATCATGGTTTTACCCAACTGCTGATTGGTACTTTCAACTATTTTATAATCAAGTAAATAAGACTCATCTGCTGGCAGTAACCCTAACATCTCTTGTTCCATTAGTAACTGCATTTCTTTAGGCTTTACTTTAGGTAGTTCAGCTTCCTTAATGACCATTCCACTTGTATGTATTAGAAAAGTAACCTGCTTTTTTTGGTAACGTTGTCTTTTAATAGTCCTTTTTATAAGCTGAGTTATTTCTTCTAAGTCTATAATTTCTCCACTTACAATACTACCCTCTGGCACCAATACAGATTGACACCTTAACTTCCCTTTGTTTTTTCTCTCTATAAAATGAATATATTTACTTCCGATATCTATTACTAACGCCATAGTGTCCCCCTTTACTGAATATGTTGATAAACGTTGTACATAGATGGAACAATAGCAGCAACAATAAATCCTACTACTATTCCTAAAACAACAATCATTGTTGGCTCCAATAAAGCAATAAGCTTTTTAATAGCCGTATCTGCTTCTTGAGCATAAAACTTTGATGTCTTTTCAAGAATTTCTTCTAATTGCCCAGATTCTTCTCCTATTTGAATCATGTGAATGAGCATTGCTGGAAAAATATTTGTATGTTTGAGCGCAAGTGATAGCGGCGTTCCTACCGCAATTTCTTCTTTTACCTTATCAAGTCTTTTATCTAACTGAGCATGATTAATAACCTTCTGTGTCATGTCTACGCACTCAATGAGTGAAAGTCCACTAGCGTATAAAGTACATAAGGTTTCTGCAAATCTAGCACTTATAATAATTCTATTGAGCTTTCCAACCACAGGCAAAGCAAAATAGAGCTGCTCCTTATATCTTTTTAACCAAGGCTGACCAGCAAAGGCGAACATACTTAGAATCATAATTCCTAGCACGGTTATTAAAGCCATCCAGTTATTCATTAAAAAGCTACTTAAATTTAATAAAAACTTTGTACTCCAAGGTAATGTATCTATCATCTCTGTAAATAAAGTAAAGAAATTAGGTACAACATAAAGTAGTAAGATTAGTAAAACACCTATAGATACAACACCTAAAATAATAGGATAAATCATGGCGTTTTTAATCTTTTCCTCTAACTCTTTCTCTTTTTCATAGTGAATGGCTAATCTTTCAAAAGCTTCATCTAAAGAACCGCTCTTCTCTCCTGCCTCAATCATTGCAACAAATAAATCAGGAAACACCTGTCCCTGCTCTCTTAATGTACTTGATAAAAGATTTCCTTTTTGAATTTCCATATAAAGATTTGACAAAATAGCTTTAAGTCTTATATCTTCTGCTTGCTCATGCAAAATATCTATACATTTAATAATAGAAATCCCAGAGTTCAACATAGTCGCTATTTGCCTAGATAAAATCACTAAAGTTTTAGTCTTTAACCGTTTTTCCTTTTTCTTCTTTTGTTGTTCTTCTCTATATGATATACAAAATAGTTGTTGCTCCTTTAAATAACTATAAAGTGCTTGTGGATTATCTAATGAAATAGTTCCTTTATGATATTTTCCATTTAAATCTTTCGCTTTATATTTGTAGCTCGGCACTTTTCCTCTCCATTCCTTTTTACATTTTATTACTTTTTTCGACTTCTTTATTATTATATTATAATCCTTAACATGAGACAATATTTCTCCCAGCCTAGTCCTATGCTTTAGTTGATAACTTATTTCTAAAATGCTTGTTTGTACCTTAAAAATACCTTAGAATAAAGTAAATCACAAAATGAAGGAGGTATTTATGAATCGTTTTAAAAAGCCTGTTTTTCTAGTAACCTATGGTTTAATCTTATACTTTTTCTTGTTACGATTTGAAGTTTTTTCAGGGGTCATGCATAAACTTTTAACGCTTACACAACCCTTTATTGGAGGTTTTGCTCTAGCTTATATTCTTAACATTCCTTATACTTATTTCTTAACTAAAGTACTTAAAAGTAATAGACAAGACCCTCATTACAAATTGAAAAAGTCTTTATCATTAGTTACATCCTATTTGCTTTTCTTTTTCATCATTGGTTTCACTTTTTCTATGCTCATTCCTCAAGTAGGTGAAAGCATCAATATATTTATGGCTAACTCATCAGAATATTATCAGACCTTACAAAATTATTTAACTGATATTGTTAGCAACCTTAAATTGGAACCTTCTATATGGAATGAAATCCAAAAAGCAATTATGTCTTTAGTGGAACTCCTTAAAGGTCTATTACCATCTCTCA
The DNA here is from genome assembly GCA_023393125.1 of Bacillota bacterium. Lineage (GTDB taxonomy): Bacteria > Bacillota > Clostridia > Lachnospirales > Cellulosilyticaceae > Cellulosilyticum. The sequence continues at coordinate 15,064 of JAEWMQ010000011.1, forward strand.
TTGGCCTTGTTACTAGTACTGCCTCTGGGGTAGTTAACATCATTTGTACTTTATTTATTTCTGTTTACTTCTTAGCTAGTAAAGAAACTTTAATGTCTCTTGTTACACGCACCTTAGATGCTTTTGCTACAAGTAAGGCAAAAAGTAAATTGAAACATATCTTAGAAGTAACTGATCAAACATTTAGAGGCTTTATTATTGGACAATTAACAGATGCCCTTATTATTGGCGTTATTACCTTTATCTGTTCTAGCTTATTTGGTTTCCCTTATCCTCTCCTACTTGGTTTCATAGCTGGTGTAACAAACGTTATTCCAGTTGTTGGTCCTTTTATAGGAGCTGTACCTTGTGTACTTATTATTTTAATGGTTGAGCCTACTAAGGCTATTTGGTATGTTGTCTTTATTACCATTCTTCAACAAATCGATGGTAATTTTATCTGTCCAAAAGTAGTAGGTGACTCTACTGGTTTAGATGGGTTATGGATTTTACTAGCTGTTATTGTTGGTGGTGGATTCTTTGGTATTGTAGGTTGCCTATTAGCTGTTCCGCTTTGCGCTGTAGCCTTCAAACTCTATGAAGAATTTTTAGATCAACGTTTAAGTACTCCAACTACTTCTACTAGTACTTCTACCCTTCCTCCACAAAATGCACCTTCACGTTCTAAAAAAACTAAATAAGATGTTATCTACTCATAAAAAAGGTAGGTTACCTAATAAGGCAACCTACCTTTTACTATTTATAATCTACTATTTCTACATCCTTATAAAAATGCTTTAGTATAGCCTCATAAGTATAACCCATTTCAGCCATACCTCTAACACCATCTTGGCTCATCCCTACGCCATGACCGAAGCCACCGCCATATAAGGTAATCTGTTTTAGCTGCTTTTGGTTATCATAAACAATATCTGGTGCAAAAAAAGCACTTGGTAAAAGTGACATAGCATTAGTTGTACTTCCATCACTTCTAGTCACAATAATGCCCGGACTACCCCTGCCAGCAAGTAAACTCCTAATGACATACTCTGTTGATACTTTAACGGTTGCTTTAGAGCCCTCTATCACAAGTGTCATTACATTTCCCCCTTGGCCTCTTTGGGTCACTTCTAGATTTTGAATACTGCCAATCTCGTCTATTTCTTGGCTTTTCCATTCATTTTCTACTTTTACTTTAATTAATGCAGGATACTGCTGAGCAAGTTTACTTATGGCATTATTAATTAAATAACTTAAATCTTCCTTGGATAATTGTACTTGCCATCTAAACCAAGGTGAAACTTCATCAAAAGCTTCTAAATCACTTGGTGTCAGCTTAAAAAACTTATACGCTGCCCTCTCATCATTCATATCTGCTACAATTTTATCACCTGTATATTGTCTATCAGAAACCATATAAGGTGGTGTTTCACTAGGGAAGTTTTCTCCTACAGCCCACACCTCTCCATAATTAGCTGTATAACCACATGAAGTAGCAAAGAATTTACTACTTAATAAATTCCCCTTATATTTTAATACTTTTCCTTCTGTAGTTGCTGCTGCTTCATAGGCTAATTGATTTGGTGCTATATTGTTATATACTTGAGAAGCCGTCGTATCATCGATTTGTGCACCATACTGAATGAATTTGCTACTTTCTTTACTAGCTACCCCATAGGTTCTAGCAGCTATAGCCTGCACCTTTAACGCTTCAACACCGTAGCTTGTCGGCATTTCACTCGGAATAACACCTGCTACATAATTCTCCATATCCACTTCATTTACAATATGATAACCTTCATCTGTTTTTGTTATTTCAATACAACCTTTATATTTAGAAAAACCTTGATTCTTTGTTACTGTTAACAGTTTAATAGTACTATCACTCTTAGGTACCAACTGTAATGTTGATGCCTCCTTATTCCAATTAAATGTTTCACTATCCCATACTTCTTGTGCATCTAAATGAGTTGTTTCCCCATTATAAACTAGATCATAATCCGCCGTGCTCACTAGCTTTACCTTTTTATGAACATAACTTCCTTCTTCATTAGTAAGTACCACCCTTAATCCTTCTTTATTACTTCTCCCTATTACCTGCAGTGTAATGAGTCGGTCACCCTCCTTTTGATAAGCAATTTGTACACCATAGGGTAATTGATTGATAGACGTGTAATTTCCTAGATCTGTTTTATCAGAAACTTCTACATCTTTATACTGAAGCACTCCTGCTTTTTCTAAAGTAATTGTACTATCAGTTACTTTTATTACACTATCTTTTTCTCCATAAATTTGCGGTTCATACGCAATAGCGCCCTCATTACTTACTGTTAACTTACCAATACTTCCTACTTGTTTAGAATCTATGCCTTTATTTATAAAGTTAATACTACTCCCCTTAACTACTGCTGTAACCATTTGGTCATTGACTAATTTAAGTTCACAATCTTCTATAGTACCTTGTTTGCTAATAACCTTTATAACGCCTAATATTTCTTGGTCTTTAACAGCTACCTGTATAGTCTGATTTTTAAGTGGTTCTAAGATTAGACCTTCAAACCCCAATTTGCCTTGATCAGTAATTACTTGCCAGGCCTCTAGCCTCTCATCTGATGGCGTTGCTAAAATGACTACTGTTATGTATTTGATATAAGTATCCTTTTTCACCTTATTCATTGCTGAATAATAGGCATTAACCACCTCATGAATACTTAAATAGTTATCTTTATTGGCTTCATTCTTGGTTGCTATTACCTGATAGTCTTCCCCTATTACTTCTGATAAAACTTTATTAAAGGTTTCTTCATCTAATAATTGAAGGGCCTCTTTCTCATCTAAGCTTAGAAAATTTTTCTTTTTTAAGCTTTCATAATATGGCTTATACCAAGCTACATCAGCCTTTTCTTCCTGCATATCAGTAGTTTCTTCTTCATCTAAAGTACATGCTAAAAGCTTTGCCATGTTAGCTTGCGTACAAGGTACTTCATATAAACTACTTTCTTCGCTTAAAGTCTTTACGCTCTCCCCTGAGAAAAGACTCGGTAAAAGTTCTCGTCCTATTAAAAAGTACCACAGGGCTACTATAAAGAGAACAGCCCATAAAGTTGCATCCTTTTTTTCTCCCCTTCGTTTTGCACGCTTTTTATAGCGTTTAACTCGGTGCTTCTTTCTGCTCATTTATTTGCCTCCTTAGTATCTCTTTATACTATAGTCTATGCAAACTTGTCTTATGTAAGAACAAAATAATAAAAGTGCCTAAGCTTATAAGCTTAGACACTTTTACTAGAATGGTCTGCACATTCCGCACACAAACCTTTTAATTGCAACTGATGTTCAGTTACTACAAAACCCGTTTCTTTATTTAATACCCTACTAAAATTTTCTACTGGACACTCATCTATAACGATATGCTTATGACAAGCTAGGCATTCTAACTCATGTGCATGCTGATGACTTTTGAGCTGAAAATAAACTTTTTCTCCCGGCATTCCTGTCTTAGTCAGCGCTCCTTTTTCTACAAGGGTATTGAGTGTTCTATATACAGTGGAAAAATTAATTCCTTCTTGCAAATCAATACGACTATAAATCTCCTCTGCTGTAATGGGCTCCTTACTTTTTTCAAGAATAGCTACTATCACTTTTCTTTGCTTAGTTACTTTTATACCTAAACGAGTTAATAGCTCTTGTTTCATATCTATCCCTCTTCTACAAAGTACTTTATGAAATCATTTGTATTAGCATACCAAATATAACACCTGTTACATATAATATTCCTAAAATTTTAATATTCTCAATAAATGGTTTATTAGATTTAAAGAGAATAACAAGCCCCATACCTGCACCTGTGATTAGCCCAGCTATAAGTGCTCCTAAACTTAATGTACCCGCAATATACATCTCCGTTATGATGATAGAAGCGGCACAATTAGGAATAAGACCTATTAATGCTGCAAGTACTGGTTGCCACATACTATTGGATAGTAAGACTCTACTTAGTGAATCTCCTCCAATCCCTTCAATTATAGCATTTAGTGTTAGATTAATCACTAAAATATATAGAAAAACTTTTACGGTATGTAAAAGTGCACTTCTCCAAACACCACTGCCGTGACTATGGCATCCTCCTTGGCATCCACAACCATTTTGAACTTCTATACTTTCAGTTACGGCTTTATTCTTTATTAAAGTGGGATTTTTTCCTGTCATCCTTATGACCGCTTCAATAACTAAACCAATAAAAATGGCAATAATTAATTTTAGGCCTAGTACAATTCCTACACTTTGAAGCATCCTTGGATGAGCAAATAAAATAGGAATGGCTTCATCTGAAGTAGAAATAAAAATAGCTAACAAGGTACCTATACTAATCATACCTCTACTATACAAGTTGGCTCCTACTACAGAAAACCCACATTGAGGTAAACATCCTAATATACTTCCTATAATAGGACCTAACCACTTAGCTTCTACTAACCTTCGGTATAAACGATTATCTGTACTACTCTCTAAATAACCTATAAGTAAATATACTAAAAATAAAAATGGCAATAACTTTATGCTATCTATTAAAGCGTCTATTATTAATTCCATACGTCCTCCTATATGCAAATAATTTGCAGTTACTTATTTAAGTATAGTATTATTGCGAATGATTTGCAATAGCATTTTCGAAATTAACTTACATCATCACATTCTTTTAACGTTGTAAGTAGCTTATTAGACGACTTTTTGAGCTGATGGTGATCTTTAATTGCTTCTAAAAACAAAGGAGGGTAACTCCCTAATTCCCTTAATAAATGATCACTTATAGTTCCATGATGATAATAACATTTCACCATCTTCCAATGATTCATTTTCTTAATTTTTCCCTTTGTTAAATGATCAAATACCACTATAATACTTTTTTCTATTGGATTTAGTGGATACTTGCTCTTTCCAATATCATGTAATAGCCCTAAACGTATATATTCTATCTCTTGGCCTTTCTCCGCTCTTTTCTTTAGTTCATAAGCTACACGTAGACTATGTTTTTGTTCATAAACCCTGAGCCTAAAAAAAAGCTGTTTTTCTTTTTCAGATAAATAGTGATTGATAAATTCTTCTTCCTCTCTATTTATCTTAGCCGTTATAGCCCAAATAAATTGTTTAATTCGATAAAACATATTTAGCTCCTTCTTTCAGTTTATTATGCCTTTCTTATTTTTATGTATCCTATTTATTATTTTCATTAGCAAAAAAAGCACCAACCTCTTATAGGTTGATGCTTCTACAATGCCCAAAATGCCGGTCCTGCGATTTTGACGCCCTAGACTACTCTAGGTGGGTACCTTTCTTACTCATTCTGCCTTCCACTGCCCAAAGGGAATTATGTTGTGGCCTGACATAGCTAGTAAGGAAATCAAGTTCCCGTGCATAATTTGTAGGTTCAAAATAACAGGTTGTCGTACACCCCAGGTAATTTGTCTTTTGTTATCTTTATTATATCATTTTCTACCTTTTTTTCAAGTCTATTTTTTCCCTAATTACTACCAAAAGCTTCCTTACCGATTAAATACAAGAATAAATTAGTATTTTTTTCCTAATAAATAAAGGAGACATAAAAACCTTATTAGATTTTTATGTCTCTTTTATTATTGCGCCGAACGCTTTTTAACGCGTTTGAGTCTAAAGAAATCTTCCCTTTCTTTTTCTTCAAGTGCTTCTTGTATATATTTAACTTGTTCCTTATAACGTGGAATCTGGATATGTTGAAGCGCATTGGTTCTTTTTTGAGTTTTTTGTATCTCTTTAGCTAATTTAAAAACTGAATTGTCAATTTCTGCTAATTCATACATCAAATAACGAACAGTTCTAAAACTTTCTGCTGCTGCATCAAGAGCTGGATTCGTATTATGAAAACCATAACTAGGCTTTACAGGTGTTTTAGTATATTTAATCGTTGGAATATCTACACCCATAACACTTTTTAAAAGAATCTCAAACTCTTCATCTTTTGGAATACTACGTGTAATATTTTCTACATTCTTAATACCCGTTGTAATATTAACATTTTGAAGTTGAGTATAAGCTTCTTGCAAGGTGACAAAAATCTCACCTTGAATAGTTTTGGCCCTGTCCACTAGACTCATCATTTCTTTAATCAAGACATTTCTCTTTTTATCTAATAGCTCAAAACCTTTGTTAGATAAATCAAGAGCTGCCTTAGCCTTAATAAGGTTGGATTTAGTAGGTGCAACGAGAACAGCCATAGCTTACCTCTCCCTTCCACCTTTATAATACTTCTCAAGAAGTTCTGGTTCAATACGATCAAGCTCTGATTTTGGTAAAATAGATAGAATCTCCCAACCTAAATCTAGAGTCTCTGTTATCGTACGATTTTCATACGCGCCTTGGGCAACAAACTTTTCTTCAAAAAGTCTACCAAATGTAAGATAAAGCTTATCTGTGTCTCCTAAATCATCTTCCCCTATAATTTGTGCTAAAGAACGTACATCTTGCACTTTAGAGTAAGATGAGAAAATTTGATTAGATAATGCAGCATGATCTTCTCTTGTATAATCTTCTCCTATACCGTCTTTCATTAAACGAGAAAGAGATGGTAAAATATCAATAGGTGGATAGATACCCTTTTGATTGAGCACACGATTTAATACAATTTGACCTTCAGTAATGAAACCTGTTAAGTCTGGAATAGGATGAGTAATATCATCATTTGGCATTGTTAAAATAGGAATAAGTGTAATAGAACCTTCTTTTCCTTCTAACATACCTGCTCTTTCATAAATAGTCGATAAGTCACTATAAAGGTAACCTGGGTAACCTTTACGAGATGGCACTTCACCACGAGTTGAAGACATTTCACGAAGTGCTTCACTATAGCTAGTCATATCTGTTAATACAACTAGTACATGCATATTTTGTTCAAATGCAAGATATTCTGCTGCTGTTAGAGCGCAACGTGGTGTTGAAATTCTTTCTGTAATAGGATCATCAGCAAGATTAAGGTACATAACAACGTGGTCAAGTACACCTGCTGCTTCAAAACTACGAGTGAAATAAGATGCATCATCATGACGTACACCCATGGCACCAAATACAACTGCAAAGTTATCTGCATTAGCCCCCTCAATCTTAGCTTGCTTAACAATTTGAACTGCTAATTCATTGTGGGAAATACCATTACCGGAAAAAATTGGTAACTTCTGGCCACGAATAAGTGTCATTAAGGCATCGATAGCAGAAATACCTGTTTGAATAAAGTTTCTTGGATAACGACGTGCTACTGGATTAATAGGACGACCGTTTACATTATATTTGTCTTTTGAAATGATTTGATAAGCACCATCTACTGGCTCACCAATACCATTAAAAGAACGTCCTAATATATCTTTTGATAAAGGAAGTTTTAAAGGTTCACCGGTAAACTTAACAGAAGCATTACCTGTGGAAATACCTGCTGTTCCTTCAAAAACTTGAACGACAACAGTTTTACCATCCACTTTAATGACTTTACCTTTTCTCATTTCCCCATTGTCTAATTTAATGTGAACCATTTCATCATAAGCAACATCGTCTATATTGGAAAGGACAATGAGGGGTCCTTCTACTTTGTTTAATTTTAAGTATTCTTTTCTCATATTTTTCCCCTTTCCCCTATTGATACTTCTTCATTAATGCATCATAATCTCTAACAATACGACTACGAAGTTCATCTAATAATTCAATATGATCATTTGGAATATCGTATTTCATCTTAACAACATCTTCAAAAACTTGTTCTTTACGTATAGTGGATAAAGGAATCCCCATCTTTACGCATTTGAGTGCATTCTCATATAAGTCATTGATTACATGTAACATTTTATATTGTTTTTCAAGACTCACGTAAGTATCATCTTTATGTAGGGCATTTTGTTGTAAGAAGCCCTTCTTAATAGCCCTTGCAATTTCAAGTACAAGACATTGATCATTAGGAAGTACATCTTCACCTACTAATTGTACAATTTCATTAAGTTTTTCTTCTTCTTGTAATAAACGCACCATCTTAGCACGTAAGCTTAACATATCTGGAGCTACATTTTCACTATACCAATTTTCTAATATAGAAACATAACTACTATAACTTGTTAAATAGTTAATAGATGGATAGTGTCTTGCATAAGCAAGTTTTTTATCTAGTGCCAAGAATGCACTTACGAAACGTTTGGTATTTTCTGTTACCGGTTCTGAGAAGTCTCCACCTGCTGGAGAAACTGCTCCGATAATAGTAACTGAAGCTTCGTCTCCACTTAAAGTTTCTACACAGCCTGCTCTTTCATAGAATTGTGCAAGTCTTGAAGGAAGGTAAGCTGGATAACCTTCTTCTGCAGGCATTTCTTCTAGACGTCCTGATATTTCACGAAGAGCTTCTGCCCATCTTGATGTAGAGTCTGCCATAATAGCTACATCATATCCCATATCTCTAAAATACTCTGCCATTGTAATACCTGTATAAATACTTGCCTCACGAGCAGCAACTGGCATATTAGAAGTATTAGCAATTAATATTGTTCTCTCCATTAAAGGACGGTTTGTACGTGGGTCAATAAGTGCTGGGAATTCTTCAAGAACATTAGTCATCTCATTACCACGTTCTCCACAACCTATATAAACAATAATATCTGCATCACTCCATTTAGCTAATTGATGCTGTGTTACTGTTTTCCCTGTACCAAATCCACCAGGAAGACCTACGGTTCCACCTTTAGCAATAGGGAAAAAGGTGTCAATAACACGTTGTCCTGTTACTAGTGGTTTATAAATAGGAACTCTTTTATTAATTGGTCTAGGTCTTCTTACAGGCCATTTTTGTACCAATGTCAAATTCATCGTTTCACCGTTTGCTAATTCTAAAACGACAATCGTATCATTTAAACGATATTCACCATCAGGATTAACTGCTACAACAGTACCCTTTACAGAAGGTGGTACCATAATTTTATGAAGTATACTTTGTGTTTCTTGAACTGTTGCATAAACCATACCACCACTTAAGTTCATTCCTACTTCTGCAGTTACTTTAACTTCCCATATTTTTTCTTCATCTAAAGAAAGTAAACCAATTCCTTCTGGAATAAAATCAGCAGAAAGTTGTTGAATTTTCTGTAATGGCCTTTGTATACCATCAAACATATTACTTAACATCCCAGGTCCTAAACTTAATGAAAGTGGTGCTCCTGTTGAGGTAATCTGCTCTCCTGCACTAAGCCCTTCTGTTTCTTCATAAACTTGAATAGTTGCCATATCTTCTTCTAAAGAAACGACTTCACCTATTAGTTGTCTTTCTCCTACAGTTACCATTTCATTAACTTTAAAGTCTGCCATGCCCGTACCTTTAACAACTGGACCATTAATGAGTTGTACTGTCCCAAAATTTCTACTCATCTCTACCACCTACCTCTCCAATTGCTAACGTAAGTTTCTCTACAATATAATCTTCATTTTCTTCAAGCATGCCAAGTATACTTTCATCAATGCGCATGTTAAGAGATGAATCTTCAATAACAAGCCCACCTAATATTTCTTCTTCTGCTTGTTTAAAAGTTAGTATATGAGAGGAAATACCGATTTTCACCAATGCTTCTTTAATAAATTCTTGATTAGTTTCAAAATCGTAATTTGTGACATAAATAACTAATGGGTTAGTATAACCTTTTAAGGAACTTAACCCTGAAATAACTTGTGCCAAATAAGATTTATAGTCAGGTGTAGAAACGAAAGTTTTAATACGCTCTTTTAAAGCTAACATAAAACGATCTACAACCTTTTCTTTCGTTAACATTGTTTCTTTTTTACTACTTAATTTTCCTTTGCTAATAAGCTCAATCTGCTTACTCTCAGCTTTTCTCTTAGCTTGTTCTATAATCTCAGCAGCTTCTTTGTCAGTACGCAATTTACTTTCAGCGCTAATTTTCTCATATTCTTTTTCTAATTCATAGAACTTTTGATCTATTTCTTCTTTAATATCTTGATGTAATAGCTTTGAAAATAGTGTTAATTTTTGTTCAATCGTAACCATTCTTCTCACCTCTATATGCGAATGCCTACAGACTCTCGTACGTAATTAGTAATAACGTCGGAGCCTCTAGTCGTACCATGTCTATCTGGAATTTCAATAATCAATGGCTTTTTGTATTTAATTTTATAGTTCATAATCTCATCATGAGCTAAATCAACTATTTTTTCTGTAAGAATAATGATACCTATATCAGGATCTATCATGGCTGCTTTCATTACTTCTAATACTTCTTCTCTTTGATGGATGACTATACCATCAATGCCAGCAAGTCTCATTCCAACTAAGGTATCATGATTATCACTAATTAAAAAGGATTTCATTTGCTTCCGCCTCCTTATTTGATATCGCCAGTTGGCGGAGTGACTAGCCTTGGCTAGTCACCTACACTCAAATTGGTATCTCTTAGATAAATAAAATTAAGATAGAAATAATCATACCGTAGATAGCAATACCTTCAGCCATACCTACGAAGATTAAAGTTTTACCTAAAATAGTAGGATCTTCTGATACTGCACCAATTGCTGATGAACCTACAGAACCAACGGCAACACCTGTACCAATAGTTGCAAGACCTGTACTAAGAGCTGCTGCTAAATATTTAAAACCATCACCTAAAGTAAGACCAGCTACTGCTGCATTATTAGCTGTTTCTGTTGTAGCAGCTAATACCACTTGATCAGCACCCACTACTATAAAAGCTACTACCATAGCTGAAAATAAACCTACAGATGTTAATAATTGTGTTCTTACATTACCCACTTTATTATTTTTCATTGTTTTTACACCATAAAGAATTGTTCCTACTGCTATCATTGTTGCTAAAACTACTACTAATTGCATCATTGTTGTTCATCCTTTCATATTAAAACATTTCATTTATTATTTAATTAATTTTTTAACTTGATTGGTTCATAGGCAACACCATCGCCGCCAAAGTACTTACTAAACATTTCATAATATTGAAGTCTTAATCCTTGAATAAATACAACTAATCCTTCTAATGTTAATATGAGCACATTACCAAGTACTAAAATAATTATTTTAAGTAAAATCCCTGGTACCATTCCTGCCATAACAGAAAAAGCCATAAATAAACCCGCATGGTTAAGTGCAAAAGCACCCACACGAATAAAGGAAATAGCATTACTTAAAGTTGAAAGTATAGTTTCTATACCTTCAAATCCACTTTCAATAAAGTAAGAACCTTTATCTCCATGTATAAGAGGACGCTTGCCCTCCATCAAATGTGCAAGTGGCTCCTTGAAAACCATCACCACTAACATCAGTAACATCACCAATACAGGTACATATATAGGAATAGGAATAACTTTTACTAAACATAAAGCCACAGAAATTAGTCCTATAAAGAATAAATAACCTGCGATTCCATTTTTTCCAAAGAATGCTTGTTCTAAATCTCTTCTTTTTAAAGCATTAATAATACCCATTAAAAAAGATACGGTGAGTACAGCAACTCCAAAAGCTACGCCAACAATTAATATCGGCATAATATTAGGCTTATGCAAAGGACCACCTTGAACAAGTGCAATATCTGAAATAAATGGTAGATCTTCTAGACCAAAAACGCTACCATAAATAAATCCAAAAATCATAGAGGTAGCCCCTAGACGTTTTAATATACCACCTGCTACTTCAACTTTTTTACTAATTAAAAAACCAGCTAAAAAGTAAATAAACCCTTGGCCAACATCACCAAACATAATACCAAACATTAAACAAAAAGTAATGGCTAAAAACGGTGTTGGATCTATCTCGTGATATGTTGGTAAACCATACAGTTGTACAATAAGCTCAAACGGTCTAAAGAACCAGTTGTTTTTAAGCTTAGTTGGTGGCGTTATGTCTTGCCCTAGCTCATTTGGCTTCTTAGCCATCATGACATACTTATCGGTGACATCACCAATACGCTCGTCCAGTCTCCGGTAATCCTTAGCCCGAATCCATGCAGATAGTACAAATACATTATTTCCTCTAAAGACTTGTTTCTTTAGTTCAATAATCTTAAGCTCTAGCTTCATTCTGGTGTAAATTTTATTTAAAAGAAGAACAAGTTCTCCTCTATTTTCGAAAATATTTTTTTCCAGTCTCTCGATTTGCTTCTTTAAGATTTCTATTTTGCCTTCATTTTCTTTTCTACAACTAATAACTTCCCCTTCTAAATCAGTACGAAGTTCTAGCCTGATCCAGTTTAAAGATTTAAGTAACTTTTCTGTTTCTTCTTCAAATTCCTTTAGATAGAAAATAATGTAAATATCTTCCCTAGATGCCTCAATTTCTCCTATTTCAAAAATGAGTGCACTAATGTTTTCTTGATTTCTCTTAATATGTATTCTATTATCTCTAGAGAGCATGCCCACCTGATATTTAAAGTAATTTAAATGATTAAGTTCAGTGAAATTTATTTTTTTGTCGATACAACTGAAGTTTTGATTAAGTGTCTCTAGAGTTTTCATTTGTTCTCTTTTTTCACTGATTGCCTCAATATTAGGGCCTATACTTTGATACATTTTATCAAAATCTTCAATTGCCTGCTGCCTAGTATATGTCTTTATATCTTCTTTAATTAAATGAATGGGTAATTCTAAATCTGTAGCCATATTCTCTAAATTAGATAAGATATTATAATATCTACTTTCAAGCTCTACATAATTTTCTTCTTTTACGCTACCATTAGACGATAACATAGATTCATACTGATGCATTAAATAATTATTATCATATGCTTCGCTATGGCTTAAATTTAAATGTACCTTTTCACAAAGAACTAATTCCTGAAGTATTGCATATTCTTCATCTAAAGCGCCTACTAGACTTAAGAGTTTCATTTTCTCAATAGCCATGTGCAACTTCCTCCGCTCATTATATTATATGAACTAAATACTTCCTCAGCTCATTTTCTAACAAGGCATACCTTACACCTTCTGTTAGTGCAATTAGATCGTTTACTTCTATTTGTAAAGTGTAAATATGAGCAATGGCAGCTTGAATACTTTCACCTTCTTTTCCTAATTGGCTTACGTATTTTAAAAGATAACGGTCTGCCATACATTGGAGAAAAGCATCTTCATTTTGCTCAAACAAAGGATAGGCTAAATACTCTTGTATCATTTTTTTGAGCTCTTCCACACTTTTAATATAACTTAAATGTTTTAGTCTTCTATAAGTTAACTTGTTTCCACAAGGTAAGCTGTAAATAAGAATTTCTTCTGGAGAAATATCATAATATTTAATGGCTCTATATATCCATTGTGCATTGATGAGATCAGCTCTTGTACCTATTATTTTTTTAGCTAATGCTGCATCAGATTTATTTAACTTACTAGCTCTTTCCATTAATATTTTATAGTACAAAATGTAAAGTTGCATTTCTATATGAAATTCTCTTTTATCTTTGTCATCTAAAGAAATACTTTTAACAGCTTGATAGTAAATTGTTCCCTTCAAAGCATCAATAAACTGAGGAACTGTTTTACAGGTCAGTAGTTTATTATACTGAGGTATTCCCCACTTTTTAGAATGAACAAATAACTGCTGTGCTTCCTCTAAATTCTCATTAGCTAAAATAATTCTAAGAATCAACTGCAAGTCATTAATTTCATATTCCATTAAAAAGGTTTTAAAAAACTCTTTATAACTTCCTGAAAAATAATGAAGCATTTCTTCTATTTCACTTACAACGTAACCGTCTAATAACATCTCTAAGTCTGCACGGTGCAAGCTTTCTCCTTTATGAGCTTCTATTAACTCCTTATATCCATCTCTTTTTTTAAGAAAGTCTATCATCTGAGTCATACTTTTATACTCAACAACTTTTGACCATTCATTTTTACTAAGAAGCACCCTTCTTTTTGCATGGATCTTGGTGTTAATGGCTCTATATGCTGCAAAAGGATTCATTATTATCCCTCCACTCTGAAAAGTTCCTCAAATACTTCTTGCAAAAGTTGCTCCTCTATTTGTAAATAGCAATTTTCTAGCGCTAGAGAAGCTTTTTTACACTTTTCTTCTTCAAGGTCATGACCACTTATGCCAACTGCCACAATTTGATCATAGATTTCTTTTGCTCTTTCCTGAGCTTTCTTTAGTGTACTTTCCTTATACGTTATGATTTCTTTTTCATATTGTTCTTTCTTTAACCTTAGAGCTTCTTCATTACTTTTTTTAGTATCAAAAGCTACAGAATCAATTTGAACAATTTGTCTAATAATATCTTCCATAACAATCCCTCACTTAATAACATTGTATTCTGTTTTTGGTAGTGCTATCAATTTAATTCTTTAATCATTAATCATTCTATCACTTTATCTAAAAAAATAAAGATGTTTTTTTTTATGAGTATATTTTATGCAATTCATATATGTTTAATTAGCTAGATTTTTTTCTTATTTTTGTGCACTTTTTATTACCTTATGTCAATCTAATAGGGTGTTTTTTAATTTCAATGTATATTCATTATAATAATTACATGTTTACATTGTATTATTTTGTCTATTTTGCAATAATGACTTTTGGAAAATATTAGGATTTTATTGGATAACTCTTGCCATTTCCTTTATTCTTTCTTAACACAAAAAACTCTTATTCCACAATAGTATCGTAGAATAAGAGTTTCCTTACTCGGTTATTTTCTCTACTTTTAAAGCTTTTAAAGTATCTTCTAGTGCTTTTTTATTTAGTCCAAACACAACTAATTTAGCATAATTATAACTATCTATTTCTTTAGTCAATGTCATACTAAGCGTTGTTTTTATTCGGCCTTCTTTAATCTTTAAGTCTTCGATTTCGCCTGAATTAAGCTCGTATCCCAACCAACATACACTAGTTGAGGTTTCTGAGAAAAAGACCATATAACAACTATTAATAAGTGTGAATCCCATTACAAGGAGTGTAATGATTATACTATCCTTATTTATAGGTCTGCCTCCTAGAAGTGCAGCTATATTAATAGCTATTGTTGTCACTAGACATGCCATACTTACCGTCGTAAAAAAGTCCTTTTTAATAGAAAATACTGCCTTATAATCATTATGTTGCTTTTTATACCTTTGTGTACTTAAGCTATTTGCTAATCTAAGTATAATAACTAGTACATAAATAATAACAATTAAATAATAGGACCACTTAATATCCATTCTTAGGCTCCCTTCTATCTCTTAAGTGCTATTTACTTTATATCATTTTAAAAATAACTGCTCATATGAGCAGTTATTTTCCACAACATTGTTTATATTTCTTACCGCTTCCACATGGACATGCTTCATTACGTCCTACTTTTTTACCTTTAACAACTGTTTTTGTTTTGTTGTAATCTCTCTTAATTTCTTCTCTTTCTTCATCTGTTAAAAGTGTGTTCCATTGTGGTAAGCCATAAAGCCATTCAGCTTTAGCATCTAACATATTCCAGTATAACTTTTTAAGGTCAAATTCTAATCTTACTACTGATTCGCCTGTAAAACTTTTTAAATCATATTCACCATTTTTTAAGCTTGCATTAATCCCATCTACAAAACCTAAAAACTCTACTTCATCCATGTTAAAACGTTTACCAAGTTCTGCAATAGTTCCTTCTACTACCTCTTCTACATTAGAAAGAAGATAGCTATAAACATCTCTTTCTCTACCTAGGTAGTTTTCTACAACTTTTTTGTATTCTTCTACAGATCTTTCTTTTGCATCTTCACCGTAATTATCCCATAATTCAAATAATGTCATTAGTATTCTCCTTTTCTTACTTTAAATATGTGCCTGGGATCATCCTATATTAAACCACTGACTTTTTTATATACTCTTTATATTTTGAGCAATCCTCATGGTATAACGAACCCTTGGCCGGTCACATTTAAAAAGTGCCTTTAGCTCCTGCTACTATTACTTCTTTAGCATAACCATTATACATTATTTCTTTCCTATTTACCACTCCTTATTTTAAATGCATTAGATAAAATATTTTCTATTAATATAGCACAATGTAATAGGAGATAAGGGTACTATTATACTAAAAAGTCACTCACTACCTGCTTCATACCTTTTACTTCACATACTTTATTATGCTTAATAGGTCTTATTGCTATTTGCTCCATAGCTTTTGGCATCTTACCTTTAATAAGCCCATGCATTTCTTCTAATAAAGCAAAGTCATTAATACCTTCATACTGTTCACCTATGGCACTCATTACACTGCCGGTAAATTTATATGGGCTTGCTGTTGATACAATCACCGCTGGCGTGTAATCTTTTGTTTCTTTGACATAAGTATCATATACTGCATAAGCAACAGCTGTATGCGTATCCATAAGGTAGTTTTCTTCATTATATACCTTATTAATATATTCTTTTGTCATATTATCATCTGCATAGCCACCGTAGAAGTCTTTTAAATTGGCTTTCATTTCATCAGATATCGTATATTGACCTTTAGTTTTTAAAGCATTCATTAAGTTACAAACTTCTTCTGTAGATCCTCCACTAATATGATAAAGAAGTCTTTCTAAGTTACTAGAAATTAAGATATCCATAGAAGGTGAATTCGTTAAATGGAACTCTCTATTTCTATCATAAGTACCTGTTTGTAAGAAATCAAACAATACTTTGTTAGTATTTGAGGCACAGATTAATTTGTGAATTGGAAGCCCCATTTGTTTAGCATAGTAAGCAGCAAGAATATTACCAAAGTTTCCTGTTGGTACAACTACATTCATTGCTTCTCCCACGCCGAGCTTTCCATCTTTTATCATTTTGCCATAAGCTGCAAAATAATAAGCTACTTGTGGTACAAGTCTACCTATATTAATAGAGTTAGCAGAAGAGAATTTATAATTCTTATTCGCTAATTCCTTTTCAAATTCCTTATCTGCAAAAATCTCCTTAACTGTGGTTTGACAGTCATCAAAATTACCTTCCACACCCA
The DNA here is from genome assembly GCA_023393125.1 of Bacillota bacterium. Classification (GTDB taxonomy): domain Bacteria; phylum Bacillota; class Clostridia; order Lachnospirales; family Cellulosilyticaceae; genus Cellulosilyticum. The sequence goes on from JAEWMQ010000011.1 coordinate 32,028, forward strand.
CGACTAAGGTATTATTCCCTTCTGTAGTAACCATTTGACGCTTCTGAACTTCACTTACACCATCTTGTGGGAAAAATACGATAATCTTAGTCCCATTCACATTGGCAAATCCCTCTAACGCAGCTTTTCCTGTGTCTCCTGATGTAGCAGTTAAGATAACAATATCTTTTTCTTCCTTATTATAGTGTTTACTTACAAGCATAAAATAAGGCAATATGGATAATGCCATATCTTTAAATGCAATAGTTGGACCATGAAAAAGTTCCAAGAAATTTGCTGTTTTTGTATGTACAAGTGGAGTGATTTCCTCCGTATCAAATTTCTCATCATAGGCATGAGTAATACAATCTTTAAGATCTTCTTCTTTTATATCTTCAAAGAAAAGCTTAATCACATGGTAAGCTACTTCTTGATATCCCCAATTTGCCAGCTCTTCTAAAGTAAAGTCCATTTTAGGTAGCTCTATAGGAACAAATAATCCACCTTCTTCTGAAATTCCTTGTAAAATAGCCTTTGTTGATGTGATGTCTTCTAAAGTTTTTCGTGTACTTGTATATAGCATATATTTTATCTCCCTTTCTCGATTCATTCGCTGTGAAGTTATATCACTCTATTATAACATTTTATACGATAATTGCAAAATATTATTAATACTTGTTCATATTTTTAAATTTTCAAACTTCAGGAGATGTGTATTATTTTCGACTTTTTTGTAACATTAATTCCAAAAGTTTCATACCTTATATTAGAGAAATGTAACGCAGGTTCATAGCCTGCTTCTCTATAAAATGGCTGTATGATTAATATTTTAGGAGGTATTTATATGGGATTTCAACATGACTTAGCTTGTCTTGTAAACCAGAAAGTTATTATTCACTCCAATCGTTGTAGCTTCTGTGTCATTATTTCCCAAGTTTGCCCTTGCTACATTCGTGCATTAGAACTTGGTTGCGGTAACATCAGATACTTCAACTTTGACCGTATCGATTATATAGAGGAATGCTTACCTCAGTGCTAATTCGGTCTCATAATTTATAATGAAATAAGGAGGACTTAATATGAGTTGTTGTGGAAAAAATAATAGAAATTTCTTTACTCATAATCACGGAAGCTGCTGTGACGACCGTGATGACTGCTGCGATAGACGTCGTGATGACTGCTGTGATAGACATCGTGACAGACGCCGTGATGATGACTGCTGCGATAGACACCATAATGATGACTTAACAGGTATTTCTTGCCCATTCCAAAATAATAATGATTGTTTATGCGAAAATAGCTTAAGAGATGTCGCTTGTAAACTAACTAATCAAAGAGTTATTATTCATGTAGATGGTTGCAAAATGTGTGTTGTTATCGTAGGAATCGGCAAATGTTTCCTTAAAACAATTAACCCTTGCACACAAAGAATTGTATACTTCAACTTTAACCGTATTGATAATATTGAAGACGTACTTCCTCGTTGCTTCTAGTTTCGTCAAAAAATGCAGCAGATAGATTTTCTATCTGCTGCGTTTTTCAATTGAATATCTATTTACAAACACTCTCTAGCTTCTTTTTAATCCTTTGAAGTGCATTATCAATAGATTTAGGTGCTTTATCAAGTTCTTTAGCAATCTCTTGATAATTTTTCCCGCTAATATATAAATTTAATACTTGCCATTCTAATTTGCTTAATGCCTTTATAATTTGATTATTAAGAGCTTCTAAATTTTCTTTACTAATGATTTCATCTTCTGGTGTCATGGATGCATTATTTTTAAGTGTATCTAATAAAGTAATTCCTTCATCATCCTCTTCATTACCCTTATGATTAATAGGAATACTTAGAGAAATACTTGTATTAAGCGGAATATGCTTTTGTCTTGAAACTGCTTTGAAAGCAGTACTTACTTGCCTTGTCACACAAAGTGTAGCAAAAGACTTAAAGCTTGTGTCTTTATGAGCATCATAATCACAAATAGCCTTAAATAAACCAATCATCCCCTCTTGAATAAGATCATCTTTATCTACACCAATAAAGTAGTTTGCTTTAATTTTAGTACGCACAAATCGCTTATAACGTTGTACTAATACCTCAATTGCATCATTTATCCCATCTCGATATCTTTCTATTAATTCCTCATCAGTTAATTGTTCTAGCTTTTTATTTTCCTTTGATAATCCTTGAATAATTGCCATAACCTGCTCCTTACTCAATATGACATTTATATAATTTCATCATTTTTTCTAAAGTTCCTTGACTCATTGAGCCTTCAGCAGAACTATTTTTAGTAATCTTATCTGTACTACTCTATGCCTATTACTTTTACTACATCTACTCCTAAAACAGCAACTTGTCCTTTTATCTCGTATGCATCAACTACTATAATCATATATCTATCTGTATATCTTTAAGCTAACTCATCCTTCTTATAATTTATAACTGTAATATGTTCTCAAATCATCTATACAATAGCTTTTTACCCATAATCTATAAATCCGTTAAGTAGTCAGTTAATAGTTCTATACTGTAGTGTTAACTAAGTAGTTGGCTAAAAATAGTTACAATACATTTATGATAATATTATTAGTATACTATAAGTTACTATATAAGTTAATAGGCCTACTTAAATAAACAAAAGAGGATATTACACTAGTAATTTCATTGTCACTAATGTAGTATCCTCTTATTTTAATATTCTTTCCTTATATTAAATTTTATTAATGAATATTAGGAATTTCTCTTAGTAGCACCTGAATATCTACATCATCTACTTTTGGTACAGTAGCATATTGTTCATTTAGAATAATGGTTCCTGTCACAGGATCTATTAATGCTTCCCGCTCTTTTGGACATCTTGAAACAGTGAGCTTTACCTTAACTGGTGATAGAGACTGAGATTCTAGTAGTTTCATATAAGTATTATCATTACCCGTTTGTTTAAAGTACGTTATCCCTTCATTTAAATAGGTTGGAAAATAAATATTGATTTTATGTGTTTCGCCAGTATTAGTAATCACATTAGTGTCCTTTAATTTAATAACAATCTTATTATCCGTTATGATCTTCTCATAATTTCCAGTACCAGCTTTAATAATTTCTTTTCCGTTTTTGTCCGTTATTTCTATAACTGCATTGTTTAATTGTGATTGTGTTAATTCCTTAAACACCTTATTACCATCGCTGGTAGCTGCACTACTCACAGCACTTAGGTCAATCGTATACTCAATCTTCTTGGTATCTGTACCATATCTGATCATTGCATTAACATTAGATATACTTTCTGGGACTATATTATTGTTATCACTTGTTCCAGCCGGCGGTGTTTCAACGATAGCGGTACCAATTACTGTAATAATAGGGCCTACAAGTACTTGGTTTTCAACACCATATGAATCCTTTGCTTTAACTATTATATAATGTTGACCTTCTATATTAGGTAATGGAACCTCTTTACTTAAAGTTTCACTTACATAGACATCTCTAAGTGTTACTGTAGGCTCCTCTGATTTACTAGCATGATACCAACTATCTGGAATAGTTTGAAATTCAGACTCTGATTTCAATTTAATTTTAGGCTGTAATGCCTTATCATGTGGTGCACCTTCATACCATTCAATATAGAAAGGATAATCTTTTCCTCCTTTTAAACTAACTGCTACACTACCAATCGTTTGATTTTGTGCATTACTTAATTTCAAACTATCTACAAAGACTACCTCTTCACCATCTATCCCAATCCAACCTTTTGCTCCATCATCAGCATAAAGTGCTAGGTTGTATTCTCCATCTTTATCAGGTCTAATAAATCCCCAATATTGAACAGCTTTATTAGCTGCACCACTAAAGTTACGATTACTTAGCACTGTATTATCTGCTAATTCCCAACTTGACCAGTTGCTTTTATTTGAACTTACCTTATAATGCAAGGAAGGACGATAATCATTTTGTGTTGCATGCCTCCACTTAGTTTCAATTGTATGCACTGTTCCTTTTTCAAGATAAAAAACATTACTACCAGTATTAGAACTATCTCTATAATAATTTTTTCCTTCGTCTTCCGTTTTAGGAAACCAGCCATTTCCTCCCCAATAATTTCCACTTTTATCCCATTGGTCAGCTACAGCATTCCACTCATTAACAAACACTTTATTATCTATTTTACCATATGCAGATGAAGATGTTCGAATAGCAAACCAATACCATCCTGATTCTGGTGCAATAAAGTTAGCAGTCATAGTCTGTACACCTGTTTTACTATTACCAAAAAAAGCCCCTTGTTCCGGACGGCTACTGTATTGATTGTTAATATCTTTTATAGCCCGTTGCTTAATTTTTTCTGCTGTTAAGCGATTCTTATCATTAAAAATTTCTTCATGACTAAGATTACTATCATCTTTTGATGCTTTTGCAACACCATATCTTACATCATAATGAAACGCTGAGATATAACCTGCTTCTTCATCTACATCAGGATATATGATTTCTTCTTTACTAGTAGCCCCACTTAATGTCCCTATTGATGTCCACGTACCAGTTTTAATAGGTAAGTCTGTCTTTGTTCCTAAAGGAACTGTAATCACTTGATACTGTGGTGCTTCGGCAAGGCTTGAATTTTGCATATCTACATCAATTTGAACTTTAGAATTAAGACCAGTTATTAAAGGTGTAGCAAATTCATGCTTTAGTACCTTTACACCATCTTTTGTTGCTGTATCTGACTCAAAAACTGCTTTGTAACTATCTTTTATAACATTACTACTATCTTTTATCTCCGTTTTAATATTTAAGAAATTAGGTCCTACGTCTAATTGTATCTCTCTGGTTGTCTTCCTACTAAATACACCACCAAATTTTTCTCTTACTGAAAACTCCATTTCTTGTGTAGGATTAATCGTCTTATTAGGATCTATATTAGGTTCTATAAACTCTAAATCATCTAGCACCTCAATATAATAGTCACTACATTCAGGCCAGCCTACTTGTTCTTTTGTGAGCGTATTAGTATAATCCCACCAATCATTTATTTCATTATTAGCTTTATCTATATACGTAACCTGTACCCCTGCCTTATATTGACTACCTGTTTCATAAACAAAAGCTCTTACATAAAATATTGCTTTTCCTTTGATTTCAAATTTCTTACCGCCATTTAGTCCTGTTTTATATACTTCTTTTACAATGGAGTTAGTTTCTCTTCCCTTATATATGACTTTTACTTCTTTATAATTCTTACTTGATACCTCACTAGGTACAGCTGCATAAGTCAATAAACTTTGAATGACCATCATAAATGTAATCAGTGTTGATAAAATCCTCTTACTAACTTTTCTAATATTCATCTTATTCCCCCTTACCCCTTATTGGAAACGTTACTAATAACTCAAAATAAAAAAATGGGTTCCACCTCCTTAGTATTCTTGCGCTTTTGGAAACGTTACCATTTTCTTTTAAAAATATAACTTGTGGTATTAGTATCTTATATTATATATGCATAATCAATGAATGTAAATATAATTATTTGTAATATTTTTAAAAATCAAAATTCAGAAATATTGATATATATAACTAATCTTTAGATTATATTTATACGCTAATAATTAACTCCTCTAATAAGTTATTGCATCCAAATATATATTGAAATAGGTACCTTTCAATGTACCTATGCCATTTTATCTATTATGCAATAGGCCTAGATTGTACATTAGAACCGCCTCTTATGATTTTAACCTTCAAAATCATAAGAGGCGGTTTACTCTCTTAGAGATTACTACTACTACTTATGCTATTCTCTTCAGCTAAGCCATAGATTAATATTTATTATTTAAAGTGTCTTTGTCTTACTACTTCATAAACCATAAGACTAGCAGCCACTGATGCGTTTAACGAGGTAACTTTTCCATACATCGGCACACTCACTACATAATCACAAGTTTGCTTTGTTAGTTTTGAAATACCTTCGCCTTCGCTTCCTACTACAATTCCAATAGGGCCAGTTAGATTTTCTTCAAAAAGAACTTTACCATCCATATCTGCACAAGCAATCCATAAGCCCTTTTGTTGTAATTCTTTAATGGTCTGAGCAATATTACTAACCTTTGCTACCTTAGTATGTTCCAGTGCACCTGCTGATGCTTTTGCAACTGTTCCAGTAAGTCCTACTGCTCTTCTTTTTGGAATGATAATACCATGTACACCTGCAGTATGGGCTGTTCGGATAATTGCACCTAGGTTATGTGGGTCTTGAATGTTCTCTAAGATGAGTACAAAGGCAGACTCTCCTTTAGCTGCTGCATCTTCTAGAATCTCTTCCACACTTACGTATTCATGTGCAGCTACGTACGCAACAACACCTTGATGCTTTTCTCTTCCTGTTAACTCATCTAATTTGCTTTTTTCTACTTCTAATGTAACAATTCCCTTTGCTTTAGCTGCACTTATGATTTTAATAACTGAGCCTTCTTTTTCACCTTTTTGAATAAGAATCTTATCTATTTCACGTTCACTTTTTAACGCTTCAATCACTGCATTTCTACCAAATAAAATGTTTTCATCTATTTCAAAGTCATCTGGAATCATAGGTTTTCTATTATATCCTCTATAATGTTCAAATGTTTCTTTTCTAAAACTCTCACTTTTATTAAATTTATTTTCTTGCTTTGGTAATTTCTCTGTGCGATCTTGTTTTTTCCCTTTTGCTTTGCCGTTTCTCATTTCATTTTTCATATGCTTTCATTTTCTCCTTTAAGTCACTTAAAGTGACATCTTTTCTAGCCCTAAATCAATCAGTTCTTTAATCCGTTCAACTTGTCCATCTATATATAAATAGCCAATGAGCGCTTCTACCCCTGTAGCATGTCTGTAGTCACCAATATCACCATTTTTAGGTGATGAATAACTTTTGGCATTACGTCCTCTACGAAGAATAGCTTTTTCTTCTTCTGTCAAAACTTCTTCTATAGCATAGTAAAGCTTCGCTTGTGTACCGGCTTTTACTAATTCTCTAGAAGCTTTGTGTAATTTATTAACAGGTGCATTGCCCTTATTCATCACATACGTACGAATAAAAATTTCATAAACACCATCTCCTATATAAGCTAGTGCTAGCGGTGAGTACGTATTTGCCTTATGGTTCATTTTTCCTGCTGTTAATGTTAAAAGATTTTCTATTGTTTTTTCCATCTGGACTTCTCGTACCTTTCTCATTATATACGTTTAAAACGTACGCCTTCTCTTGTGTCTTCAATAAGTACACCTTGATCTTTTAAATAATCACGAATACGATCAGCTTCTGCAAAGTCCTTTGCTTTTTTAGCTGCTGTACGTTTCTCAATATACGCTTTAATCTCTTCATCGCTTAAACCGTCTTCATTATTGCCGTTTCTATTGTAAATTAAACCAAGTGTATCTGTAAGTTCATTAAATAGTTTTAATACGGCTTCTACAAAAGGTTTTGAAGCACCTTCTTTAGCATAGGTATTTGCAAATTTAACAAGTTCAAAAATAATACTAATGGCATCAGCTGTATTAAAGTCGTCCTCCATATGTTCATGGAAACGTGTTTTAAAACTTTCAAGCTCTTTTAATAATGTACCTTCTTCTTCTGTTAATGTTTCAATTTGACTATGCTCTAGGGCAAAACTTAAGCTAGCTTTAGCATTTTTAATACGTTCTAAACTATTTTTTGCTGATTCCATTAGCTCTGCACTAAAGTTAAGTGGACTTCTATAATGTGCATTTAACATAAAGAAACGTACCACGTCATAACCATACATCTCTCCTACATCACGTAGGGTTTTAAAATTGCCAAGTGATTTAGACATCTTTTTATTATCAATATTAAGAAATGCATTATGCATCCAGTAATGTGCAAATGCTTTACCATTAGCACATTCACTTTGTGCAATCTCATTTTCATGATGTGGAAATACTAAATCCTCTCCACCTGCATGAATATCTATTGTATCTCCTAAATAACGCTTAGCCATCGCTGAACATTCAATATGCCAACCTGGGCGACCTTTACTCCATGGGCTTTCCCAATAAGGTTCTCCTTCTTTCTTAGGCTTCCAAAGGACAAAATCCATGTGGTTTTTCTTTTCTTCTGTTAAGGCAACTCTTTCACTACGTCCCGCTTCTAATTCTTCAAGTACTTTCTTAGAAAGCTTCCCATACTGCTCAAATGCTGCTGTATCAAAATAAACAGTCCCATTTGTTTCATAGGCATAACCTTTTTCGATAAGTTCCTTAATCATTTCAATAATACGATCCATTTCTTCTGTTACACGAGGATGATGGGTTGCTGGTGTAACATTAAGGTTATATACATCTTTTAAAGTTTCTTCAATATACTCTGTAACCACTTCATTTGTAGTTCTACCTTCTTCATTAGCTTTTTTAATAATCTTATCATCTACATCTGTAAAGTTTTGAACATAATTAACCTCATAACCTATACTTTCAAAATAACGACGTACAGTGTCAAATACAATATAAGGTCTTGCATTTCCTATATGAATTAGATTATATACAGTTGGTCCACATACATACATACGTACTTTATGAGGCTCAATTGGTTTAAATTCTTCTTTTTGCTTAGTTAAAGTATTGTAAATTTTAATCATTATTTTTCTCCTTATTATTTATTTCTTGATATTCATTACAAGCTTCTATATTCTCACAGTCTTCATCTTCACAACGATGTTGATTTGGCTGTCTGATGAACTCTGTTTGCTGCATACGTTCACAAAACTCAGGTGATACATAAATTTCTGGTGACTCATCTAAAATGACTACTTTTTTCTTTGCACTTAATGGTTTATCAGGCAAACCAACTTGTTGTTCTACTAGCTTAAGCTGTTCTTCTAAATCTTCCACTATTCTTCTTAACGTGCAAATTTCCATTTTCACAGGGTCTGGTAACCTAACTTGGTCTAAGTCATCACAAGGATTAATACGTTTCCCTTGTATTTTAACCACTTTCCCTGGGATACCCACCACAGTACTATCTTCTGGTATTTCTTGAAGCACTACAGCATTAGCAGCTATTCTAGAATTATCTCCTACTTTGAAAGGTCCAAGTACCTTAGCACCCGTACTAATCATCACATTATTACCAATAGTGGGGTGCCTCTTACCATGATCTTTTCCTGTTCCCCCAAGGGTAACACCATGATAAATCGTCACGTTATCTCCTATTTCACAAGTTTCACCAATAACAACACCCATGCCATGGTCAATAAATAGTCCCTTTCCAATGACTGCACCTGGATGAATCTCTATGCCAGTTAACCCCCTACCAATCTGTGAAATAAGTCTGGCTATAAAAAATCTCTTTTTCTTATAAAACCAGTGTCCCCATTTGTGAAATAATAAAGCATAAAAACTAGGGTATAAAAAGACTTCTGCACTTGATTTAATAGCTGGATCTCTTTCTTTAATAACACGAATTTGTTCTTTTACATATCCCATAATAGATTGATTCTCCTCCCGCTTATAAAAATCCCTCTTTAATTGCTTTCTCCTGTACACATTCTATTTCAAGCAAAATACACCAATTACCTACTACTCTTGTAAATAGCCATTGTTTTTAGGCAACAAAAAAACTTCCCCTCCTTATTCAGAGGCGAAGTCACTCGCGGTTCCACTCTGATTAAGGGACATAAATCCCCTATCTCATTTACTGGTAACGTCAGCCTACGAGATATGCTACACTGTTTTCACATATCCAGCTCCAGAATGCACTTCTTATGAATCACTATGAAACTCTTTCACCAACCGAGTTCTCTCTGACATAACTTTTCATAATACTCTTTCTTTCATTGCTTTTATTCTTATACAAATAGTATATTCAACTATCTTAACTTTTGATAATTCTTCGTCTATCTACACATTATAATATAGCCTATTATGAGTTTCAACACCTCTTGTAAATTTTAATACTAGAAATTATATTGCTCCTCAGCTAAAATACTTGTATAGAGACAGATAGGAGATTCATATGCAAACTATTTTAGAACATAAACAGCAAAGCTATACCAAGGAAGAGCAGATGATTATTGATAAAGTTGCTTCAACTTATCAACTTTATGATTTTATTGCTGCTATTATTTGCACTCGCAATGCTTTTAATTTAGATGAAATCAAAGAATATATTTTAGGTACTACTAAACCTAAAAGCTTTAAAGGCCTAAAAGATATTGAAAAGGCTATAACCCTTATTACTGAAAGTATCTCACTGAATGAGAAAATTCGTATTGTAGGAGACTACGACGTAGATGGTGTAACAAGTACTTACGTTCTCCTTACTGTTTTTGAAGCCTTAGATTATCCTCATATTAGCCACTACTTGCCCGTTCGTGAAAAGGATGGTTATGGATTAAATTCAGATATCGTAGCAAACGCTCATGCTGATGGTGTAAGCTTGCTCATTACTGTAGATAATGGTATTTCTGCTGTAGAAGCTGCTAAAAGTGCTAAAGAACTCGGTATGAAACTCATTATTACCGACCATCATGAGCTTCCTAATGAGCTACCTATAGCAGATGCCATTATTAACCCACACCAACTAGATTGTAGCTATCCTTATAAAAGCTTAGCAGGTGTCGGTATTGCTTATAAACTAGGACAAGCCCTGATTTCTCATTTCAAACTCAAACCTGCTCCGGCATTAGTAGCACGTATTCAAGCTTTAGTTGCACTAGGAACCGTATGTGATGTAGCTCCTTTAGTTGGTGAAAATCGTCATATGGTAAAAACCGGTTTAGGTGCACTTAATAAGGGTGCCCTTCCTGCTGCTACAATGATTAATTCTCGTATTTCTGTAGGTACCCTAGGATTTCAAATTGGCCCTAGACTAAATGCTTGCGGCCGCCTTGAAAGTGCTGAAACTGCACTTGAATACTTACGCACCACTGATCCTAATACCCTTTATCCTTTTAAACAACGTTTAGACAGTTTAAATAAAGAACGTCAAGATGAGGAAATGGATTCTATTGCGAGAGTCAATAAGCGAGTAGAAGCTATGACTACTTTACCTGATATTATTATTGAAATTGATGAAATGGCTCATGAAAGTGTAGTCGGCTTAGTAGCTGGGCGTATCAAAGAAAAGTATTATCGTCCAACTGTTGTTTTTTCTCGTACGATTCATGGTACTTATAAAGGTTCTGGGCGCTCTATTGAAGAGTATGATATGTTCCAAAGTTTCAAGCCTTTTCTTCATTTGTTAGATGGAGGTGGTGGTCACCCTATGGCTTGTGGACTTAAAGCTTCTACCATCGAACAAATTCATGCTTTTGCCAAGGCCGTGAATGAGGCTTCTACTTTAACAGAGCATGATAAAACACCAAAGATTTACGTGGATAAATGCATTTATAACGCTTATGAATATGACTTTAATGAACTAGAAAAACAACTAAAGCTTTTCTTACCTACAGGGGCTAGTAATAGTGCTCCTACTTTACTCATTAAAGATGTTACTCTTAAATTTAGTACCAAATATGCTAAAAACCATCGTATTTCAGAAGTCATTGCTAACTTTGGTCCTAAATCTATTGCAAGTACCCTTTGGAACGATGATACCCTACCTGAAGCTGGTGAATATACCGGCGATATTACCTTACAGGTAGGTGAAACAGGCTGGCAAATTAAAAGTATTTATCTCGCTGTTTAAAAACATATATAAAAGGCATAAGCTAGTACAGGTCCTTGAGTGACCCACTAGTTTATGCCTTTTTATGCGTGTGATCTTATGTATACGACTACCTACAATAAGCTATTTGTTTTCATATTCACTTTATGCTATAGTAATTAAATATTTAAACAAAATCAATCTACTTTACTCAAATAGTAGGAGGTAAATATGACAACTCTATTACTTATTAGACATGGAGAGACCCCTTGGAATGTTTTAGGCAAAGTTCAAGGGTGCCAAAATATTGCTTTATCTGAAACTGGAAAAGCCCAAGCTTCTTTATTAAGTGAAAGGTTAAACGGTTCATTTACTGCTGTTTATACCAGTCCCTTACATAGAGCTTTTGAAACTGCTGAGATTCTTTGCAAACCAACAAATCTTAGTCCTATACCTTTAGAACCACTAAAAGAAGTAGATTTTGGTTCTTGGGAAGGCCTTACCTTTAAGGAAATCTCCACGCTTTATCCAGAACACTTCAATAACTGGTTAAAAGACGAATCAATTGGCCCTATGTATGATGGAGATGGCAGCATTAAAAATGTCAGCGCTCGTGCCAAGGCTTGTATCGAAAGCATCGTTCAAAAACATCCTAACGAAACCATTGTCATGGTCTCTCACGGTGGTCTTATTAAATCAGCCCTTATTGGTCTTTTTGGTTGGAAAATGAATATGTATCACCAATTTGCTTTAGGCAATACTTGCATTACCACCATTCGCTTTAACGAGGCACAAAGTCCCATGCTTGTTAGTTTAAATGATACCACTCATTTAAATACACCCGTTACAGCTGTTTAATTACCTGCACTTTCATAAATACTAATTCCTTTATTAAAGGTAGTATAAGCAATTCCCCATCCAATAAGTGCAATGAGTACTTCTGCACCTATTAATTTAAATGCTGCCTCTCCTGTTAAGAAGTAGCTTGCAGGATAAAAGGCTACAAAAGCAAACGGTACAATCGTTGATAAAATGAGTTGTATAGGTTTTGAATAAATAGAAACGGGGTATTTTGCAAAATCAGACATATTATAAGCAAGTTGCAAAATACCTCCACTATTTTTCACCCAAAAAGCTAAGGACGCAAAAAACAATTTAATATCTGTATAAATAAGTGCCCCTGCTCCTACAGATATGATAAAGAGTAGTACATTAAGGGGTGTAACCTCTACAATTCCCTTTTGAATGGATAAGCCTACCAAGAGAAATCCCATCATTAATTCTCCTAATGCATCTGGTTGAAACTTATCACTAATCAGCTGAAAGAAAGGATTCATTGGACGCAATAAATAGCGATCAAAATCTCCTCTTATCACCATTCTAAAAGAAATCATCCATATGTTATCTGTTAGTAAATGATCAATCCCCCTAGGGATTTGTGCAAAACCATAAATAAAAAGTAACTGATTAAAGTCCCAACCATTTAGCTTTGGAATTTGATTAAAAATGAGTGCTAATGAAATAATTCCACAGCTTTGAAGTAACAAATAACCTAATAAACCAATAATAAAATCTACTTTTGACTGCATAAGTGTTTTCAAATACTGTGCTACAAATAATCGATATAATCTGGCATACTTTTTTAGTTTCTCCATGCTTATCCCCCCAGTACCGTAAGTCTCTTAGTTGCCTTCTGCCACACTAAACAACTTAATAAATACATTAAAATAACCCATATCACTTGCTTACCTATTGCACTATATAATGCACTTCCTTGTATTTTTCCTAAATAAATCATAACAGGTGTATAATTCATTGAGGTAAAAGGTAAATAGTCAAACACCTTTTTTACTGTTTCCGGAAAAAAGACAATAGGAATGACTTGACCTGTAAGAAATAGGAGTAGAGCATCTTTAATCATTCTCATTCCCCATACATATTGGGTATAAAAAGCAATCATCCCAAAACAGAATTCAAAGAAAAATAAAATTAAAAAACTAAGAAAACCACTCATAATATAAACTAAGATAGTGGTTAACTCCGGAGGCATAATCCCTTTAGTAAGGTAATTGGCTAAAATAAGCCCCACCCAAATAATCCCAGCTGGCATAATGATTTGACTTAGCATCCCTCCAAAGGATTCAAATAAAAGCTTTACTTTATAATTAATAGGTTTAATAAGCGTACTAGCAATACTTCCTTCTACAACGTCCATTCCAATATCTGTTGCACTATCTACACTAATAATGCTTCCTGTAATGTAGGTCATAAAAATATAAGTAATCATTTCATCTAAAGTAAATCCCCCTAATACTTGATTGCTACTATTTTGATAAACAGCCACCCATAAATAATAGCTCACCAAAACAGATAATAAATGTGAAAAAATAAATAAATAGACACTAATAGGATAAGCTAAAAAAGCTTGCATTTTTGCTTTCATAAAGGGTATATAAATACGAAACTGATGTTTGAGGTTTCTCATATGTTCCCTCCTACACTTCTATCATGCCATGTTTATAAATACTTTTTACGATATCACCAATATCTGTATCCTTCATTTTTACATCTCTAATTTCACTGGTTTTAGCCACCTCATTCATTAGGTCTGTAAAGTGAAGCTGATCCTTTTTAAAACAGAAACTAATCTCTGAAGGATGAAGTTCATAGCTTAATACATCCTCTGATAATCCAAATAAACTTTTATAATCTATTCCTTCAAATGGTTTTGTATCTTTTACATCAAAACTAACTGTTTTCTTAGCTCCAAATAAAGTTTTAATCTTTTCAATAGTGCCATCATAAATTAACTTACCTCCATCAATAATAATAATGCGATTACAAAGCTCTTCAATATCACTTAAATCATGAGTAGTGAGTACCACTGTCGTTTGATAACGCTCATTAATTTCCTTAATAGCAGCTCTAATATGATCTTTTACTACTACATCTAGCCCAATAGTAGGTTCATCTACCAATAGTAGGTTCATCTAAATATAATACTTTAGGATTATGTAACAGGGCTGCGGCAATATCAGCTCTCATTCTTTGACCTAATGATAAGGTTCTTACTGTACTTTCCATAAAAGACTCTAGCTCTAATGTTTGATTCAAAAAAGCCATACGCTCTCTGTAGTCTTCATCACTTACACCATATATTTCTTTAAGAATTGTAAACGTTTCCGAAAGTGGCAAGTCCCACCATAATTGCGTACGTTGGCCAAAGACTACTCCTATATTTTGAGCATTTTTTTGTCTAGCTTTAAAGGGGACCACACCATTTACCATACAACTTCCTTCAGTGGGCATTAAAATACCTGTCATCATTTTAATAGTCGTCGATTTACCTGCTCCATTGCTCCCAATATAACCTACTATTTCTCCCTTGTGAATCTTAAAAGAAATATCGTCTACTGCCACTTTTTTTACCTTTTTAAATGAAATGAGTCCTTTAAGTGCACCTTTCAAACCTTTATACTTCTTATTGGAAATAAACGCCTTCGTCAAATGCTCTACTTCAATCATGATTTGTTCCATTATTTACCCCCTAAATCTAGAAATAATTTTCAAACTATTATCAATTATAGAACACTTGTTCTTTGTATGCAAATAAATTATTTTAGTTTTTAAATAAAGATGCCCTTTATTTTTTCTCCATATTAGATTAGAATATAATGATACAAATTGTTTATTCTTATATTTTCTATTTACCAAATAGATAGATGTATGCTACATATGTTTATCTTGTTATAAATTAAATGATAAGTGAGGTCGTAAATATGTCGTTAGAAAATACTTCTTCTAATTTTATCCGCAATATTATTGTGGGAGATTTAGAAAGTGGCAAACATAATGAAATCATTACACGTTTCCCACCAGAACCAAATGGTTATCTTCATATTGGTCATGCTAAATCTATTTTACTTAATTTTGGCTTAGCAGAGGAGTTTAATGGAAAAACTAATCTTCGCTTTGATGATACTAACCCTGTGAAAGAAGATACTGAGTATGTCGAGTCTATTGAAGAAGATGTGAAATGGCTTGGTGTAGAATGGGAGAAAAAATTATTTGCTTCTGACTACTTTGAAGAAATGTATAATCGTGCTGTCCTTTTAATTAAAAAAGGAAAAGCTTATGTCTGTGATTTAACACCAGAAGAAGCTAAAGAATATCGTGGTACATTAACAGAACCAGGTAAAGAAAGTCCTTATCGCTCTAGAAGTGTTGAAGAAAACTTAGATTTATTTGAGCGTATGAGAAAAGGTGAATTTGCCGATGGTGAAAAAGTACTTCGTGCTAAAATTGATATGAGCTCACCTAATATGAATATGCGTGACCCTATTATCTATCGTATTGCTCATGCTTCTCACCATAATACAGGTGATAAATGGTGTATCTATCCAATGTATGACTTTGCTCATCCACTTGAAGATGCTATTGAGGGAATTACTCACTCTATTTGTACACTTGAATTCGAAGCTCATCGTCCACTTTATGATTGGGTTGTTGAAGAATGTGAAATGGCAGCAAAACCTCGTCAAATCGAATTTGCTAGGCTTAATATGACTAATACCGTTATGAGTAAACGTAAACTTAAACAACTCGTTGATGAAAGAGTTGTTGATGGTTGGGATGATCCTCGTATGCCTACTATTTCTGGGCTTCGTAGACGCGGTTATACACCAGAAGCTATCCGTAACTTCTGCAGAGAAATCGGAGTTTCTAAAGCTGACTCTACAGTAGATAGCCAAATGCTTGACTTCTTCCTTCGTGAAGATCTTCAACCAAAAGCTACTTTAGCCATGGCTGTTTTAAAACCACTTAAACTTGTTATTACGAACTATCCAGAAGGACAAACAGAACTTCTAGAAGTTGAAAATAATGCTAAAGATCCAGAACAAGGCACTCGTATGATTCCATTCTCTCGTGAAATCTACATTGAACAAGATGACTTTATGGAAGTACCTGTACCAAAATATTTTAGACTTTATCCAGGTAACGAAGTACGTCTTAAAGGCGCTTACTTTGTTAAATGTACAGATGTTATTAAAGATAAAGCTGGTAATGTGGTAGAAGTACACTGTACTTATGACCCAGAAACAAAAAGTGGTTCTGGCTTTACAGGCCGTAAAGTAAAAGCTACTATTCATTGGGTAGATGCTGCTACTGCCATTCCTGCAGAATTTAGATTGTTTGAACCTCTTATTTTAGATGATGTTCCAGAAAATGAAGGTAAACACTTCTTAGAACAAATCAATCCAAATTCACTCGAAGTATTAGAAGGCTTTATTGAAAATGTCGCTTTTAAAGATGCAAAAGCACTTGATAAATTCCAACTTGTAAGAAATGGTTTCTTCTGTGTTGATGGTAAATACTCTACAGATGACAAACTTGTTTTCAACCGTATTGTACCACTTAAGAGCTCATTTAAACTTTAATGCAAAATAACAAAAGGCCATTACCGTATTAACTCATCAGTTAGCACGGTAATGGCCTTTTATTAAATTATCGTTATAAAAATATAGTCCTTACCACTTATCAAGTAGCTCTTTGACTTGTTTGATTACTTCTTCCTCTGTTGTATTTTCTATGACCTCTACTCCTTGCATCATAGGAATAGAGAAATCCTTAGTCTTGACATAAGCATCCCAATTCTCTAATTTCCAAGTATCTCTATCTGATGCTCTAGATATCATTCGCTCATGAATAAGCTTAATATCACAATTCACCCATACTAATTTTAATTCAGCCCCTATAGCAGCTAAACGCTTCTTTAATCCTTCTATATAGACATCATCTCTAAACTCTTTAGTAAATGGTGCATTTAAAATAACTTGATCATTATAGTTAAGTGCCTCAAATGCCACGTCCATAGCTGCAATATATTCTGCATCTCTTAAATACGTATTAAAGAATACAGAATCTCGATTATAAGGCTCATTTGCTGCAGCATATGCTGCTTTTGATAATGGTATAAAAGTATCCTTATCCAAATAGACTGGCTGATTTAAACTACTAGCAATTTTTTTGGCTACAAAAGTCTTACCACTTGCAGGTGGTGAACCTACTAAAATAAGTTTCTTCATTATTCTCCCAGCTTCCTTACCACATAATGTCCATATTTTCCTTCAAAAAAGATATAGTTTTTTGCAATGGCATAAAAAGCACTATTGTAACCATATCGATCAACACAATGATCATCTCTTTCAATCCCCAATTTATTACAAATATGCGCCAACTTTGGGGTTGTTACAAAAGGCAAAATAATATTATAAACATTTTGCTTATGTAAAAACTCTAATAAACGTGTGGTATAGCCTAAATTCAAATAAGCTTCATCTACTCTAATTTCTCTTATCATAAGCGTACCATCTGCTTCTTCTTCATAAACAAATTTAAGGTTATCATTAATAATCAAAGCTGTTAACTCCTGAAAGGGCAATACAGTTTCGGGCACTTCTTGCACCTTAAAACCTGCCTCTATTAAAAGTGCTTTTAAATCATTCATTTCCTCCCCTACCTTCTATATATACTCTCTATATATACCCTATTATAAGCTTCCCTTTTTATACATACAATATGCTTAGTTAATAAAAGTTTGCTGCTCTACTATTCTCTCATCCTCATCTTGAAACATAGCTCTTACATCCTTTAATGCAGTCTTTAACCTTTCATAATCTAGGTGAGATATAAGTGGGTCCATTCCATTTTCATAAAGGTGCACAGCTCTTTTAGCCGGCAAAATGCGATAATGATACTTACCTTTAACTTTGGAAGCATCTACCCAAGTTGGAATATAAGTTACTTCTTTTATTGATAATTCTCCAGTAATAGGTGCTTTATTTAAAATAATATTAAAGATGCTGCCGGTTTCCTTATAACGGTCTCTTTGTGCCGATATAAAATTACCTTGCGAATATAAAATGACTACCTCCTTAGGTTTTCCATTCACCTGAGCCTCACGTATCTCCATAGGCTGTAGTACATGTGGATGGCTTCCTAGTATGAGATCTACACCATTTTCCACTAGGAAATCTACCATTTCTTGCTGCGCTTTATTAGGTACTCTGGCATATTCTATTCCAAAATGCATACTTACGCATACCAATTCTGCTTTTAAAGCTCTTGCTTTCTCAATATCTTCAGCTATCTTTTCTTTATTAATATAATTAATACTATATTCCTTTCCCCTACTTACTTTAATCCCATTGGTTCCATATGTATAAGCTAAAAATGCTATCTTACTTCCCTTTACTTCTTGAATAAGGATAGCTTCACTACGTTCCTTTGTTTGATAAGTCCCTGTAGATTGTATACCCCTTTGCTGTAAAACATCGATGGTTCGCTTTAACCCTTCAAAGTCTCTATCTAAGCTATGATTATTAGCCGTTGTCAAAACATCAAAACCTGCAGCCTTGAGAGCATCGGCAAGCTCATCTGGTGCATTAAACCTGGGGTAACCTGTATACTTTTTCTCTTTTCCTGCTAGTGTTACTTCTAAATTACCTATGGTTAGATCTGATGCTTTTAAATAAGGTGCTACTTCCTTAAACATATCATCATAGGCGTAAGTTTTAGTCCTAGGATCGTACCCACTTGTAATTTGAGGCTCATGCATCATAATATCTCCTACAGTTGTAAGCTGTATATTCTGTGGTTTTAGAGTTTCTTGCCACTTTTCAATTTGCTCATCTGCCTTTGAAACCACTTCCTTCATATACTGCCATACACTTTGTGACTGATTAACATCCCCATTTACTTTATCAGCTGAAATAAGCTGAGAATGACTCATACTTATTGTAAGAATCATTATTTGTAGCAATTGCATATAGCAATGATACATTTCTTTTCTCCTTACCTCTATTTGTTTTTGATTTCATTATAGCATATAATACCATATTTTACTAATTATTATGAATTTTTGCACTCAATAAAAAAGAGGTATTACCTACTTCAGTACTTTTCATGTACTTTATCTAAGTCATACCTCTTTTAGGTTTTATTTTATTCGTATGTTATTTGACTTTTATTCCTCGATTTACTATTTCTGAACAAATGAACATGAGCACAATAAAAATCATAAGAAATACAGGCATAATCTTAAAACTTATTCCTTTAGCTAAAAAGCCAAATACAGGAGGCATAAAGGTGCTTCCTACATAAGCACAAGCCATTTGGATCCCCATAATTCCCCCAGACTGCTCTTTTCCGAATCTTTGAGGTGTTTCATGAAGCATGGCAGGATAAATAGGCGCGCACCCTAATCCGATGAGCATAAGCCCCACTAACTGAAAGTAGCTTGTAAATGGCATCCCTAGTAAAATAGCTCCAAGTAAACAAATCATTTGACCTAAACGCATCATTTTAATATTATTGATTTTCATAGCTAAAAAGCCTGCTAATAATCTTCCCACTGTAATCCCTAAATAATAAATGGATACCCACTTAGCTGCTTTTTCAGCTGATAAACCTAATGTGTCTACTAAAAAGGTACTTCCCCAAAGCCCAGTTGTTAATTCTACACCGCAGTAACAGAAAAATGCTATGAGAGCTGGTTTAGCTCCTCTCATTTCTAACAATTGGCTAATACGCGTATTGGGTTTTTCACTTGTTTTATTTTCTTCTTGTTTCTCTAACTTCTTCCATAAAGGTAAACTTATAAACAAACAGATTACCAAAATACTTTGAATTAAACCTATAGTGGCATAGCCCATTCTCCAACCACTTTCTCTTAATAACCAAAAAGACATGATAAATGGTCCAGCAGTAGCTCCTACACCCCAAAAGCAGTGCAGCCAATTCATATGCTTTGCTTCATAATGTAATGCCACAAAATTATTAAGGGCTGAATCTACAGCTCCTGCTCCTAAACCTAAAGGAATACCTAATAAACATATTCCCCAAAAACCTGGTACCATATAAACACCTAGGAGACCCACAGCTGTCATTAGTACACTTATAGCTGTTACTTTTCCTGTACCAAATCTTTTGATAAGCCTTTCACTGAATAAGCTAGATATAATAGTCCCTCCAGCCACAATCATGGTTGCAAGCCCTGCATAAGAGATAGGAACATTTAGCTCTAAATGCATCATAGGCCACGCTGAGCCTAATATGGAATCTGGTAATCCTAAGCTAATAAATGAAATATAAATAATAACTAATAAAATCGTTGACATACTTTTTCCTTCCTTAATATCTTCTTACTTATTTTTCTATGGTATAACTTATTATAATAGGCTCTACTCTGTTTTTAAAAAATCTACCTATAACGATATGGTTATACACTGTATCTATCTGACCTCCAATATACTCTTATTTGCTTTTATCATACCATTTCTTAGGACTTTATACTTCTCAAATAATGACCGTTATTTATGCTTTTATGACTTTTTTTCGATATTGTACTGGAGAACAATTCTCTTGTTTTTTAAATAATTTTATAAAATTACTCATATTATTAAATCCCACTTCTAGACAAATCTCCGTTATCTGCATATCTGTTTTCACTAAGAGCTGTTTAGCTATCTTTAAACGATAATCATTAACATACGCCATAGGGGCTTTCCCTATAATACGTTTAAAGAATCGACTAAAATACTGTTCATTCATGCTTAAAATAGCCGCTAGGTCTTTCACATAAAATACTTCTTTATAATGAGCTTCTATATAGCTAAGTACCTTTTTGATTGATTCAACCTTATAGTCTACTGCTCCTTTTTTATCTTCTACAAACAGTCCACTATTTTGAAGAATTGTTAAGATGTTAAGTAGCTCTATCTTTATATTAAACTGCGCTGTTAAACCATCTGCCACAATTCCCCCTGTAGTTGCTGAAAATTCACCATTTTGTTGATGCCACTGCACTATTTTCTCATAATGCATTAGAATCCTCTTACCTTCTGCTTCATTCATACTTATAAATGCTGGGAAATGTAGCTTATTTTCCAAAAGCGGTTGAATAAGGCGCGCTTGCACTTCATCATACATACTAAAACCTAGCATTTCTATATTAAAAACTAGAGCACTTTCCTTTACGTGACCTTCCGCTTTAATGGCATGAAGTTCTTCTTGATTGATAAAGCAAAAGCCATTTTCTAGCCACACTGGCTCCATATTAACATCTACTAAGAATTGTCCTTTTTCTAAATAAATAAGCTCTACTTCTTTATGCCAGTGATGATTAACTTCTAGCTTTACTCGCCCGTAATCGTGATCATATAATACACAAGGAAAATAAGTTGAACCATGATTTTTCTGCTCTTTTAATGCTTTATTATTCATTTTATAACTTCCTTTGTTTTAATACATTTAGCTAATGCTAGTATATCAGGTATCTATTAGCTATCCATAGCATTTTTAGTGTACCTATAAAAATCCATAACAAAAAACGCATTGTCCATAAGGACAATGCGTTTTTTTCCATTATACTGAGCCACCCGGGAATCGAACCCGGGACAACTTGATTAAAAGTCAAGTGCTCTACCGACTGAGCTAGTGACCCAAATTCTCTTTTACAAGAGAAATCGGGGTGACAGGACTCGAACCTGCGGCCTCCTGAACCCAAATCAGGCGCTCTAGCCAAACTGAGCCACACCCCGTCTTATGTTAGCAACCATTTACTTTCCCAGTCCGTCTCCAGACAAGTATCATCAACCGACTAAGGCTTAACCTTCGTGTTCGGGATGGGAACGGGTGTTTCCCTTAGTCGCATCATCACTAACAAATGACCCATACGAGAATCGAACTCGTGTTACCGCCGTGAAAGGGCGGTGTCTTGACCGCTTGACCAATGGGCCGTGTTGACTTTTATTATATTACACGAACTCCTTACGTATGTCAACAC
This sequence comes from Bacillota bacterium, assembly GCA_023393125.1. GTDB lineage: Bacteria > Bacillota > Clostridia > Lachnospirales > Cellulosilyticaceae > Cellulosilyticum. Next base: position 54,489 of record JAEWMQ010000011.1, read on the forward strand.
CCTTTATATTAACTTTAAATAAAAAATTAGACACCTCCTATGAAGTGTCTGATCTCATTATATTTAGTTTCCTTATTATAGTTTATATTCACAGTACTTTTATGTATTAAGCGCTATAAAGATTAATTTAAATGCCATTAATCCTAAGAATACCACTCCTATAATTAATGTAAATTTGGCTGCCTTAAATTTTTCCGCACCAATTGCTTCTGACTCGGCTTTTTGAGCCATTTGCATTTGTACTAAACCACTAAGTACTTGAGTTGCTCCAACGACTACAATGGCTAGGTCTACAGTTACCTTGCCAAGTAACATAAGCCCTGCAAAAACAACGGCTAGAATACCACAAACGCTTGCTATTATAGTTCCTATATCTAACTTACTTTTCAAGTTTATTTCCTCCTAGTCGTGACTTATTTAAAGCTTAATTTCATTATAACAAATTTTATTTGATATTTGTTGCTTTTTCTTTCATGAAGTATGTGATTTCATGCTATTTTATTTTTCATATTCACTATTTCTTCACTTTATCTTCTACATATGAAATAAAAAAAGGTGTCTAGTACTATTATTTCTAAATAGTACTAGACACCCTTTTACCATCTTATGTATAAAAGCTTATAAGTTTTCAATAACGCAGTTAGCAAATTCTGCTCCTGTCGCACCATCATTTCTACCTGTCATTTGTATCGTATCATTTGCAATCTTAAGTGCTGCTATAACACGATCTGCTTCCTCTTTGTAACCAATGTGACGAAGAAGTAATTCTGCTGCTTTGATCATACTTGCTGGGTTAGCATATTGTTCTCTTCCTGTTTCCACCATTCTTGGTGCACTACCATGAATAGCTTCAAACATAGCATACTTATTACCTACATTAGCACTACCTGCAGTACCTACACCACCTTGGATTTGAGCAGCTTCATCTGTGATAATATCGCCATAAAGATTAGGAAGTACAAATACTTCAAAATTCTTTCTTACTTTTTCATTGATAAGGTTAGCAGAAATAATATCTACAAACCAGTCATCTACTTCAATTTCTGGATATTCTTTAGCTACTTTATAGCAAAGCTCTAAGAATTTACCATCTGTTTTTTTAAGAATATTAGCTTTTGTAATGATAGCTACACGTTTTTTACCATTTTTACGTGCAAATTCAAAAGCTTGTCTTGCAATTCTTTCTGTCCCTTGAGTTGTTGTTATTTTGAAATCAAAAGACATATCATCATCTAATGCAATACCTTTGCTACCAAGTGCATATTCACCTTCTGTATTTTCACGGAAGAATGTCCAGTCAATACCTTCTTCTGGCACAGCTACAGGTCTCACATTAGCAAATAGATCTAATTCTCTTCTCATGGCTACGTTAGCACTTTCAATATTCGGACCATCACCTTTGCTTGGTGTTGTTGTTGGCCCCTTTAAAATAATGTCACAAGCTTTAAGCTCAGCAAGTACATCATCTGGAATAGCTTTGTTGGCTGCAATACGATTTTCTATAGTTAACCCTTGGATTTGTTTAAATACAATTTTACCACTAGCCACTTCATCTTTAAGTACAGCACGAAGAACGCGCTCAGCTTCTGCTGTAATAGCTGGTCCAATACCATCTCCACCGCAGCAACCAATAATAATTTGATCTAGCTTGCTGTAATCTACGGCACCTGTATCATTTTTCATTCTTTCTACTCTAGCTAATTGTTCCTCTACTAAGGCTGCAAAGTGTACTCTTGCTGCTTCTAACTTATCCATCTTATATACCTCCTAATTTTCCGTTTTATATCCTTTTCTATTATATCAGAATAAATATACACTTGTCTAAATTTTATATCATTATCTTGTGAAAAAATAATGGAGATGCTGCTTTAACTTCAACATCTCCAACTACATTCTTGTTTTAACTTAAATACTTTATTGTTTCTTCAAGTCATTTTCCTCTGTTGTCTTAGATGTCTATTTTTTCCCAAGATAATTATTAATGTACTCTTCTAACTCTTCATCACTCATAACCGTTGTACGGCCATCTTCATATTGTGTATCTACCCAGTCTTTGATACTCACGCAAAGTGGATCATTTTTCTCAATGCCTTTTAGCTCACTACAATCAGGATTACTATTAATCCAGTGAGCAATACCTGCAAGACCTGATGTATTACTAATAGATACACGTACAGGTCTATTTAAAAGCTTTTCAGTATCAAAAACATTATATATTTCTTCATTCTTAAGTAATCCATCGGCGTGGATTCCTGCTCTTGTTACATTAAAGTTCTTACCTACAAATGGTGTGCGTTCTGGTATTTTCTCTCCTATTACATTCTCAAAATATTCTGCAAGCTCAGTGATTACTGTTGTATCCATACCATCTAAAGTCCCTTTTAACTGTGCATATTCCATAACCATAGCTTCAAGAGGTGTATTACCTGTTCTTTCCCCTATACCAAATAAAGAACAATTAACACTATTACAGCCATAAAGCCATGCAGATGTTGAGTTAGCCACTGCGCGGTAGAAATCATTATGTCCGTGCCATTCAATCCATTCATGAGGTACGCCTGCATATTGATGAAGTGCATACATAATACCAGGAACACTACGTGGAATCATAGCTCCTGGATAACTTACACCATAGCCCATTGTGTCACAAGCACGTATTTTAATTGGCATCTTAGTTTCTTCACTAATTTTCATAAGCTCTCTTGCAAAAGGAACGACGAAATTATAAATATCGGCTCTTGTAATATCTTCAAAATGACAACGAGGAATAATCCCTTTATCTATACATTGCTTAATAATCTTTGTATAATGCGCAATTGCCTCTGAACGTTTCATATGCAGCTTATGGAAAATATGATAATCTGAACAACTCACTAAAATACCTGTTTCATCAATCTCCATATCTTTTACAAGTTGAAAATCTTTTTCAGATGCACGAATCCAAGAAGTAATCTGCGGAAACTCATAGCCTAATTCTCTACATTTATAAACAGCTTGTCTGTCCTTCTCACTATAAAGGAAGAATTCGCTCTGTTTAACTATACCCTTTGGCCCACTTAAACGATGTAACATCTTATAAATATCTACAATTTGCTCAGTAGTATAAGGCGCTCTAGATTGCTGGCCATCTCTAAAAGTAGTATCCGTAATGTAAATGTTTTCTTGCATTTTCATAGGTACATGGACATCATTGAAGGCAACCCTAGGAATTTCATCATATGGGAAAAATTCTCTAAACATATTTGCTTCAGCTCTATCCTCTAATTGATGATTCTTTTCAGGGCTTGTAAGTAAATTAGTTCTCTTATTTAGTTCAAACACAGTATCACTCCTTGCATCTTTGTATTTTGAATCCTTTAATTGTCTGAAAATTACTTATGTATAATTGTATACAATCATACTATTCATGTCAATATAAAATTTGAGATTTTATTATATTTTTTAAAATAAAAAATATTTTACAATGGTAACATTTTTTTCCATTCCTCATACTATAGTTAATGAAGAAGCTAAGAACAAAGTTTTACAAAACTTGTTTTTATTTCTAGAATAAAATATTATCATTTACTTTTTTGGTAATATAAGTAATTTTTTAAATGAAAGAATCATATAATTAATTATAGTTTTCATAAGGAGGTCAAATATGTCTGCTTTTAATGGTTGCTGCAATTTGGGCTGTAACACACATTCATATTCTGACTGTCATCCCACTTTTAAGCATAATTGCTGTAGCCAAAGTCACTTAGGTTGTTCATCTTGGTTACCTCTTGTCATTTTAGCTCTTATTCTCATCTGCTGCTTAGGTGAATGTGGTTTGCTTATTATTATGCTTGGAGTTGTTTGTCTACTTTGTAAAGGAATATTATAAATCAATTTTTAATATAGGAGGCAATATCATGGAAGATTTTAGATTCTTAGAAGATAACTGTACTTGTATCATCATTATTATAGCTTTCTTCTTACTATTTTGTGGAAAAGGCAGCTGTGGTGGCGGCTTTAATCTAGATTGTTTATTCAATAATTTCTTTGGTGGCTGCGATAATTCTGCTTGGATATGGATTATCATTATTGTTCTTGTTTGGATGTGCTTCTGTAAATCACCTTGTGGTTTCTTAAGAAACGATATTCAATAGTCTTAATGAAATAAACAAAATAGGAGAAGGACCCTTAGTCCTTCTCCTATTTTGTTTATTTCATATCAATACTTCTTATCTAATTGGAAGAGGCTGACCAAAAAAGTGGAAGTTTCCATCTTTTTAGTCAGCCTCTTATTAGGGAAAAGGTTTTTACCGAAATGGCTTATTAAGTGTTTCATGTTTCTTACGAAATTTATTATACCATTGTCTTTTTGCTTTGCAATATATGTCAATTCTTCTTAACAAGACCTTTATACGTCCATGCTCCCTCTTTCTATTGCTGTTACAAGCTTGAATAAAACAAGTTTATACATAAGCTTCTTCAAGTTCTCTCTATCTTTATTTTCATCTCTATAAAGACTCCCTAGTTCCGCATGCTCTTCAAAACTTTTTTCAATCATGTCATTATAAATAATCGCATCTACTACAGTTTGTAATAATTTACTTTCCTCTGGCATAAAAGGTACCATAGCTCTTAAAAGCTGTGCTTCCTTGCACAAATTCTGTTCACAGCTTTGTCTATAACCATCTAATTGCCTTTTCATCTGAGATATGTATTTTTTATCCATATATCCCCATATCAGCCCTGCTATTTCTGCTAAATCCTGTTCTAGGTTAATAGCTAAATTCTCATTATCCATATGATCACTCTCTTATTAATGAATTCATTAATATTTTATTCTTTAACCTAGATAAAAATAACCATTTCGGTTCTAATCTTCCTGAGAACTATCATACATTATAAAAGATACCCTAAATGGAGGTTTTGTATGAGTACTCTAGATCGGGCTGTAAACAATGATGTATTAATGATATCTAAATCACTTCTCCCTTATCTAAAGCCAGACCGTCAAAAACCTATAGCTGTTCTTATTAAAGCCATGGAGTTAATGTATACGATTAATTTATATTCCAGTGAGGATTTTGTGCGCTCAATGAGCCGTTCTCAAGAAACCGGATGGGAGAAAAATTTCCTAACTGATGTTAAACAAAATCTTTCTAGCGATAAAGCTTATTTTATAGATGCTATTTTAAAAATTACAGAAGCAAGAGATTTATTAAGTCCACGCAGTACTGATGAGCCTAGCTATTCATTACATGCTAGTGACTCTGGTATACCTGAAGATAAGCCTTTAGCACCACCCATTACACCTTCTGCTACTTCAGCCGAAACGCCAAGCTCTTCACCTAATCCTAGTCAAATCATAGACAAATTATCGCCTCTACTCGACCCTAGTCAAGTTCAATTATTAAAGTTACTTTCCGGTTTTATGAAATAAACGATTATAAAAATATTTTTAGAGGAGGTAATCAGTATGAAGCTTTCTGAAAATCCTGTTTTTCAAGGTATAGATCCAGACTTTATTAGTCGTTTAGAAACTATTTTATCCAGCGCAACTTATAAAAGTAGTGTAGAAGTATTAGGACTTCTTATGGCTATTTCAAACGAAGCTAATCAAAAAAATATTCCCTTTACGCCTGAAATGCAACTGGCCATACTTCAGTACTTTAAAAGTCAACTTCCTAAAAATCAAAGAGGACAATTTGAATCTATTGTTAAAATGCTTGCTTCTAAAAAAGGATTATAAAAAATCAAATATTTATTCCCAAAAATAAAGGTACTACAAATAAGTAGCACCTTTATTTTTTCTATTCACTAAAATGGTATGTCATCATATATATTCATTCCTATTGTTAAACACACATAAAAAGTAATGATTGCTAATAATAAAGTAGAAAATACAAACCCTTTGCTGAAGACTCTTCTACCTTTTTGTTTCTTTCTAGCTTTCTTTTTTTGTTTTTGCTCTGCCATGCACTTATCCTACCTTATCTAAAAACTTATCATTCTTATCCTAAATAGATAGTTCTGATTTTGCAAGTAAATCATGGTATGGTCATATTTTGTTTGCAATTTGTTTACTTTCTATAACGTTCTATTTCTAATGGTTCATTATTTGAAAATAAATGTGGATTAATGGCTAACATTTCATTAAGTAACTCTGCCACTCCCTGAGTGTCACAAATACGAACCGTAGCATCTCCAAACTTTCCTAAGTGCATCACGCCTTTTTCCTTAAAATAATCATCTACTTTCCAAAAATATTCTGACCAATGATCACCACAATGTCTTCTAGAAGGTACTGATATCTCCTCACCCTTTTCATTGATAACAACCAATGGCTCCATTTCATCTGTCATGCGTCCAGGAATATCTATCCATTCTTCTACACCATGTATAAAAGTATTTCTTCTAAGATCCACACCCAAAAGCATAATTTGAGCATTTCTGTCTAATAATTTTCCCCAAGGAGACTTTCTTGCACAAGGTGTATGCCATAGCTCATTATCTTTTATAAAATCTTCTTTATCTTGTCCTATGGC
>JAEWMQ010000030.1 GCA_023393125.1 Bacillota bacterium
TATTTTTAGGATTTAAGGATATAATATAAATGGGTGATAATTATGCTAACTAGAAAAGACACTAAAACTCGATTACAAATGGAATTCACATCTTTAGAAAATCTTGTACCATCAGACCACTTATTAACAAGAAATAGATAAGGCTATGGATTTTTTTTCATTTACGACGAAGTTGAAAACTTGTATTCTTCTGCTGGAAGACTAAGTATTGATCCAGTTGTACTTATTAAGATTGTTCTTATTCAACATCTATTCGGAATCCCTTCAATGCATCAAACCATTAAAAAAATAGAAGTAGATCTAGGCTATAGATGGTTTCTTGGTTATGGAATGACTGAAAAAACACCTCATTTCTCCACCTTCAATAAGAATTATGAACGTCGTTTCAAACATAGTGACCTATTTCAAAAAATCTTTATTAAGGTTCTTAAGCAAGCTGAAAACTATAAACTTATTAATCCAGAACAAATATATATTGATTCAACGTTCATGATAGTGTAGCTTTTAAAGATGTGTATGATAAAGTAAAAGAGAGATATAAACAAGGCATGAAACGCCTTGCAGTAGATGCAGGATACATCAAGCCTCATATATGTAAAACGCTTATAAGGGATGGATATAAGGAGTACAAATCTAATCCTGATGATTGTAAAGAGTGTGGTCATCGTATGAAGTGCACTAACAGTAAAAAGGCTCAAGAGCTCATTATATGACATGTTTGGGAAGAATACATAGAAGAGTCTAATCATTTAGGACACGTACCAATCATAAGGGAACTTATAAAAGAAGAAAAGAAACAATAGAACGTGTATTTGCTGATGCTAAAGAAAAGCACAGGATGAGATATACAAGACTAAGGAGTGTGGCAAAGGTTTTTGATATTAAAGAAGAATATAAATCTCAAGGAGTAGAGAATTTTTTGTTAATCAAAATAGGGTATTTATTATTATGCAATTTAAGTAAATGATGGCTTGATTTGTCTGTTTATATATAGTATAAATGAATAGAAATAATTTTTACCGCCGGGTAACGTCTTTTATTTATTCCGTTAGGCCTTTGAAGGGATAAATAATAGGCGTTTATTTTTTTATTAAGAAAAGAGGTATCAATATGTTTAGAGAGATGAGACGAAAAAAACAAATTTTATCTTTAGAGGATACGATTGCTGTTTTAGAGAAGGGAACATCAGGGGTTCTAGCTGTACATGGAGACGATGGTTATCCATATGCTGTCCCATTAAGCTATGTGTTTCACGAGAATAGAATTTATTTTCATTCTGCTAAAACAGGTCACAAAATGGATGCCATTTCCCAGAATAGTAAAGTATCATTTTGTGTAATAGATCAAGATAGGATAGTACCAGAAGAGTATACATCATATTTTCGAAGTGCTATAGTTTTTGGGAAAGCACATATTTTAAATAATGATGAGGAGAAGCGAAGAGCACTTGAGAAATTAGCTGAAAGATACTCACCTGACCATGAACAGGGAAGATTACAGGAAATAGATAAATTGTTTAATCAGGTATGTCTTATTGAACTTGTGATTGATCATATGACTGGGAAGGAAGCAATTGAATTGGTCAGAGAAAAACATCATAAATAAAAGTGTTCATTTTATACTTGACAAAGAAAAAGAGCCGTGATAAATTTAACGTAAATTTAATAATAAACGTGGTTATTTGTTCGCCGGAATAAATAACTATTAGAGTCAATAGATCAACCTCAGGCTTTATGGTTGTTCGATTGGCTCTTTTTTTTTGATTTGAAAGGAGAAGAAAAATGAAGAAATACGAAAATTTAAATCTAAGCGATGTTTTATCTGATTTAAACGATGTAGTACAACAGGGATTAACTAAAAAAGAATCCCAAAAAAGGTTTGAAACCTATGGACCAAATGCCTTAAGCGGAGATAAGCGTAAATCTATTTTACAACATATCCTTGCCTCTTTTAAGGACATAACAATCATCATCCTTTTGGTTGCTGCCACGCTATCTACTTATGTAGCACTAACCAATCATCCAGATAACCTAACAGAACCGTTAGTAATTACAGGTATAATCATCTTGAATATTGTACTTTCCGTCCGTGAACAGGTAAAAGCTGAAAAGTCTATGGATGCACTAAAAGAATATAATGTTCAAAAAAGTAAAGTGCTTCGTGATGGAAAAATGGAACATATAGACTCTCAGTTATTAGTTCCAGGTGATATCATTCTTTTGAGTACAGGTGATAGAATACCTGCTGATGCTCGTATAATAAATGAGCTAAGTTTATTAGTAGATGAATCTCTACTAACAGGAGAAAGTGAACCCGTAGCTAAGGATGCTTATTCTGTTCCAGATGAACATGCAGCTATTGGTGACCGTAAGCATATGATTTTTTCAGGTTCTTTAGTTGTTGCTGGAAAATGTACGGCTATGGTTACTCATACAGGTACGGGTACAGAAATAGGTCGAATCTCAAAATTGCTTGCTGATGAGCATGCAGATTTATCACCGCTGCAAATTAGAATGCAAAAACTTGGTAAAACCTTGAGTATTGTTGCCATTATTGCTGCTCTTTTTTCTTTAGTTATTGGCCTACTGTATGGTTATGATATTGCAAGTATGCTAATGGTTGCTATTTCAGTTGCTGTAGCAGCTATTCCTGAAGTTATGCCTGTAGTTGTAATTATTTCACTCTCATATGGTATTAGCAATATGGCAAAAAAGAATATAATTGTCAGAACGCCTACGGCAGTAGAAACAGTAGGTAATGTCTCTGTCATCTGTTCTGATAAAACAGGTACATTGACTCAAAATAAAATGCGTATAGAAAAAGTATGGACTACCAAAACAGAGCCTAAAAATGCAACTGATCCATTCAATGAAGATGAATACCATCTTTTAAAACTTCTTTTATTAGCAAGTAGCCCAGAGTTAATAAAGGACAGTACAATAGGTAATCCAACAGAACTTTCAATAGTGAATTTGGCCAAGACTAAAATCAAGAATTTATCTAGTGAACTGAATGAATATGAAAAGATACATGAAATTCCTTTTGACTCTACAAGAAAGCGTATGACAGTATTATACAAAACAAAAGGGGGTTATTGTTCTATCACCAAGGGTGCAATTGACCGTTTGCCAGTAAAATATAGTGATGCTTTATATCTAAAAATCCAATCTGTTCATGATTCATTTGCAGAGAAGGCACTTCGAGTTATTGGTGTAGCTTTTAAGTATTATACAGAGCTACCCCAAGAACTTAACGAGGCGTATTTAGAAAATGACTTAACGTTTTATGGATTAGTCGGTATCATTGACCCTCCAAGAGTAGAAAGTGCTCATGCAGTACAGGTAGCAAAAGAAGCAGGAATAAAAACTGTTATGATTACAGGAGACCATTTAAACACTGCAAAAGCTATTGCTAAAGAAATTGGGATTTTATATGGCGATAAAAAAATTATGGATGGTTCTACATTAAATTCTATGTCTGACCAAGAACTTGAAAATGTTGTTGGCGATTATCGTGTATTTGCCAGAACTTCTCCAGAAGATAAAATTAGGATAGTCAAGGCATTTCAAAAAACAGGTGAAATTGTGGCTATGACTGGTGATGGTGTCAATGATGCCCCTGCATTAAAAGCAGCAGATGTAGGAATCGCTATGGGGTCTGGTACTGATGTCGCCAAAGAAGCCTCAGATATGATCTTACTTGATGACAATTTTTCAACAATTGTAACGGCCATACAAGAAGGGCGTAGAGTTTATTCAAATATCAGAAAATCCATTTATGCCATGCTTGGATGTAATGTATCAGCAGTAACTATCGTTTTACTTTCACTTATTTTTGGATGGGGTGCGCCTATTACAGCTATTCAGTTACTCATTATCAAGGTTGTTGCAGATGGTATACCTGGCTTTAGCTTATGCGTAGAAAAAGCAGAACCTGATATTATGAAGCAATCTCCAATAAAAAAAGGAACAAGTATTTTTGCTGATGGTATGATTAGCAAAATTATTACAATTTCACTTGTTTTCACTGTTGCAACGCTTTTACCCGTTTACATAGGAACACATTTTGATATTGGCGGCGTAAAATCAAGTCCTGCTATGACGCAAACAATGACATTTGTTATTATGGGCTTAACCACAATTGCACATATGTATAATTGTAGAAGTCACCTTTCCATTTTTAAAATCAATTTTACAGGTAATAAATTATTACTTAGTACAACTATCATAGGATCAATTATACTGATAGCTTTGACTGCAATAACGCCAGCAGCTAAAGTTTTAAACTTAGTATCACTCCATTTTTGGCATTGGGTTTTAATAGCAATATTATCTATTTCACCATTAATTTTTGTTGAGGTACAAAAGAAGATGGGGAAGTTTAAAAAGATATAAGAAGGATGTAGTTGGAAATTAAGGTTAGTTAATAGGAATGCAAAAGTAAGGCCTCATTGAATCACAGGGATTCAATGAGGCCTTTTATCATATTTAAAACAACTTAATTAGTGCTTCTAAGTCTTCACATAGCACTTTGGCACGTACAAAATCATTATCTTTTAAAGCCAGGGCAACTTTTGTTTCAAGGGCTTTTTTCTTTTGTTCAAGTTCTAAATAATCTTTATCAAAATGACGTGCATAAATCATTTTTCTAAATTTACGCATGCTTACTTTTCTAATGGTCTTATCATCAATGAGTAAAGCGTAATCCATACAGTTGACGATAGAATAGAAGTCATGTGAAACCATAAGAATAGCACCATTGTATTTTTCTAGAGCTTTTTCAAGCGCCAGCTGTGAATAGGTGTCTAAATGACTTGTAGGTTCGTCTAATAGTAGTAGGTTTGCATGGCTTACCGCGATTTTAGCTAATTGAAGGAGATTCTTTTCTCCACCAGATAAAGCCTCAATCTTTTGATGAAGCATTTCTTCTTCGAAGCCGTAGCCCATAATATGAGAGAGTACCTCATCGGCGTTCTTAAAACCAAGCTCTAGGAATTCTTCAAGAATCGTATGGGACTCATCTAGCATTTCACCTTGACGTTGGGATAAATAAGCCACTTCAGTACTTTCGTTAAATGCAATGCTTGGATGATTATTTTTAAAGATTTCTCGTAATAAAGTGGTCTTGCCAGTACCATTGGCACCGATAATGGCTACTTTATCAGTAGCCTTGAGTTCAAAGTTAACATTTTCTAAAAGTGTTTCTTCAAAGGCAATACTATAATCTGTTATTTTTAAAATAGTGGTTTCTGGGTCTATTTCATGGTCAGTAACCAAATCAATAGTAGGCTCTTTGATATAAACAAAAGGTGCTTTTATTCTGCGTGCTTCTAAGCGTTCTTGGAGCTTCACTCTAGCCTTTAAAGATTTTCCTTTAGAAGGGTCAGCTAGATTAGTTGCAGCAGTTCTAAGTTTCTCAATAACCTGAGCATTTCTTTCTATGGCATCTGTATCAGCCTGAGCCAGTTCTTGTAATTCAATCTTTTTCTCAAGGAGTGAGAAGTTATAATCCATATAGTTGCCATCGAATTCTTGAAGCTCCTTATTTTCAAGATGAAGAATCTTATCAAAGCAATAATTAAGTAGATAGCGATTATGAGTGATTACAAGGAGCGTACCTTTGTGGGTATTAATAAGGTTTTTAAGGGCATTAAGGTTTTCGAAATCTAAAAACACATCTGGTTCATCCATAATCATTAAGTGTGGATTATTCAGCATTTCTTTAATGACTTGAATAAGCTTGAATTCGCCGCCACTAAGTTGAGAAACCATAAGATCTTTATGTTTCATGAGATTGGCTAAATTCAATTTCTTATTAATGTTACTTTCAAAATCATCTCCACCAAGTGCCTCAAAAGCATCTAAAGTTTCTTGATACTTTTCTAGTAAAGCCTCAATATCAGAAGAGGTTTCCATTTCGGTGCAAATAGCTGTTAATTCATTTTGCAGTTTAATACATGGACCACCTATATATTCGAATACAGTCATATCTTTTGTTTGTGTAGGTTCAATGAACTGGCTGACATAACCAATTCGGCAGTTAGGTGTTATTTCTAAATCACCCTCAAACATATATTTGTCTGGGTTGATGATTAAATCAATTAAGGTACTTTTTCCACTACCACTTACACCTATAAAAGCACAGTGTTGACCTTCTTCTAATGTGAATGAAATGTTATTAAAGAGATCCTTTTGGGGAAAAGAGTAGAATAAGTTATCAACGTTTATCATAGAATGTCCTTTCTTGTCTTTGCTACTAAAAAAGAGCCTATCAAAATAAGCTCTTCGATATATTATTTTATAAACTACAATTTTTTACTCATTTTTATATTGTAAATCTGTTTTGTGAATTTGCTTTAGTAGTATAACATTTTTTAGGATTACTATCAATCAATTCATTTTAGACGAGACAAAGGTGATCGTTTAAAACCTTATAAACTAGAAGATATGAGTTCTTATATAGGGATAAAAGAACACTAATCAAAATAGTAAGTATTGGTTAAAGAAATAGATAGATAGGCATGACCAAGACAAAGTTAGAATATAATGAAGCAAGATGGATAAGCTAGGAGGAAATAAATGTATCTCGTTGTCCTATTGCTCATATTACTAGTAGGTCAGTTAATAATGGGGACTAAAAATAAACACTTAAGTTTAAAATGGCTAGTAAAACAGTTATTTGGAATAGAAGGTAGTTGGCAGGACAAATTACTAGGAGTCATGCAAATGGGCAGTGTCAGCTTATTAAGTATAGTAAAAGTGATAAAGCAAGAAGGGGATATTCAAAAACTAATTGTATTTATATTAACTTTTATAACCTATAGCTTACTATTAAAAGTGCTTATAAGCCTGTTAGTGTGGCTAGAAGAATACTTAGTTAGTATGACATTAGATATTGCATTTTCTATTTTGACGCCAACACTGATTCTTATGTTTTTCACAGCCATTAATACAATGCTCATAAGGCAAGTGGCATTTATAGCACTCATTGTAAGTGTTGTGAGGGTGTATTTGGAGATGCTACACTTTATTACAGGACAAGAACCTTATAAATCAGGGCCTAAAATGGGAAAGGCTTTAAAGGTAAAGAGTATTATAGCGTGGCTTGTAATCATTTTAGGTAATCTCTATACGTTATTGGCACTTGTTCAGTTTACAGGAAATCCAAAGGTTCATCATTTTATACAAGCTGAGATTTTTAATGTGCAAAGTGCGATAGATTTGTTTTACTATCTAGTGATTACTTTTACCACTGTAGGCTTTGGAGACGTATATCCTCAAACCTCACTAGCTAAGCTACTCACGATGATGATTGCACTTTCAGGGATGCTCTTTTCAGGTATGTTTATTTCCACTATTTTGGCGGTAGATGAAAACTGAAAAGAATGGATTATACATAGAAACATAAAACACGTCTTTAAAAGACTTACTAAAGTCCAATGAAGACGTGTTTTCATGTTTATGTTCTATGAAGATTGCTCCGATGAATGGGAAGCAATAGAAGTTGAAATATAGTTGGTATCTACAGTGATTACTGTATAGTAAGTCGGATTGATAGCCTTAATAGCTGCATCTAAAGTATTAGCTAATTCCGTAGGAGATTGCTTAAAGCCAATAGGAACAGCAATATCAAAAATAACATTACTATGTGTAGCACCTATTACCATACGAAAATCATGAATAGAAAGCTCTGGATCAATGGCTTTGGCAATTTCTTTGATTTGTGCTTGTAAATCATTGGCCACAGGATCATCTGTGACAATAGGGTCTAGATGAATAACCAAGTGAGTAGCTAGTTCTTTTTGAAAGTCACGTTCAATATTATCAATAATATCATGAAATTGAAGTAAATTGGCTTCAGCAGGTACTTCCACATGGACAGAAGCAAACCAACGGTTAGGGCCATAGCTATGAATGACTAAATCATGAAAACCATTTACATCATCATAACTTAGTAGTTTGTTTTCTATGGTCTTTACAAACTCAGAATCAGGTGCTTGACCTAATAAAGGACTTGTGGTTTCTTTAATAAGTGAAATGCCTGAATAAAAGATAAAGCAGCCTACTACAGCTCCCATAATGCCATCTAGATTAAGATTTGTAAAATAAGCAATAATAGTAGCAAGTAGTACAGCACTAGTGGCTAAAACATCATTTCGGCTATCTGTAGCTGTTGCAATCATAGTAGAAGATTGAATCTTTTCCCCTAAAAAGCGGTTAAACTGGCTAAGCCAAAGCTTAACGAGAATAGAAAATACTAAAACAACAATTAAGCTAAAGCTAAATAAAATAGGTTCAGGATTTAAAATCTTACTAATAGATGAACGAATAAGCTCAAGGCCTAAAAGTAAGATGATAAAAGAAACAATCAAACCTGAGATATATTCGATACGTGCATGCCCAAAAGGATGATCTTCGTCAGCAGGCTTGGCAGAAAGCTTAAAACCAATAAGCGTTACCACAGATGAACCTGCATCTGATAAGTTATTGACCCCATCAGCAAAAATAGCCATACTTTTAAAAAGGAGACCAATTCCCATCTTACTTAAGCATAAAATGAGGTTGGCAATAATACCAACAATACTACCTAAATGTCCATAAGCTTCTCGCACTTTAGGATTAGTAACATCTTCGTGATTTTTGATAAAACATTTGATAAGTATTTTAGTCATAAATCTCCCTCAATTTCTTTATATTATTCTGCTGGATTTTCATCATTTAGATGAAATAAATGATTAATGACCATTTCTCTAATGGCAAATGGAACTGGCATACCAGCAGCTTTTGCATGACCACCACCACCGAAAACTTCTGTAATATCAGTAGCAAGGTTAACATTGTCTTTAACCGTACGACAAGAAACACCACCGCCCACATTAATCATAGCAATAAAGTCTAATTCAGGATGAAGTTCACCTAATTTATTACCTAATTCACTTTGGAAACGATTAGCAAAGACGATTCCTGCTTTATAACCCAAAATAGTTTTTTCAATAATTTCCTCATTGCGGGCTTCAATATATTTATCAATTTCATTTTGGCGAAGTTCTAGAAGTAATTTTTGCGTTTCATCAAAGGTAAAAGGTCCCTCATCTGTTTGAAGACGTTCCCACCAGTAAGCCATAAAGCGCTCACTTCCTAGTATAGAAAATAAATCATTAAGCTGTTTAGCCTGAATATCTTCTAGAGGTTGCCAATCCCAAGTATCTAGTCTTCTTACTTTTTCAACATAAGCACTTGTAAGAGGATTAAGGAGAAGCGCATTAGGTACTTTAGCTTTAAGATAGTCAAAGAATAATGAAGTACCACTACATTTCACACCAGCTTCATCTTGGATAAGTACTTGACACCATGGGAAAGCTTCTAAAGCTGTAGCAGAAAGGTGGTGATCAACAAGCTGAAAATGTGAAGCAGATAAATCACTATCATGAGCTTCAATAAGATGTTGAATGGTTTGAGCTACCTCTTTTGTGATAGAAATGTCTGTGATATAACAGCATTCATAGTTTAGATAATCCTTATTGTTAATATAAAGTAAAATTTTCTCGTTAATATCTTCATAAGTACAGTTGTCAAAGCTCACCTTATCAAGGCCATAAGCTAATTGGGATAAAAGAACACAGCTATAGCCATCTAAATCATTATGTGAAAAATGTTTAATCATATTTTAATCTCCTATTTATTTTAATGATATTCTACAATTAAATGAAAGTGACATACATTTAGCCAATTTACAAAAGTAAACCCTTTTCATTTCTTTCAAGAACGTTTCATAGCTAATAAGCAATAGTAACGTTAAAGCTATTAAAAGCTATTATAAGTATTATGCATTTTGCATGACTTATATGTAGAACAATTGCTTTTAGTATAAACCACTCCTAAGTCAGATTCTAGTAGGATTTCTAATAAAAGGTGTAAAATTTTTTAAACAGGTATATAATAGGGACTGACGGTAAAAGAAAATCACCAAGTGAGGAGGAATAAAATATGTCAATTGATCGTAATGACCCATGCTGGTGTGGCAGTGGGAAAAAATATAAAAAATGTCATTTAAACTTTGATGAGAAGCTTAAACATTTAGAATTACAAGGTGAAGAAGTGCCACCTAGAGAGATTATTAAAGGACCAGCTGATATTGAGGGAATGAAAAAAGCAGCTGAGATTAATAACGCTGTACTTGATTTAGTAGGCACAAAAATTAAAGCAGGTATGAGTACAGAAGCTATTAATCAATTAGTTCATGAGTATACTGTAAGTCATGGTGGTATTCCAGCACCTCTTAATTATGAAGGTTATCCAAAGAGTGTTTGTGTGTCTATTAATAATGTGGTTTGTCATGGTATTCCTTCAGAAGAAACGATTTTACAAGAGGGTGACATCGTCAATGTAGATGTAACGACTATTGTAGATGGTTATTTTGCAGATGCTTCTAGAATGTATATGATTGGTGAAGTGAGTGAAGAAGCCAAAAATCTTGTAGAAGTGGCTAAAAAATGTCTAGAAGTAGGAATAGCTGCTATTAAACCTTGGGGGCACATTGGAGACATTGGGGCTGCAGTACAGGCTTGTGCCGAGGAGAATGGATGCTCTGTCGTAATAGATTTAGGCGGGCATGGTATAGGAAAGCTGTTCCATGAAGAACCTTTTGTACCTCATGTAGGACAAGAAGGAGAAGGAATGCTACTTGTACCAGGCATGACTTTAACAGTAGAGCCTATGATTAATGCAGGTGGATATGAAGTTTATATTGATGATGAAGATGGATGGACAGTTTATACAGAAGACGATTCACTATCAGCGCAGTGGGAGCACACTATCCATATTACAGAAACAGGCGTAGAAATCATTGCCTATTAAAATATAGAAAAATAGTTTTTATAAAACAAAGGAGAGCGTAGCAGTCTTATATTTAAGAAGCTACGCTCTATTTATTGTAGAAACGAATATCTACTACTCTGGTATGATGAGTGGTATTCCCCTCTAATGAATCGCATTAAAACGTTTGATACCTATCGTTTTAAGAAGATAAAGACAGAGGCTATTTAAAAGGAGTAAAACCACAATAACCCCTAAGAAAAAGAGGGTGAGATTTTGTGGCTTTAGTAAAAAGAAAAGACCAACTGGTGCTCCTATGAGTCCCATACCTAGGAAAACAGAAATCATACTACTGGCACTTTGCTTAACTACGGCAGTTTCACTACTCCAATCCAGTTTAGGGAAAAAGAGATTAACGAGTAAGCCAGAGGTAGCAGTTAATAAAGCATATAAGCTAGGAATGCTTAAAAGATAAAATAAGTCGAGTAGACCTAGTTTAAAGTTAAAAGCAAATAACAAGCTAGCTAATAAAATAGCAGGTAAGCAAACGGTTAGGTTCAGCAAAATTTTTGCAGTAAATAAAGTTGTAGGTGCTACAGGTAAAGATTTAACAATCCATAAATTTTTACCTTCTATTGAAATAGAAACAGAGCTTGTAAAGCTGAGTGCAACGCTACCGGCTAAAACGGTGACTAAACCACCCACTAAATAAGTTTGAAGTTCTGGTATTTGTAATAAAGCCTCAAGCTGATCAGGTGAGAAGAAGAAAGAGCCTATAGCCATGATGACAACTAAAAGCATACCAATAGAGGTATTCATGACATAAATAGGCGAAGCTAAATAGCGTTTGACTTCTTTATGATAAAGCGCTTTAACAGCTGATCTTGTTTTTAAATGCCCTAGTTTAAAGTTAGCCATTTGATGTGTTTCGCCTAGTTTAGCCACAATTTTTTTTAGGCCTTTAGCTAGTAAAGCAAGAATAATCGCAGTAGGGATAATAGAATAAAGAGCAAAGCTAATAAGTGCCATAATATCTAAATCAACTAGTGCTGTTGTTAAGTAGTATGCAGGTGGATAAAAACGCTTAACACTATCAAAGATCATCTCACGATGGGTTAATAAAAGTGGTAATAGTTTATTAGCATTTAATTGCAGCGCAAAAGCGCCAAGTGTTAAAGCAACCATTAAGAATAATATGACCATTGACCCATGCTTTTTAAAGCGAGAAGCAATAAAAGAAGCACCATAAGCAAGAATTGTTGCTATTAAGGTAGGCAGTAAGGGGACTAAAACGATGGCAAAAATCATCATAACAAATACCCATGGTGAACAAGCTGTTTTTAGGTAGTAAATAATCATAATAGGTGTGAAGAAAGCAGCTGTTAATAAACAGTTCATGATGTAAGTAAAAAATAATTTACTCAGTAAAATAGCTAAAGGTTTAATCGGTAAAGAAAAAAGTAAAGAATAGTCTTTAGCTGTAAATACACTACCTTGGATACTATAGGTGGAAAAAATAATAATGATTAAACTAATAAGGGTTAAACCAAGAAGTGGTAAGAGATTTAATCCACCTACACTTTCTAAGCCATTAGCTAGCATAAAAGCATACCAAGTTGTCATGCCTACAAAAACTACAGCAACATAAAGCATTATTACACCCATGGCCACCATCTTAGCTTTTTCGGTTTTAGACTTGGTGTAACGTAATTTATTGAGTCCTAATAATTGTTTTAAGTGAGCTTTAATTAATATTGGATAAGGATTCATCATCGATCAACTCCATAAATACATTTTCTAAACTTTGATTACCAATAACATCAGCTACTTTGCCTTTTGCCATGAGCTTGCCTGCTTTAATAATAGCAATTTGGTCACAGAGCTTTTCGGCTACTTCTAAAACATGAGTTGAAAAGAAAATAGCAGAGCCATTGTCACAAAACTTTCGCATCAGTTGTTTTAAAGTGTGACTAGCCTTAGGATCAAGCCCTACAAAAGGTTCATCAAGTACTAAGAGCTTTGGAGAATGAATAAAAGCTGAGATTAAGGCTAACTTTTGTTTCATACCATGAGAGTAACTGGTAATGAGGTCTCCTAGATAAGGTGTGAGTTCAAAAGCTTCACTATATTTTTTGATTTGCTTTTCTCTCTCGTCAGTAGTCATACCAAAAAGATCTGCAATGAAGTTAAGGTAATCAATACCCGTAAAAGAATCATAAAGATCAGGATTGTCAGGAATATAAGCTAAATCTCGTTTACAAAGTAAAGGTTCCGTTTTAATAGAGTGACCGCCTATAAAAATATCCCCTTCTGTTAGTTCTAAAATGCCAACAATAGCTTTGATAGTAGTAGTTTTACCTGCACCATTATGACCAATAAAACCGTAGATTTCACCAGGTGATACTTCTAAAGAAAGTTGATCTACTGCTTTATGCCCATTTTTATATGACTTACTGTAATTGACAATACGTAGCACAAGAATGCCCCCTTTAATAAAAAACACAAATTATATTTGTTATATATATTGTATAACAGATATAATTTGTGAAGTCAATACAATCTTAATAGATGATATAGAAAAAAGCTTAAGTATCAAACTTAAGCTTTTGGTACCAGGTTGCATAAAGAGCAATTTTGCTAGGTAAAGTAGCATATAAGCTTCCTAAACGAGACTTAGTAAGTTTGATGGTCTCTGATAATACTGTAGGCATATCCTCAAGGGGCTCCCCATAATAATCTACATAGTAGACATTTTTAGATTCATGCTTAGAGGAAGTGATAGCGCCATATTTAGGACCAATAATCGTACTCATACCTGGATAATGCGCTAAAATATTACCCGTCTTGTTATATTCTGCACCGGCTAAATTAGCTACTAAAATAAAAATACCGTTAGTATCAGCAATATATTCTAATTGATTCTTATATGCTATTTTAAAGTACGGAGAATTTTGATCAGTATATAAAGTAGGAGAATCATGAGTGGCATTTAATACAATTTGACATCCCATCCCAGCATAATAACGAACGAGCTCTGTGGAGAGTTCATCATCTATGCAGAGTCCTACTTTGCCAAAATCTGTTTCTAATATAAAAGGTGTTTTACCTGTGTCGTACCAAGATGAGTTGGTATCAGGATGAATTTTACGGTAAGATCCAATAATGCCTTCAGGACCAATAACAGCTAAAGCATTATAAAACTTACCATCCTCAGCTATTTCAGGCATTCCGAAGATTACATAAAGACCATATTGTTTACAGAGAGCAGCTATTTCATTAGTAGTAGGGCCTGGGATGGACTGGGCCAAAGTTTTTTGCATAATAGTCCTGCTTGTTTCATCTACACTATAACCAGTAAGGGCTAATTCTGGGAAGAGGATAAGTTTTTGACCATCTTTACCGGCTCTTATAATATTTTCTTTGATTTGCTTTAAATTGGCAGATAAATCACCCCATATAGGTGTAAAATCTACAACACCGATGCGAACTTCAGCTTTAGAAGGCTCCTCTTTTTCGATAGTCGCTAAATGTGTATACCAAGTTTGATAAAGTGTGGGCTTGTACATTTTTGGTGAGAAGCCCTGTAAGGTTGCTAAGCTTAAATCAATGGTAGCCACATAAAGGCCATCCTCATCATTAAGTGGCTTAGCAGGAACATAAGGAGAAGAAGCACGAGTACCATAATAAGTAGATGGTAGCTCTTTAGAACTATTAGAAGGTCCGATAATAACGCTACCTCCAGGGAAAGCATTATCTGCAATAGTACTATAAAAAGGAGCTGTTTCCTCACCAATTAAATTGGCACTAGCAATATAAAGCCCATTAGTATTGACGACTCCTTCTAAACGATTTGTATAGTACCAAAACCACTTAGTAGTATCATTGCTAGCACCGCCATAAGCCTTAGAACTTGCTGTAGGGTTTAAAATAAGCCTGCAGCCTTTGGCACCATAGTAACGACTTAGCTCAGGATAAGCATAGGTATCATAACAGATACTAATACCTATTGGCCCCCATTTAGTATCAAGAACAAAAGGATCACTACCAGCTACACACCAAGAAGTCTCGGGCTCAATAGGGTTGATCTTTCTATAAGTACCTTCTACACCGGAAGGAGAGATAATAGCAGCAGCATTATAAATAGTATGATCATTAGGGTCTCTTTCTGGTAAACCATAAACCACGTACATATTATACTTTTCACATAAGCTAGCAATTTGATTAGAAGAAGCTAGTGGATCTAAGCTAGGAACAGTTTCCGCTAATTGGATATGCATTTTTTCATTTTTTCGAAGGCCACTTAAATAAGAACCATCTCGTTTTTCTTCATCAGAATACCCTGTTAAGGCAAGCTCAGGGAAAACGAGGATATTAACACCATGAGTAGCAGCTTCTTCAATATAAGTTTTCATTTGCTCAATATTAGCATTCTTATCTCCCCATTGGCTATGAAAATTAACAACACCAACGACAATATCATCTTGATAGGTTGTAGTCGTAAGAAATGAAATTAATTTCGAAATAAGAATTAAAATAATGATGCATAAAGAAAAATTAATAAATAACTTCAAGATAAATGTTTTATTCATATAAAAAAGTCCTTTATGTAATATTAAATTTAGTATAAACAGACAATAAAGGAATAGCAACATTTATGTTAATAATAAAAGTGATAAAAATAAAATCAGACTAAAGTAGAAATTACTTTAGTCTGATTTGAAGGATTTTACTTTTTAAAACGATAGAAATAAGGAGTAGTGGTATGATCAATGGCTTTAAAAACATAGCCTTCACTTTTATAGTAAGCAATAATATCATTTAAAGCGAGTGCGGTATTTTTATTGTTACCATTACAATGAGCTAAAATAATCCGACGGATACTATGATCTTGACATTTTTTTGCATTAGTTACAAAGGTAGAAGGAGGAAGAGTACCTTTAACACCGTCTTGCAGATCAACATTCCAATCAAAGATACAATAGCCCTTAGCACAAAGAGCATTATAAAATTTTGTATTAAGTCGTCCGGCACTACCACCAGGAAAGCGGATTGCTTTAATATCTAGGTTGGTACCAAGAGTTTCATTAATAGTAGTAGCTACTTTCTCCATTTCCATAATAAATGATTCAGGATTTTTATAAATAATTTTAAAATTATGGCTATAGGTATGAAGTCCAATACCATGACCTTCGTCATGAATACGTTTTAAAATAGCTTCTCGTCCTTTGATTTCCTTGCCTACAATAAAGAAAGTAGCTTTCACATTATTTGCTTTTAAGATATCTAAAATCTGTTCAGTTACTTTGGGAGTAGGACCATCATCAAATGTAAGATAAACGACTTTTTCATCCATTGTCGTAGGTGGATTGGTACTAGCTGAAAGTGAGAAAGGAAAAGCAAAACATAAGCTAAGAATGAGTAAAAGCAAAGTCTGAATTGTACGTTTCATTACACTACCTCTCTTTCGTAAGTCATATTTATTTAGTAGTATGTGTCAATGAAATCAAAAATATTTACTTGTGATAAATCGTTCTAATTAAACAAAAATATAGTAGCTTTCTATTGTAATTGAGATATCAGGAATGTATAATAACTATAATAAATAATTAAAGGGGGATGGAACACATGAGACTTGATTTTTGTCCGACTTGTGGAAAGCCACT
Organism: Bacillota bacterium; assembly: GCA_023393125.1. Taxonomy (GTDB): domain Bacteria; phylum Bacillota; class Clostridia; order Lachnospirales; family Cellulosilyticaceae; genus Cellulosilyticum. The sequence goes on from JAEWMQ010000030.1 coordinate 16,478, forward strand.
TGTGAGGATTACTACTAAAACAGCATTTTATAAAGCAGTATGTTTAGACTGTGAAATGACTTATAAACTAAGTGGTGAATTACAAGGGTTAGAAACTATTAAATTTAAACCAAGTTCGCCTTCACAAATGACAGAGGCAATTATGAACAAGCAAAATCAATAAAATCCGGTTATTCTCAATCTCTAACAAAGGCGTTAGAATTGAGGATTTTTAATTTATAGAGAAATAGAGTTTTGAGTATAAAAAATTTTAGAAATACCTATAGAGTGATGAATAGATTTTATTGGAGCTTTAATAAGTACTAATTTGAAGTGTTTTACATAGTTGTTAAGGAAGATAGGACTTTTTTAAGGATATTAGAACAATATAGAGAATCAGAAAAGAAGGCTGTTTTAAATAAGCCTTCTTTTTTTATGTGATAAATAAGGACTAGTCTAGTAGATCTAACCATTGAATACCAATGTTTATTTCAAAAGAAAAGCTTTTTTGGAAAAGCATATTTAAATAAAATAAAACCGAACAATCATATAAAAACTTGTTTTATTGTTCGGTAAAATGTATAATAAAATATATAGAATTATAAAAATAACAGGAGATATCAAATGGGTGGAATTTTTGGAGTCGCATTAAAGAAAGATTGTGTTTTAGATTTGTTTTTTGGAACGGATTATCATTCACACTTAGGAACTAGAAGAGGGGGAATGGCGGTTTATGGGCAAACAGGATTTAATCGTTCGATTCATAATATTCAAAACTCACCTTTCCGTACGAAGTTTGAACGAGATGTAGAAGAACTATCTGGAAATATAGGTATAGGATGTATTTCTGATACAGAACCTCAACCTTTATTAGTACAATCACATTTGGGGAGCTTTGCTATTACAACGGTTGGAAAAATTAATAATACAGAAGAACTGGTTCATAGAACCTTTCAAAATGGGAATACGCATTTTTTAGAAATGAGTGGTGGTAGTATTAATGCCACAGAGCTTGTAGCAGCCTTAATCAATCAAAAAGATACCATTGTAGAGGGAATTAAGTATGTACAACAATGTATTAAAGGGTCTATGACTTTGATTGTGATGACAAAAGAGGGATTATATGCAGCTAGAGACCTTTATGGTAGAACACCATTATCTATTGGTAAAAAAGAAGAAGGCTACTGTGTTGCCTTTGAGAGCTTCGCCTACATTAATCTAGGTTATAAAGCGCAGTATGAATTAGGTCCTGCAGAGATTGTATATGTTACTCCAGAAGGGATGGAGACAGTTAGTCCAGCTAGAGAAGAAATGAAAATCTGTACCTTTTTATGGATTTACTATGGTTATCCCACTTCCACCTATGAAGGAGTTAATGTGGAAGAAATGCGCTACAATTGTGGGAGAATGCTAGCTAAAAGGGATCATGTAAATCCAGATATAGTGGCGGGGGTACCAGATTCAGGTACAGCACATGCTATTGGTTATGCCAATGCTTCTGGCATTCCTTTTGCTAGGCCTTTTATTAAATATACGCCAACTTGGGCAAGATCTTTTATGCCAACTAGTCAGAATCAACGTAATTTGATTGCCCGTATGAAGCTTATTCCAGTAGATGCACTCATTAAAGATAAAAGCTTACTATTAATAGATGACTCTATTGTGCGTGGAACTCAGCTAAGAGAGACTACGGAACTGCTTTATGAAAGTGGTGCCAAAGAAGTACATATTCGTCCAGCATGTCCACCTTTATTATTTGGTTGTAAGTATTTAAATTTCTCTCGCTCTAATTCAGAGTTAGACTTAATTACGAGAAGAATTATACTAGAAAGAGAAGGTGATCAATCGGAAGAAATGTTAGCGGATTATGCCAATCCGGATAGTCAGAATTATAAAGAGATGATAGATACTATTTGTAAACAGTTAAAGTTTACTTCTCTTAGATTTCATCGATTAGATGATATGATTGAAGCTGTTGGTATTAAACCATGCAAACTTTGTACCTATTGTTGGAATGGAAAAGAATAAAGAAAGAGGATGCTGTTAATGATACAGTATCCTCTTTCTTTATTTTGTTTTATGTTATTTAACGATATTTTTGAATAACGGCAGCTAAAGTATCTCCCATTTGCAATTGTCCATGGCTATTATTAGGATGAATACCATTAGTTGCTTTTATAACGGATATAGTATTTCCACCTATTGTTTCAGTGGTTTCACGATAATCGAAACCGTTAGTTGTATCTAAGGTAAGGTGCATAGGAGCTATGTATATACCTTGAGCTTCACTAGCTGCATTATCGTAGGTTTTTAATAAATAATAAGTGGCGATTTTCATATTTAAATCATACTTGTCATAGAAATCTTTGTGACTGTCAGTAACAATAGTTGTATTTGGTGCTGGTGTAGGTGTACAAAGGATGATTTTAATATCAGGATCGTAGGCTTTGATAGATGCAATCATTTGATTAAGCTTACGTATATAACCACCTAAATCTTCTAGGGCATTATTATAGCCAAAGTCATTGGCACCTAAAAGGATACTAACATGAGTAGGCGCTCCATCAGTATAAGCAGCTGCAAAACGCTCCATATACTTTGAAAAACTAAACTCAAAGCTAGTAGGTTGAACTACCATAGGTTCCCAGCTTGTACCTGTCCATTCAATCCACTCACTACCTTTAGGACGGCTTGGGTCTACCATAACATCTCCAACTAATGGGTACTTATAATAACCATTGATGTCATAAAGGTAAGGTCCTTTATTTTTCCAATCTCTAGCAATCGTTTGAAAACCAGCATAAATAGGATTAGTAGAATCAGTATAACAAATATTTTTCCAATCTCTAGTATTACCTTTATAGCGAGTACCATCTATACCAGTAGGAAACATAAATGGGCTATCTAGTTCAGAAGAATTAATAGCAGTGAAATAGCGATCTAAAGTCCAGCCACCACGGCCTTCTCTTGCAGGAACACCATCTGTTTCATAAATTCTTGTTCCAACTACATCTACATTAGGAAGTTTCTTTTCTACTTGGCTTAAATAAATACCTGATCTAGTTAAACTGTCACCAATAGGAAGTAATCTTACAGGTGTTGTATTAGTTGTATCTACTAATTCAACAGAAACACTTTCTTGGGTAAAAGTTGTATCATCACTTAGATAAAAGTTTAAGTCAAAATGTTTACTTAAAGGATAATCATTTAATAAGCCTGTTTTAAAAGACCAACTCTCCTCTGAAGTTAATCCATAAGGTGAGGTAATAGTTAAAACAGGGTTAGCATATTGGGATAAAAAGGCGTTCTTATTAAAAATAGCATAGTTTTCGGCAGTTGTATGATTGCCTTGTAAAATAAAAAGCTTTTTAGGTAAAAGAAGCCCCTCCACATTTAAGTTGCTATAGTTTAAAATTTCTGTTTCGGTTTTAGAAATTTCATTTGTTGATAAAGCCGTATTTTCTATGGTATTAAAGGTTGCCCCTAAAGTGATTTGACTTAATAAAGTTGTGGATAATAATAAAACAATACATTGTGTGACAAAACGTTGTCGTAATTTCATAGTTGATGCGCACCTCCAAGCTATAGTTTAGCTTGAATGCGTTCGTTTTACAATACAGGCAAGTAGAATGTTATGAAATAGAAATATAAATAATTTCTGTATATGATATAATAAATGATAAAATAAAACCATGATTTAAAAGGATATCAAGTAGAAAAGTGGTGAGTGAATGGAATCTTTAAGAGATAAAAATGGATTAACAGAGCAAGAGTTTTTAGCAAACTATAATCTGAATAAATATGAAAAACCGTCTGTAACAGTGGACATGCTATTACTTACCATTGGAGAGAAGGAAAGTCCCGATATTAGAAAGTTGCCAGAAAAAGAACTACGTGTGCTTTTAGTAAAAAGAGGAGAGCATCCTTTTCTAGGGAAGTGGGCACTTCCAGGTGGATTTGTAGGTATGAAAGAAGGTTTAAGAGAAGCCGCTTATCGTAAGATTAAGGAAGAAGCCAATGTCACTGATATTTATCTAGAGCAGCTTTATACATTAGGAGAAGATCAAGAAGAAGTAGGAAGAGATCCTAGAACACGCGTTATTTCTACGTCCTATATGGCTTTGGTAGATGAATCCAAGTTAAAACCAAGTGCTCAGCCTAAGACAGATGAGGTGAAGTGGTTTAGCATTAAAAAAGTGCCTACTTTTAGTGGTAAACAAGGCTATGCTTTTGTAGAAACTTATGAGCTTAAGTTAGAATCTGATGATGGCATCATTAAAATAGGTTATGAGATCAAGGAAGTATATGAAGCCAAAACGCCATATCCAATCAAAAAGATTCATTATGAAAAGTTAGAAGGGTATAACGAAGGCTTAGCATTTGATCATTGTAAACTTATTGATAAAGGTATAGAGCGTCTTAAAAATAAAATTGAATATACACCATTAGCTTTTACACTTTTACCAGAATATTTTACGTTAAGTGAGCTTCAAAAGGTATATGAGGTGATTTTGGATAAAAAGCTTTTGAAAGCCAACTTCAGAAGGAAGATTGCACCTATGGTAAAGAAAACAGAAATTATTCAAAAAAGAGGTCATCGCCCGGCTAATTATTATCAATTTAACGAAGAATGGCAACACGAATTTATGGAATAGTGAAAATAAACAAGGCAATAAGCTTATAAAATAATAAAAGTCTATCTAAAAGTATGTTAAATGTACTAAAGGATGGGCTTTTTTATTGTGACAATTCTAAATAATTTACAAGTTATATTGACAGGATATTAACAAAGTAGTAAGCTGAAATATATAATTGTTAATAAATTAACATAATAAAACTTAACAGCGATTTAAATAAGGAGGCAATTATGGGAGAGGTTATTAAGTGGCATGAACTAGATCAGATACTTGAAAGAAATGGGTTAGAGCCAAGTAGCATTATTAGTGTTTTACAAGATATTCAGGAGATTTATCGTTACATACCAGAGGAAGTTTTCCCATATCTATCAGAGAAGTTAGGGATAAGTACTGCTAAGATTTATGGGATAGCTACTTTTTATGAGAATTTTTCATTAGAACCAAAAGGTAAATATGTGATCAAAATCTGTGATGGCACAGCGTGTCATGTTAGAAAATCAATTCCTATTTTAAATGCTTTAAGAGAAACATTAGGGCTATCAGAAGAAAAAGTAACAACAGAGGATCAGCTTTTTACAGTAGAGACCGTTTCTTGCTTAGGGGCTTGTGGACTTGCACCGGTTATAACTGTTAATGATAAGGTTTATGGAAGTATGACACCAGAAAAAGCAAAAACTTTATTAACTCAGTTAAGGGAGGAAGTCTGAGATGCTAAAAAGTAGAGAGGATTTAGTGCAGCTAAGAGCAGCATGTAAAGAAGCCTTTGAATCAGAAGAAGTGAAGATTTTAATTTGTTCAGGAACAGGCTGTATTGCAGGTGGTTCTTTAGATATTTATGAAGAATTAGTAAGACTAATGCAAGAAGAGGGGCTTAATTGTAGTATTAGTTTAGATGAAGAGCCACATGAACCTGCTATTGGTATGAAAAAAAGTGGTTGTCACGGTTTTTGTGAAATGGGACCATTACTTCGCATAGAGCCATGGGGATACTTATATATAAAAGTTAAATTAGAAGATTGTAAGGAGATAGTAGAAGAGACCATAAAAAAAGGAAACTGTATTACTCATCTAACCTATAAAAAAGATAATAAGGATTATAGTACTCAATCAGAAATTCCTTTTTATAAAAAGCAAACAAGACTTGTTCTAGAACATTGTGGACATATTGATGCGACTTCCATTAAAGAATATTTAGCAGTAGGAGGTTATGAGGCCTTAGAAAAAGCTTTATTTGATATGAATGAAGAAGACATTATTCACGAAATTACAGAATCAAATCTACGTGGTAGAGGTGGTGGTGGTTTCCCAGCAGGCAGAAAATGGACGCAGGTAAGGCGTCAAATAGAACCAATCAAATATGTAGTATGTAATGGTGATGAAGGTGATCCTGGAGCTTTTATGGATAGAAGTATTATGGAAGGTGACCCTCATCGTATGTTAGAAGGAATGATGCTTGCTGCTAGAGCTTGTGGGGCAAGAGAAGGATATATATATGTGAGGGCAGAATATCCGTTAGCTATTAGTCGTTTACGAACAGCAATGGATGAGGCAAGGAAGTATGGGTTATTAGGGGAGTCTATTTTAGGCACAGACTTTAGCTTTGATATTAAGATTAATAGAGGGGCAGGTGCCTTTGTTTGTGGAGAAGGTAGTGCCTTAACAGCTTCTATTGAAGGAAAACGTGGGATGCCTCGTGTAAAACCACCAAGAACTGTAGAGCAAGGCTTATTTGAAAAGCCAACTATACTTAATAATGTAGAAACCTTTGCTAATGTGCCACTTATTATTATGAATGGAGCTGACTGGTACAAGAGTATAGGACCAGAAAAAAGCCCTGGAACTAAAGCATTTGCCTTAACAGGTAATATTGAAAACACGGGACTTATAGAAGTGCCTATGGGAACTACATTAAGAGAAGTTATTTTTGATATTGGTGGAGGCATGAGAGATGGTGCTGACTTTAAAGCTGTTCAAATTGGAGGACCATCAGGGGGATGCTTAACAAGCGATGATTTAGATTTGCCACTAGACTTTGATTCCTTAAAGAAAGCTGGGGCTATGATTGGTTCAGGTGGTTTAGTTGTTATGGATGAAAATACTTGTATGGTAGAAGTAGCACGTTTCTTCATGAACTTTACCCAAAATGAATCTTGTGGTAAATGTGTACCTTGTAGAGAGGGAACCAAGCGTATGCTAGAGATTCTAGAACGCATTGTAGTGGGTCAAGGAGAAGAGGAGGACTTAGATAAGCTTCTAGAGTTAGCAGATACTATTTCTTCTACAGCACTTTGTGGTTTAGGAAAAACAGCTGCTTTTCCAGTAGTAAGTACCATTAAGAAATTTAGAGATGAATATCTAGCACATATTATAGATAAAAAATGTCCATCCAAAACGTGTCAAAAGCTTCGACAAATTTATATTGATAAGGAGCTTTGTAAAGGCTGTTCTAAATGTGCAAGAAGCTGCCCTGTAGAAGCTATTACAGGACGCATTAAAGAAGCATTTGAAATTGATGAAAAGAAATGTATTAAATGTGGTGCCTGCATTGGGACTTGTGCATTTAAAGCAATAAAGGAGGATTAATGATGAATGGACAGTTTATGCTAATAGATGGTATGCCTGTAGAGATTAACGGGGAAAAAAATATATTAGAGCTGATTAGAAAAGCAGGAATCGAACTGCCTACCTTCTGTTATTATTCGGAGCTTTCAGTATATGGTGCTTGCCGCCTATGTGTTATAGAAAATCAGTGGGGTGGGATAGAAGCTTCTTGTTCCACACCGCCTAAGGCAGGTATGGAGGTATATACCAATACGCCTAGGCTTAGAAAGTATCGCAAGATGATTTTAGAGCTTATTTTAGCCAATCATTGCAGAGATTGTACAACTTGTGAAAAGAATGGAGACTGTAAACTTCAAGAACTTGCTATGCGCTTTGGTATTAATGAGGTGCGTTTTAAAAATAGCAAAAACGAGATACCATTAGACACTTCTTCTAGAGCCATTGTACGTGATGAAAGTAAGTGTATCTTATGTGGGGACTGTGTTAGAATGTGTGATGAGGTACAAAATATTGGTGCCATTGATTTTGCTCATAGAGGGACAAATATGCGCATTAGTACGGCCTTTCATAAACCTATCAGTGAATCTAAATGTGTGAGCTGTGGTCAATGTGCAGCAGTATGTCCAACAGGAGCCATTGTAGTAAAAAATGATACCAAGGCTATATGGGAAGTATTAAGTAATCCCGAAACTAAAGTCGTTGTTCAAATAGCACCAGCAGTAAGGGTGGGAATTGATCAGTCTTTAGGTGAAAAAAATGGTCAAAATGTCATGGGAAAAATGATTGCTGCATTAAGACGTATGGGCTTTGATGAAATTTTTGATACCACTACAGGAGCAGACTTAACGGTATTAGAAGAAGCAAATGAACTTTTAGAACGAATTGAGAAAAAAGAAGCATTGCCACTCTTTACTTCTTGTTGCCCAGCCTGGGTGAAATACATAGAAAATAATCATCCTGAGCTTATAAATAATGTGTCTACTTGTCGTTCTCCTATGGCGATGTTTGGAGCTGTTTTAAAGGAGCATTATAGCCATTCTAGACGTAAAGTAGTCGTTGTAGCAGTAATGCCTTGTACAGCTAAAAAGGAAGAAGCTGCAAGGGATGAATTAAAGCGTGATGGTATTCCAGATGTAGATTATGTACTCACAACAAGAGAAATCATTCAAATGATCAAGGAGTCTGGCATTGTCTTTAAAGAGTTAGAGCCAGAGTCTGTAGACATGCCTTTTGGCGTAAGTAGCGGGGCAGGTGTTATTTTTGGAGTAACAGGTGGTGTAACAGAAGCTGTTATACGACGTTTAGCGGATGATAAATCTACAACTAACTTAAGGAGCATTGCTTTTAATGGTGTAAGAGGCATGGACGGAATTAAAGAAGCTCAAGTACCATTTGGAGATGCACACTTAAAAGTAGCTATTGTCAGTGGACTTAAGAATGCAGAGAATTTAATTACAGCTATGAAATCAGGTGAAAAGCATTATGATTTTGTGGAGGTAATGGCTTGTCCAACAGGTTGTGTAGGTGGCGCAGGTCAGCCATTTGCTAGAAATGAAGAAAAAGCTAAACGTGGTAAAGGACTTTATGAAGCTGACCGTTTAAGTAGTATTAAGCGTTCAGAAGAAAATCCACTTATTATGTCCCTTTATTCAGGTGTTTTAAAAGGCAAGGTACATCAGTTATTACATGTGGACTACATAGGAAAGGAGTAAGTTATGGAACTTAAAATTTGTATAGGAAGTGCTTGCCATATTAAGGGGTCCTATAATGTAATCAGTGCTTTTCAACAGCTTATAGAGGAATATCAAGTTTTTGAACAGGTAGAATTAAAAGCAGTATTTTGCTTAGGACATTGTACTGAAGCGGTATCTGTTCAAATTGATCAGGATAATATTTATAGCGTATCAGGAGCTACTGCTAGGGCATTTTTTAAAGAAGAAGTACTTACAAGATTAAGTAACAAAGATATAGAGTAATAAAGGTTTGGTTACATGAAAAAGAGGAGTATTATAAAACTAGTTTTTAGATGGTTTTATAATACTCCTCTTTGCATTTGGTTTTTATAAGTATTTGTTGTTTCTTTAGACTAAAATTTGATTTGTTATTGAGAGAATCAGGTAATAGTAGATATTTTATTTAATATATTTTTACATAAATTGCCAGTACTGTATAATGATAGTTAATGAAAAATTAATATTTATGTAACATTTACGAGGTAAAATGGCAAAGATAGCTTAATATAGCTAAGACTCAAATTATAGACAAAAGAAGGTGAGCAATATGCCGTCCTTTATGGAACATATAAAAAATAATAAAAAAATTAATAAGATAATTGTGAGTGGTGTCATTGTTACTTTAGTAGGTGGAAGCTTATTTTGGTATAATACTAGAAAAAATGCTTATGCACTTTCTATAGATGGTCAAGTAGTGGCTGTTATAAAAGAGAAAGAGCAAGCTACAGTAGCTTACGAAGAGCTTGTAGCATCACTTAAGAAAGAGGTAGGGGTAGATATAGCAATTAATGAAACTCTTGAAATAGAGCCAATACATAGTAAGGCTTCAGAAATAAATACTTATGATGAGTTAGCTAAGGCTCTAAGTGAAAATATTAGTTATGGTGTGGAAGCATATGAAATACTTGTAGATGGTGTAAGTTATGCGGTTATAGATAGTCAAACTGCAGCAGAAACAGTTTTAACAGAAATTGCTAAAGCTTATTTACCAGGTGAAGGGGAGCTGACTTTAGAAGTTGCAACCATAGATGATGGGGCATCTAAGCAAGTAGAAGTAAGTCAAGATGATACAGCTAATAAAGAGAATAGTACGGAAACACAAGTAGTAGAAGAAGTCACTACAGATACAACACAAGAGGAAAAAAGTACAAATAGTAGCCCAGAGGTGGAAAAGGTTGAAGTCGAAGATGCACTTCCACAAGAAGAAGTTACTAATAAGGTATCAGTAGGAAGTATTCAAGTAGAAGAGAACGAAGAAGAGTCAGAGGAATCTGACGAGCAAGAAGGACAAAAGATTCAGCGTACAATGCAAGGCTTAGATTTTAATGAGGAAGTAACGGTACGTAACATTTATGTTGATGAAGATGATATTTTATCAGCAGAAAAAGCAAAAGAAGCACTCTTAGATAGACGTTATGAGACAATTACTTATGAATTAAAAGAAGGCGATAACATATGGGATATTGCAGTTAAACATGCCACAACTATGGAGAGGATTTTAGAACTTAATCCACAAATAGTAGATGAGACTAAAATGCAAATTGGAGATGTTATTACTGTAGAGGTGTCTAAACCTATTTTGTCTATTTCTACGGTAGAAGATGCTACTTTTAAGGAGATTATTCCTGGAGAGATACAATATGTTGAGTTTTCAGATCTATATAAAGATGAGACCAAAGTATACCAGGAAGGATATGATGGCGTAAAAGAACTTACGGTAGAAGTAACAAAAATTAATGGTGTAGAAGTTAGTCGTCAAACTATTTCAGAGAAAGTATTAAAAGAGCCTAAAATTAAGGTTATTGCTTATGGAACAAAGGAAAGACCGGTAGAAACTAAACCAACCACTAATAGTGGAAGTAGTTCAAGTAGTGGCTCAAGTAGTAGTTCAAGTGGTTCTAATAGCACAAGCAATAGTGGAAGTAGTAGTAAACCAAGTACTTCTTCCGGTAACTTTATCCATCCATTAAAAGGTGCGGGAAGAGTTTCATCTGGGTATGGGTCAAGATGGGGAAGCTTCCATAAGGGAATAGATTATGCAGCACCAGCAGGTACACCTATTTATGCGTCAGCAGCAGGGCAAGTTATTTACTCAGGATATAATAATGGAGGCTATGGTAAACTGATCATTATAGACCATGGTAATGGCTATCAAACTTATTATGCACACTGTAGCAGTTTATATGTAAATGTAGGAGCTTATGTTTCACAAGGACAAAACATTGCTGGAGTAGGCTCTACAGGGGATTCTACAGGTAACCATCTTCATTTTGAAGTAAGAAAAAATGGAACACCTATTAATCCGACTAGTGTTTATTAATTGATGTAATAAATTAATAATAAAAAATTAAATAAGTTAAAGTCATTGAGTTTAACAATTAAAAAGAGTTATGACAAGACGTCGTAACTCTTTTTATATTATAAGATAAGCAACTACTAGAAAATGTTCCTTTGAAAACATCTATTCTAACTTATTTCTAATAGCAGCGATAAATAAGTTAGCTATTTATAATCATGTTAAACAGTTACAGCTAATACTAATTAAATTGTAAGAGAGAAGAAAGAGAAGAAGGTGCCCGTTTAAGCGTTTCTATAATAGAGCAGTATTTATCAGCTAAGCTAACGATATAGGTCTCTTTATAACGAGGTAGTTTTAGGGTTAAGGGCCACATATGTTTTACTATAATCTCTTTTTCTTTAGCATTTAGTAAAAAATGCTTTTCGGCATTAGCAAGGGCTACTTTAGGGTGCGTAAAGCCGTGAAGACCTTTGCGGTCCCCTTTTTCATGCCAGTCATAAAGAAAAAAATCATGAAGCAAGGCACCGCGAATAATGCTTTTATAGTCTGAGCTTAAATGAAGGTGTTTAGCAAGATAATAACTATAATAGGCTACCAGTAGACTATGATCAAGACATGAAGTATGACCATGTTGGGTATAATTTTGCATTTGATGAATATAAGGAGAATGAATAAATTCTTCTAAAGTTGTTTTAAAATAGGTAAATTCATCATATTTAAGCCCCATTACAAATCGTCCTTTCTAGAATGTTCAGCCTCTGTTTTGTCATTGTTTTTTTTGAGTTCAGATAAGGATAGGCGAGGGAACGCTTTGAGTAAACGTTTTTCACCTAAACTATACTTACTGATTTGATCAGTATATTTTTTGTGTAAGCTAGAAATAGCCTGATGAAGTCTCTCAGAGGAGGAATCACTAACTTCCATGAGTTGCTTTTTGATTTTTTCCATCATATAAGATACTGATACATTAGGTTTATAAGTTTCTGACCATTTCCTAAATTCTTCGGCAGTGGTATAGAGTTTACTTTGCTCTAATAAACTGGTTAATTCATTAAGCAATAAAGCTAAGGAAGGCATTTTTGCCGTAAGTTTAAAGGCTGAATAGAAGCTAAACATACAATCTATTGTAAAAATCATGATTAATATGTAAAGAATAATAATCCCAAATGTTCCTGGGATCTTGCTTACTAATGCTGCAAAAAAAGGTTGGATATAGCAAGTAAATAGAAGAGCAAGCACTCCCCAAGCAAAAGAAATGGGGAGACATATTTTACCGTTTAAATTGTATTTAAAATGGCTATAATCCCACCATGAGGCATGGAAGAGTTTTTCCATAATTAGACCTGTTAAATATTCAATCAAGGTAGCAATGATTAAACCAACTATAAAAACTAAAAAAGGATTACTGCCAAAAGGTGCACAAAATAAATAAATACTACACATACCGACACCGTAAATAGGACAGTAAAAGCCAGTAAGAAAGCCACGATTAATAAAAGTTTTATGTTTTATAGAATTAAGTATTGTTTCCATAAGCCAACCTAATGTACTATATATAAAAAAATAATAACTCATTTCATAAAAAGATGTAGGAGATAGAGAAATCATAGATTCTTTCCTTTCTTGTATAATCTGAATATATGAAATAATATATGTTTTATAAGTATGATAATATATAAAGATAATATATGCAAATAGTAGATGAATAATAGTTAAGAGGAGGCAGGAAAAATGATTGCAGCAGCATTTTTTGATATTGATGGCACTATTTATCGAGAAGGTCTTATAACAGAGGTATTTAAAAAAATGATTAATTATGAGTATATTGATGGTAGTCAATGGTATAGTGAAGTAAGGCCTGCTTATATGAACTGGGATAAACGAGTGGGTGACTATGATACCTATCTTTTAAAGATGGTAGATATTTATAAGGAGGCAGTAAAGGGGCTTAACGCTGAGCAAATGGCTTATGTAGCAAGGCGTGTTATTGAACAAAAAGGAGACCGTGTATATACTTTTTCAAGACAGCAAATTAAATGGCATCAAAAAGAGAAAAACAAGGTTATTGCTATTTCAGGATCTCCTAGTGAACTTGTTAAAGAGATGTCTAAAAAGTATGGGATGGATGACTATAGAGGAACGATTTATGAATTAGATGAAAAAGGTTATTATAATGGTTCTATTGTACCTATGTGGGATGCAGTTAGTAAAAGAAAAGCTATTTTAGAGATGGCTCAAAAATATGATATAGACTTAAGTAAAAGTTATGCTTATGGAGATACAGCAGGAGATTTAACAATGTTAAGTATGGTAGGGCATCCTTACGCTATTAATCCTACAAGAGAACTTATTACTAAAATTAATCAAGATGAAGCAATAAGGAATAAAATTAATATTATTGTAGAGCGAAAAGATGTTATTTACCAACTAGATATCAATAATTTGAAATTGATAGATTAGTATATTTGTTTAGATTAATTAAATATTAAAAATGTTAAACAAATGTTACAAATGGAAGACATGCACATTAAATAATGTTGAAAAACTTAACTTTTTGATGAAAAAACTTTGTAATATTTATCTGATTTTGTTATAATGGAAGAGAATTACAATTACCCAAAAGAGTTTTCATTAAGGAGGAGTGACATCATGAGTAGAAAATTGGGAATCATGCTACTTGCAGCTACCCTAATTTGTACAAATACAGTAACAACCCCAGCGGCCACTATTGTATATGATGGTAGGGCGTATGAATATAATTTACCAGCTATTTCGCTTTATGTGAATGGTAATAAAATAGCAACAACAATGGATCCAATTCAATTAGATGGAAGAGTTTTGGTGCCAGCAAGAGAAGTGTTTGCACCAATGGGGGCTAAGGTAAGTTGGGATGCAAAAGCAAAGCAAGTAACAATAGAGTATAAGGACATCACTATGCTTTTAACAGTTAATCAAAAAGAAGTGTGGTTAAATGGAAAAACAGTTAGTCTAGATGTGCCAGCTAAAATTATTAATGACAAAGTCATGATTCCAGTTCGTTTTATTAGTGAACAGCTAGGATTTAAAGTAGATTGGAATGGTAGTAAGCGTTGGGTAGCTATTACAGAAGTAGTGCAAGAAGAACAGCCACCAGCAGAAGAGAAACCACCAGTAGAAGAAACACCCTCAGAAGAGGAAAAGCCAAGTATATCTAATGGAGAATACATAGGTACGACTAATAAACATCAAATACAGCTCCCTTCTGCAACATATAATCAAACGAAGGTAATGGAAGTATCTGTTAATGAAAGTAATGGTCAACATACTACTTTTATTAATGCTACTTCACCTATTTCAAATGCAAAAATACAGTTGCAAGCGGGTAAAGTGATTATTGATATAGTAAATAGTAAAAGTCAATTAAGTAATACGATTTCACCTGGTACTAATACTTATATTAAAAATATTAGAACCAGTCAATTTACGGCAGATACAACACGTGTTGTACTGGATTTAAAAGCAGGTGCATTAGTAAATGCAAGTTTTAGCCAAGATAGAAGTAGTATTATCATTCAGTTAAATAATCAGAAGGTAGAACAGATTAAATATGCTCAAAAAAATGAAGCAGATACTTTGTTCTATAAAGGATTAAGCAAAGATCAGATTAATTTAGATTATAATGAAGAAGAAAAGCTTATAAGTTTTATAATTCCTCATGCAACAATAGAGACAGCTATTAATTGGACACAATTAAATGCACGCTACATTAATAAGGTGACCATAACCAATGAAGGTAGTCAAGTAAAAGGTAGCATTTGGCTTAAAGAAAAGGTTGATTATCAGTTAACTAGTGATTATCAAGGAGCAACTCTTACTTTATCTGCCTATACACAGCTTCCTCCAGAAGAAGAGACGCCAGAAGAGGGGAGTACAGAAACGCTGATGTATGTGACAGGTGATAAACCAACTATTCAGCTTTTAAATATCCCTGGTTTAAGTAAGAATGCTATTAAAGTTACGGATGATTATCGTAATAGAACGTTAGTATTTGATCTTGGAAAAGATTATAGCAGTATCCTCAAAAATAATAGTATGAGCATTAATGATGGGAAAATTAATAGTATACAAGTTGTTACTAATGGAACAACAAAAATCACAGTAACAACTCAAAAGATATATGCTTATAACTTTTATGAGTCGAACGGAAAAATTTCATTACAAATGGTTAGACCTAGTGAAAAATATAATCAAATTGTGGTATTAGATGCAGGCCACGGAGGTTCTGATAGTGGTGCAGTAGGGAATGGTATCACAGAAAAGGCTATTAATTATAACCAAGCTATGGCGCTTTATAAGCTGTTAGAAGCTGATCCTAATATTAAAGTTTATATGACGAGAGAAACAGATGTTTACCCAACCCTTCAATTTAGGACAGCCTTAGCAAATGATATAGAAGCAGATTTATTTATAAGTATTCATAATAATTCAGCATCGGCTTCAATTAGAGGATCAGAAACATTGTACTTCCCAAGCACTACTGACACAAGAGGAAAACAGGTGGCTCAAATCGTGCAAAATGCTTTGGTTAATAAATGTGGAATGATTAATAGAGGAATTAAACCACGTTCAGATTTATATGTTTTACGTACAAGTAGTATGCCTGCTATATTGATAGAAACTGGATTTATAACTAATTCAGCAGAAGCAGCACTGCTTAATAGCACTGCTTTTAATAGTAAATGGGCTAATGCCATTTATGAAAGTATTGTAGAGAGTTTCAAATTCTTATAGTGTTTAATTTTATAAATTTAATAGTTTAGCAAAAGAGAAAGAATTCCTTATAATTGGAAGTACTTTCTCTTTTATTTTTATATTTGATATTCATGATATTTTAACAAAGTCGTGGTATAAACAAAGTGATTATTCAACATACTATGAGTAATATGTAAAAAGGGAAATACTAGAAACTACAAAGAAAATAAGCTAAAATCAATAAGCCTATAGAAGGTACATAAAGAAAGGATGAAAATGAGATGAATTGGGATTTGTTATTAGGGCCTCTAGTAGGTGCCATTATTGGTTATATTACAAACGGTATTGCAATTAAGATGTTGTTTAGACCTCTGAATCCAATTGATATAGGAGGCTACACACTACCTTTTACACCAGGTGTCATTCCGAAAGAAAAGAAGAGACTTGCCAAGAGTATAGGAAGAGTAGTGAGTAGGGAGCTCTTAAATGAAGAAGTACTTAAGAAAGCGTTATTAAAGCCTGAAATTTATGAAAGACTGGAGGAGAGCGTAGATTACTATATCGATACGTATCAATCAAATGAAAAAAAACTAGGAGAAATAGGACGTGATTTATTAGGCAAAGATAGAGCTATTTTTTTATTATGCGAAACTGAAGAAACTGCTACATCTCTTATTTATACAAAAGTGGTAAATATGGAGTTGGGGAAAATAATTGTGGATAAACTAGTGACAACATTAAAAGGAGGGACATTAAGCCATTTATTAGGACCTATGAGCTTTCTAGTGAAAGATCAAATGATAGATAGCCTAGGTGATAAGATTGAACCTGCTATTTCTGAGATGATTGTAAAAGAAGCAGAAGATATTATAAGAGAGGCTGTAGAAGAAGAGAGCAATAGATTACAAGAAACTTCCGTAGGAGAATGGGTATCTCAATTAGGTACTTACAGAGATATCATCAAGAAACTAGTCATTAAATCTTATGAAAGTTTAGTCGATAATGGACTTAGTACAGCACTTGAAAAATTAGACATAGCAAAGATCGTAGAAGAACGTATTATGGCATTTGATACTTTGGAAATGGAGAACTTAATTCTTGAAATTATGAATAAGGAACTTAATAGACTGGTATGGTTAGGCGCCCTATTAGGTGGTATTATGGGATGTATTATGAGTTTTTTTTAAACCCATAAAGAGAATTTAGGGTAAGGCTAAAGCGTTGAATTTAATGAAAAATAGGCATATTGACTAGAATGTAGTTGAATAAACGAATGATTAGTGGTAAGATTCAATAAGATGAAGTATATATATCTTCAACAAGAGGAAGGGAGATGGACCATGAGACAGCAAAGTAAATGGACAGTTTTTCTCGTAATGAGTTTAATTGTAAGCATATTTTTGGTAGGTTGTAATGGGGAGAAAGGACCACAGCCATCACAGCAAAGTGTAAGCCCGTCACCTAATCAAACATCAGAGACGACGGAAAGTACTTATAATAGTATTTTTGAAATATACGATAATAATATTACTGAATTAGGAATAGTTATTAATACGCCCGATCAAGAAATGATTAATAGTTTGCCTCAGATAGAAACCTATAAGCAGATGGATACAAAGGATAATTTACTTATTATACCTAAATATAACGGTTCAAAAATTACAATTAGCAAAGTTGAGTATACAGGTGAGCGTTTTATTGCAAAAGATACCTTATATGCAAAGGAAGGAACACCAGAAGGATATGGCTTACTTTTATATGCCGTTAGACCGGAAGGTATTCCGGAGGTAATGATTACAGTAACTTATAAAAATAAGAGTATTGATTATGTCATAGCTGAAGATGGAAAAAATGGTCATGAAGGTATAGAATATCTAAAGCTTGAAACAGATGATATGAGTACGTCTCATATGGGTGAAATGATTACCCCTATTCAAGATACTACATATTTAGAAGGTTTAAATCGTTTTAGTAGTTACAGCGTAGATTTTGATTTAGATGGCATTAATGAAATAGTAGAAGTTTATTGTCAGGGAGAAATAACTGAGGATGGAACTTACTTATTAGATGATGGCCAAGTTTGGTCTTTAGTTGTCAGAAAAGGCAAAGATATTTATCCGTTATTTGAAAAAAGTTATATTCAATTAGGTGGTTTAGAATATCTAGTTTATAAAGATTACGATGATTATGAAAGAATACATGTATTAGTCCAGTATAAAGCTGGAGCAGGTATAATAACATTTGATTGTGTGTATGATGAAGAGACTGGTAACTTTAGACGAGATACAGTTTATGAAGCGAGTAATATTAGTATTTTAAAAGATTGGAAATAACATAAAAGACTGTGTTTAAAAGCAAATGTTTTTAAACACAGTCTTTTGATTAAGAGGAGTCTATAATGTTATGAAAATAAGCTCAAGTTAGACATACCCATCAATCAATTGACATCTATTATGTAAACATTTATCATATAATAAGTTGTTTTGAGATAAGAAAAAGGATAGGTGAAGAATGTTGCTAGTTGTTGGTGGGATGATAGGCCTAGGAAAAACCAGTGTTGCCGAGCTTTTGGGAAAGCATTTCGGAACAGAAGTATTTTATGAAAGTGTAGATGATAATCCAATATTACCTCTTTTTTATACTTCAACTGAGGAAGAAATAGAAAAGAAAAGGTATCCATTTTTATTACAGCTACACTTTTTAGATACACGTTTTAGAAGTATTAAAAGTGCTCTCTATCATGATAATAATGTACTTGATCGTAGTATTTATGAAGATTGGTATTTTGCTAAGGTGAATAATGACCTAGGCAGAATTTCAGATCTAGAATTTCAGATGTATAATCGCTTACTAGATAATATGATGCAAGAATTAAAGGAACTTCCTAAGAAAGCTCCAGATTTGATGATTTATTTAAAAGGATCCTTTGAAACGGTATTATCACGTATTATGAAACGTGGTAGAAGTTATGAACTAGATGCACAGCTAGAAGCGTATTATAGAAGACTGTGGGAAGGGTATGATGAATGGGTAATGAACCATTATCATGCTAGTGAAGTTGTAGTGATTGATATGGATCGCTATGATGTGGTAAGTAGCAGTAAAGATGCAGCAGAAGTAGTAGCTCTGATAGAAGAAAAATTAACTATGATTAGAAAAAAACAAAAAATTTAAAAAATATAAATTATTTCTTGACTTTTAAAATTAACCTGATTATACTAAGTATCAATAGAAAAGCTTATCTAGAGAGATGGAGGGACCAGGCCCTATGATATCTCAGCAACCACACACAAGTGAAAGGTGCTAACTCCTGCAGAACAAGGTTCTGGAAGATAAGGGCGGATGAATCAGAACAAGAAAACCCCTCTTATTTTTAGTAACGATTAAAAATAAGGGGGTTTTTTTTAGAAGGAGGACTAAGATGAAAGAAGTGTTCAGCCAGCCAATTATATCTTTGCAGAATTTAAGTAAAACCTATCAAGTAGAACAAGGAACATTTACTGCATTAAAAAATGTTAACTTAGATATTTTCAAAGGAGACATTTATGGGATTATTGGTATGAGTGGTGCCGGAAAAAGTACACTTGTTAGATGTATTAATTATTTAGAGATACCAACTACAGGTAAAGTATACTTTGATGGAAAAGATTTGGGTGAATTAAGTGCCATAGAATTTAGAAAAGCTAGACAGTCCATGGGTATGATCTTTCAGCAGTTTAATTTATTAATGCAACGTACAGCAGAGGATAATATATGTTTTCCGTTAGAAATTGCAGGTATTAAGAAAAAAGAAGCAAGAAAGAAAGCTAAAGAGTTATTAGAGGTAGTTGGGTTAAGTGACAAAGCTAAATCTTATCCTTCACAACTTTCTGGAGGTCAAAAGCAAAGAGTAGCTATTGCAAGAGCATTGGCAACTAATCCTAAAGTACTTCTATGTGATGAAGCTACATCAGCTCTAGATCCAAGCACAACTCAGTCTATATTAGCCCTACTTAAAGAAATTAATCAAAAGTTTGGTATTACAATTGTCATTATTACTCATGAAATGAAGGTTGTAGAAGAAATTTGTTCTCATGTTGCTATTATTGCAGATAGCCAAATTGCTGAAGTGGGAACAGTAGAAGAAGTATTCACTCATCCTCAAAGTCAAGTAGGGCAACAATTGGTTTATCCAAATGGTATGCCACCTCGTCAGTACATAGGCACAAAATGTGCACGTATTATTTTTGATGGGAGCTCAGCTTATGATCCAGCTATAGCGAGTATGATTTTAGAATGTAAAGTACATGTCAATATCATTTATGCAGATATGAAACAGGTAGGAGATAAAGCTATGGGACAAATGGTCCTTCAACTACCAGAGGATACAAATCAAGCACTACGTGTACTAGATTACTTAAGACAAAGAGAGCTCGTTGTAGAGGAGGTTATGTAAGATGTGGGATATTGAAATGATTAAAACCATTGTAATGGGTATATTTGAAACATTATACATGACCGTATTTTCAAGTTTGCTAGCATATATCATAGGATTACCTTTAGGAGTTGCTTTAGTTGTTACAGAGAAAGGAAACCTATTACCTAGTAAATGGCTTAATCGGCTTTTAAATATAATAGTTAATGTAACACGTTCTATACCTTTTTTAATTTTACTTATTTTTATTCAGCCTTTTACAAGGTGGGTAGTAGGAACAACTATAGGTTCAACAGCAACAGTGGTACCGTTAGTTGTAGCCGCAGCCCCATTTATTGGGCGTATGGTAGAGTCTTCTATTAAAGAGTTAGATCAAGGTATTATTGAAGCAGCACTTTCTATGGGGGCTACTCCATTTCAAGTTATTTGGAAAGTCATGTTGCCTGAAACAAAGCCTTCTTTATGGATAGGAGCATCTATTACAGCAACGACTATTTTAGGCTATTCAGCAATGGCAGGCTTTACAAGTGGAGGTGGACTTGGGGATATTGCAATTCGATATGGTTTTTACCGTTATCAAACGGAGGTCATGTTAGTAACGGTTATTTTATTAGTTATAATTGTTCAATGTATTCAAGCTGTAGGTATGAAAGTTGCAACAAAGCAAGATAAAAGAAAATAAATTTAAAATATAACCGGGGGGATTAAAATGAAAAAATTATTAACTTTAAGTTTAGTGTCTGTATTATCCATTTCACTTTTTGCGGGGTGTGGAAAAGGTGAGGCAAGTAATAAGATTGTTGTTGGGGCATCTACATCACCACATGCAGAAATTTTAGAAGTAACTAAACCTCTTTTAAAGGAAAAAGGCTATGAACTTGAAATTAGAGAGTTCTCTGACTATGTTCTACCTAACACATCTCTTGAAAGTAAAGAGTTAGATGCTAACTATTTTCAACATAAGCCTTATTTAGATGATTTTAATATTAAAAATAACACACATCTTATATCTGTAGCAGCTATTCATTATGAACCATTTGGTGTTTATCCAGGAAAATCATCTAGTTTAGATGATATTAAAGAGGGGGCTAAAATAGCTGTACCAAATGACACAACTAATGAGGTAAGAGCTTTAATACTTCTTCAAGATTTAGGAATTATTGAGGTAAATGAAGCAGCAGGCTTAGCGGCAACTAAAAAGGATATTACTTCAAATCCTCATCAGATTGAACTTGTGGAAATTGAAGCAGCTCAGCTAGTACGTACACTTCCTGATGTAGACTTTGCAGTTATCAATGGGAACTATGCTATTCAAGGTGGATTAAATGTAGAAAAAGATGCTTTAGCAAAAGAAGCATCAGATTCTTTAATGGCTCAGACCTATGCTAATGTTTTAGCTGTACGTGAAGGAGACCAAAATAGAGAAGATATTAAAGCTCTTATTGAAGCTTTAGGTAGTAAAGAAGTAAAAGACTTCATTGCAGAGAAATACCAAGGTTCAGTAGTAAGCTTAAATTAATAGGAAAACACTTATTCTAAAGAGCATTAATTAATGCCGTAGAGTAAGTGTTTTTTATTGTTTCCTTACAATGGTAGTAATATTATTTAAATAATAAGAAAAAATTCGAATTAGATAAAATGACTTTATATGTGTCTTTACACGTGTATTGATTATTTAGGGGGATGGTGATATATTTAAGAAAGTATAACTTGATAAGTGAGGCGAGAAGATGAATCAAATAGAACAAATTAAAGCTTTAAAGGAGCAAAAAAAGGCACTCATTGTAGCGCATTATTATGTAGATGACGTTGTTCAGGAAATAGCAGATTATGTAGGCGATTCTTATTATTTAAGTAAAGTATGTATGGATAGACCTGAAGAACTGATTATCTTTTGTGGCGTTAGGTTTATGGGAGAAAGTGCAAAAATCCTTAATCCTCATAAGAAAGTCATTATGGCAGAAGAACATGCGGATTGTCCAATGGCTCATATGATAGAAATTGAAAAGATTAAGGAAATACGAGTTGCTTATGAAGATTTAGCAGTTGTATGCTATATTAATTCAACTACAGAGATTAAGGCAGAGGCAGATGTAATCGTGACGTCTTCTAATGCACTTGATATCGTAAGGCAATTGCCAGAGAAGAATATTTTCTTTATACCAGATGAGCATTTAGGACGCTATATTGCAGAGCAATTACCAGAAAAAGACTTTATTTTTAATGATGGTTTTTGTCATGTACATACAAGTATTACTGTAGAGAGTTTAAAAAGAGCCATGGCTGCACAGCCAAAAGCTAAGATACTCGTTCATCCAGAGTGTCCTAAAGCCATTATAGAATTAGCAGACTATGTAGGAAGCACATCAGGAATTATAGATTATGCTACTAGTGCATCTGTAAATCAATTTATTATTGGTACTGAAATGGGAATTCTTTATGAGTTAAAGAAGAAGAATCCAGATAAACAATTTTATGCCGTAGGTCACAGGCAGTTTTGTCCTAATATGAAACGTATTAGTTTAGAAGATGTCTATCATGCCCTAGATACTTTGAATAATCCTATTGAATTAGATGAAGAGATAGCAAGAAAGGCAAAAGGTGCACTAACTAGAATGCACCAATTGGCAAAATAATATGAAGCAGGCATACGATGTAGTTATTGTAGGTACTGGCATTTCAGGGTTGTTTTGTGCACTTCATTTACCTGAATCTGTCAAAGTCTTAATGATTACAAAAGGGCAGCTAGAAGAAAGCAATTCCTTTTTAGCACAAGGAGGCATTTGTGTTTTAAAGGATGCAGCAGATTTTAAGAGTTATGTAGAAGATACTTTAAAGGCAGGAAAGTATGAGAATGATAGAACGGCTGTAGAAATTATGATTAGGGAATCTAGAGAAATTATCAATGAATTAATTGCCTTAGGAGTAGATTTTGATAAGGAAAACGGAGAGCTTGCTTATACAAAAGAAGCAGCTCATAGTACCAATCGTATATTACACCACAAAGATATAACAGGTAGAGAAATAACGAGTAAACTTTTAGCAGCTGTTAAACAAAAAGCTAATATTGAATTAGTAGAACAGTGTACTTTAATAGATTTAGTTAAAAATAGCAAAACAGTCCATGGTGTAATGGTTTATTATAAAGGGAGTTATCATGCGATTTATGCTAAAGATGTGGTATTAGCTACAGGGGGCATTGGGGGGATTTTCGAAGCAAGCTCAAATTTTTCACACTTAACAGGTGACGGTGTAGCCATTGCTTTAAAGCATCAGATAGAAGTAGCAGATATTAATTACATACAAATTCATCCTACAACTCTTTACAGCCAAAAACAAGGAAAACGTTTTTTAATTTCAGAAGCTGTGCGAGGTGAAGGCGCATATTTGCTTAATCCAAGAGGAGAACGGTTTGTAGACGAATTATTACCAAGAGATATTGTATCAGCAAGAGTAAGTGAGGAAATGTGTAAATTTCAAACGAATCATATCTATCTAAGTGTAAGGCACTTAGACGGAGCGTATATTAAAAGGCGCTTTCCTAATATATATGAAGCGTGTAAAGAAGAAGGATATGATTTAACCAAAGAAGATATCCCTGTTACGCCAGCACAGCATTACTTTATGGGAGGAATCAAGGTAGACCTTAATGGAAGGACTTCACTTAATCATCTATATGCAGTTGGAGAAACAAGTCGTACAGGTGTACATGGTGCTAATCGTCTAGCAAGTAATTCACTTTTAGAAGGTTTAGTATTTGCCAAAAAAGCAGCAGCTAATATAAAAGTAGCTGATACAATATTTTCAAAAGGACCTATAGGATTACCTTTGATTGAGGAACCTATAGAAATAATTAAATCAAATTATGAAAATCTTTTATTAGAAGCAATTAAAAGGAAGGATGAAAAATTTTATGTTAGATGGTTTCATAAACAATATAAATGTGGATGAACATATATTAAGTGCAATCAAGGAAGATATTACTAGTGAAGATGTAACGACTATGGCTATTATGAAAAAAGCAAAGCAAGGAGAAGTGAAGCTTATTTGTAAGGAAGATGGTGTGTTAGCAGGTCTTAGTATATTTAGACGTACCTTTGAATTATTAGGAGCTATTGAAATGGACTCTTTTTATAAAGATGGAGATGAAGTTAAAAGAGGAGAAATCATTGCTAATGTGAGAGGAGATATGAGAGTATTACTTTCAGGAGAACGTACTGCTCTTAATTACTTGCAACGTATGAGCGGTATAGCTAGTTTTACTCACAAGTTAGTAAAAGAATTAGAAGGTAGCAAAACAACATTACTTGATACAAGAAAGACAACACCAGGTATGCGTATATTTGAAAAGTATGCAGTTAAAGTTGGAGGAGCTACTAACCATCGTTTTAATTTAACAGACGGCATTCTTATCAAAGATAATCACATAGGTGCAGCAGGTAGTATTACAGCCGCAGTTAAAGCTTGCAAGGCCTATGCGCCTTTTGTAAGAAAGATAGAAGTTGAAGTAGAAAACCTTGATATGATAAAAGAAGCTTTAGAAGTAGGGGTAGATATTATTATGCTGGATAATATGGACTTAGAAACGATGAAGCAAGCAGTAGAACTCATAGATGGTAGGGCACAAACAGAGTGCTCAGGCAATGTGAATAAGGAGCGTTTAAAGGCTATTGCAAGTATTGGTGTAGATTATGTATCTTGTGGTGCATTGACTCATTCAGCTCCCATTTTAGATTTTTCATTAAAGCATCTTAAACACATATAATAAACATGAATAAGGCTATTGTATAAGTGATATGAGGATAGTTTCATAACTTATACAATAGTCTTGTTTAATTAATCTTTTAATATAACATGAGTACTTTTAGCCTTCATCTGATGAACTAGATCACTTAGATTGTGAAGTTGATGATAAAACTGATCAAGTTGTTCTTTGGGAATATTGTAATTTAAAAACAAAGCTTCTATATCACTAGAAACATGTCCTAGTGTATTAGTGAGACTTACAAAGAGTTCAAAGTTAGAACTATTACATGCAGTCCTAAATTTACGAATATCACGTTTGATAAAGTCTATAATCTCCTCATGATTTGTAAAAAGTCCTTTTGGAAGTGGGTAAGGAGAGATGCGCTGAAGAAAATATTTACTTTTTGCATTAATATTATACACATAAGAAACCGTAATATTATTTTTTAGTTTAAATTTGATATAATAAAGTCGGCCATTAATAGCTGTAATATCTGTAGCACCTAATTGCTTTAAAGGAACCAAAAGCATATCGCCTGTTGTTGCATTGACACTAAGATCCATAAATCTACCTACTTTCTATAATAATAAGTTAAGACAAGATTATATATAAAAGACTAGAAGATAAATAGTAGAGATGATAATAGAAATAATCATTAGAGGAAATCCAATTTTAAAATAATATTTAAAGGAAATTTTATGACCATGACGGGCCCCGATGTTAGCTAAAACTAAGTTTGCAGAAGCACCTATCAAGGTACCATTGCCTCCTAGACAGGCGCCTAAGGAGATCGCCCACCAAAGAGGCCAAGTATCAACACCACTTTTACCCATGGTAAGGACTAATGGAATGAGTGTTGCTACAAAAGGGATATTATCTAAAAAGCCAGATACTAGAGCAGATAGCCAAAGAAGTGAAATAACGGTTAAAGTAGGATGACCAGTTGTAACACGTAATAAGTACTGAGCTATATTTTCTATAATACCTACAGCTTCAAGGCCGCCAACAAGGACGAAGAGCCCTGCAAAGAAAGCAATGGTAGGCCATTCAATACTAGCAAATATTTCTTCAATATCTTGCTTGCCGATGAGTAGAATAAGAGTGGCACCTGTCAGCGCTACAATACTAGAAGAAATACCAAGGTTTTCATGGAAAATAAAGCCAAGTAGAATAAGAAAAATAACAATAATACTTTTTAGAAGTAAAGGACCATCTGTAATGGCTTTTCTTTCATCTAATGCCATAATTTCTTCCTTTTGCTCTTTTTGGACAACTAGCTGTTTGCGATAAATAAAATAAAGTAGAGCTAAGGTAATTATAAGAATCACTATGATGACAGGTCCTAGATTAATGACAAAATCTAAAAAGCCGAGGCCAGCAGCACTACCAATCATAATATTAGGAGGATCGCCTATAAGAGTGGAAGTACCACCTATATTAGAAGCAATGATTTCTGTGACAAGAAAGGGGATTGGATTAATTTTTAAAATTTGAGTGATAACTAATGTCATAGGGCCAATAAGTAAAACAGTTGTTACATTATCTAAGATCGCTGATAAAATAGCAGTAATAATGGCAAAACCAATAAGAATTTTCCAAGCATCACCTTTAGCAAGTTTTGCTGTGTAGATGGCTAGGTATTCAAAAAGCCCAGAATTTTTTATAGTAGATACTACTAGCATCATACCTATTAAAACGCCTATAGTATTAAAGTCAATGGTGCTGGAAACAGCATCAGCTGGCAAGATGCCTGTTAGTACCATAGCCATAGCACCACCCATAGCAGCTAAAGTACGATTTACTTTTTCTGACATAATGCAGAGAATAACGATAATAAAAATAAAGCTTGCAATCCAAATTGAGGTATTCATTGTGTAAACTCCTTCAAGTAGTTATTCAAGGGTATCATTATCCTATAGAATAACAATTTTTAGAGGATTTTATGCACATGACATATTTATAGCACTGTAGTATAATGTAATAGTTGCTTTTTCAAAGATGGAAAAACAATAATAATTATGTTAGAATAATAAGAAAAATAATAAAAAGTTAGTGAGGCTAATAAAGATGAAAATAGTGAAGAAACTAATGATGTGTGGTTTAGTAGCAATGCTTAGTATAGGATTGACAGCTTGTGGAGAAAAGAAAACAGGAGATACTACTGTAGAAGCAGGAGACAATAAAACAACAGGTGCAGATAGTGAAGCAGCTAAAGTTGTACTTGCTACTGTGAATGGTGTAGAAATTTTGCAAGGTGATTTAGATGAAATATACAATAGTATGGTAGCAGAATATCAATCTTATTATGGAGAAAGTGAAGAAATGTTAACTTTCTTAGCACAACAAAAACCAGGATTATTAACAGGACTTATTAATAGAGAACTTCTTAAACAAAAAGCAAAAGAATTAAATATTACTTGTACTGATGAAGAAGTGGAGGAAATTTATAACAATTTAGTGACAACTTATGGAGAAGAACAAGTACAAAAAGTCATTGCAGATAATGGCTTTACAGCTGAAACATATAAAGCTCAAATCAAAGAAGATGAAACTTTATCAAAAGTACAAGAAAAGATGCAAGAAGGTGACATTAATATTACAGATGAAGATATCAAAAAATACTATGATGAAAATATAGACTCTTTTACTACAGGTGCAGGGGCTAATATGGAACATATACTTGTAAGGGTGACAGACTCAGATACAGATGATTACAAGAAGAAATGCGATGAAGCTGTTAAAGAAATTGAGAAAGAAATAGCAAATGGTACAACTTTTGATGAATTAAAAACCCAATATACTGCAGAAGGTATTGATACAAATATGTATGTTGTGGAAGATTTAGGGTTTGTACAATATGAACAGCCTAATTTTGATACAGCCTTTTTAGCAGGAGCAAAAGAAGTAAAAGAAGGCGAAATTTCTAAAGCAGTCAAAAGTAGTTTTGGTTACCACTTTATTAAAGTAGAAGGAATTAAGGATAAAGAAGTAAAAGCATTAGAAGATGTTAAAGATCAAATTAAAACAACTTTAGAAAATGAAAAGAAAAATGAATACTATAATGCAAAATTAGAAGAATGGACAAAAGCTGCCAAAATTGAAAAATTTGAGGATCGTATTCAATAAAATATAAGGAATAGCTTATGAAAACTATAAAAATACAAAAGCTTACTCAACTAGTTAAAACAGCATTTTTAAATCTTTATGATTGTGAGTATGAGAATAAGTTAGGAGACAAGAAACGCTGGATTATTGCTTCACGTAAAGATTATGATACCTTAAATGATCAATACTTTAATCAAAAAGAAGAGCAAGTAGATGCTGTTATTTTAGTAGTTCATCATGAAACAACTAATGACCTTGTATTAATACGTCAGTTTAGAGTACCACTTAATGATTACATTTATGAGTTACCAGCAGGCCTCATTGACCTCGATGAAAAGCCTATGGAGGCAGCCATAAGAGAGCTTAAAGAGGAAACAGGACTTACGCTTAGTCAAATAGATGAAGAGAAAAGTAGAGCATCTACGTACTTATCACCAGGAATGACTGAAGAATCTGCGACTTTAATTTATGGTACATGTAGTGGGAAGATTTCTAAAGAGTATTTAGAAGCAGATGAAGATATTACACCTATACTTGTTTCAAAAGAAAAAGCTAGAGAAATTCTAAAAAGCAAAGAGAAGATAGATATAAAAGCCTATATGGTTTTACAAGAGTTTATTAAAAATTAAATTTATAAAAGCTAATAAGTATAAAAAAATACTTATTAGCTTTTTTGTTTGAAAAATTACAAAAAATGGAAAAAGTATGCTATAGTATAAATGTTATAAAATGGAAAAAATAAAGGAGAAAATCATGTTATTAAAGTTTTTAAAGAAATTATTAGGCATATTTTTAGTTTGTATTGTATGTAGTAGTGCTATTGCTACGTATGGAAAAGAAAGAACAGAGGTTAATCAAATCAAACTAAAAGGAGTCCCTGCTATTTGTCAGTATCCACAATTACCCACAGGTTGTGAAGCCACAGCTCTAACGATGATTTTAAATCATAGTGGATTAATGGTAAGTAAGCAGGAGGTAGCGGATAAGTTACCAAAGGTTTCGTTACCCCAATATAATGAAGGGAAGAAACGCGGAAAACATCCCAATGATGGCTTTATAGGAAATCCATACTCTTATCATAGCTATGGTGTATATGCTGAACCAATTTTAAAAGTTGTCGAAAACTATTTGCCTGGAAGAAGTCAAGATTTAAGAGGGAAAACTTTAGACGAGCTTCTAGAAGTTGTAAAAGAAGGTCGTCCTGTTATGATATGGGCTACTATTAATATGTCTAATGTGAGCTATACTCAGAGTTGGCTTTTGGAAACGGGAGAAACTTTCTGGTGGCCTAATAATGAACATGCGTTAGTAATTGTAGGTTATGATGATAAATGGATTTATATGAATGACCCTTATTCGGGTAAGGAAAAGAAGTTTTCAAGATCAGTAGTTAATAATAGGTACCATAGTCTAGGAAAACAAGCCATAGCTATCTTACCAGAAGCAATGCCTTTGAAGCTTCATGTTAACAAGGCAGAGATACCATTAGAGGCTAATAAAACAGTACTTATCAAACAAGATAAAATTCTAGTGCCATTATGTTATTTAGATGAAATGGGAATAATGACACAATATAGTTACATAGACAATACTTGCGAATGGAAAATACCTCATGTACAACAAGTCATTCAATTAAAAAGTGGGAAGGATATAGGGGTAGGATATTTAGAAGATGGCACAAAGATTAAAATATACTATGAATTAGAAGCAGGGATAACCAGAGTGAATCTAAAAGATCTATTGCCATTTAGCTCTTTGTCATATGAGCTGCAAGGTGAGGTATTAGAGGTTCAACTGCCTTAGGTACTAGGAGTATGGTTTTTCTATGATCTATTAGGGCAATATCTTTTTATAATTATGTTTATTTTTTAAGAGGGTAGTTATAAAATCGCACAAAACAACAAGGAAGATAAGAGGAGCTATAAAAATCCAAGCTTTAAAAAGTATAGCATATAAAGCAGAAATCCAAGGTTGAACAAAGAAAATAAGAAGTAATGATAAAAGGAACCAATAACAAGAGAATTCTAAGCAAACATAGCCTTGGGTTTGATAAGCTTTATGTTCATAGTTCCAGTAATGCAAATCCAGATATTTATCTAGAAGATAAGCCGAGAGATATTCAATTAATGAAGGAATAATAAAACATAATGGAACAACTAGCCACAGAGGAAGAAAGGGAGCTAATGCTACAAGTGAAGTAGACGCAAAGCCATACATTGGTTTTATAGGAAGTCTTAGAAAATTAGGTTTTATAAATTTACCCTCTTTGAAAAGATTAAAGAGGCCTTCAATAATCCAGCCTAAAAAACTATAAACTATAAAATAAAAAAAGAGAGTGCGGAAAATTGTCATTATAAGTCATGCTCCTATTTTAAATGTGATGTGAATTGATTTTGTGTAACATAAAAATAGTATGGACAAAGGTTTGAAAAAAATACGTTATTCACTAAATAAAGAAGAAATAGGTGGAAAATGTCTCTCTCAACTAGCAGTTAACTGATTATAGTGTTATAATCAAGGGTAAACTGATAAAAATCAATCAAGAGTAGGTGAACCAATGACAGAAAAAGACTTCTTACCTATTAGTAAAGAAGATATGGAAAAAAGAGGCTGGGAACAATGTGATTTTGTACTTGTAACAGCTGATGCTTATATAGATCATCATAGTTTTGGGACTGCCATTATTTCTAGAGTACTAGAACATGCAGGATATAAAGTAGGTATTATTGCTCAGCCTAATTGGAAAGATACAGCTGACTTTATGAAACTAGGAAGACCACGATTAGCATTCTTAGTTAATGGTGGGAATATGGACCCTATGGTAAATCACTACACAGTAAGTAAACGTCTTCGTGAAAAAGATATGTATTCACCTGGTGCTAAGATGGGATTACGTCCTGATCGTTCTACTATTGTGTATTGTAATAAGATTAGAGAAGCTTATAAAGATGTAGATATTGTTATAGGTGGTATTGAAGCAAGTTTAAGACGTTTCGCTCATTATGACTACTGGAGTGATAAAGTACGTAAATCTATTTTAGTAGATAGTGGAGCAGATCTCTTGATTTATGGAATGAGTGAAAAACAAATTGTAAAAGTGGCAGAAGCTCTTAATGATGGACTAGCAGCAAGGTATATTCGTTATTTAGATGGAACTTGCTATATGGTAGATAGTTTAGATGAGGTTTATGACTATAAATTACTTCCTTCGTATAAAGAGGTGTGTGAAGATAAACTTAAATACGCCATGGCTTATAAAATACAGGAAGAGGAACAAGATCATGCTACGGGGATGACCTTGGTACAAGAGCATACTGGTAAATATATGGTGCAAAACAAACCAGAAAAGCCACTTGTAAGGGAAGAATTGGATGAAGTTTATGGCTTGCCTTATATGAAAAATTATCATCCAATTTATGAAAAAGATGGTGGCGTACCTGCTATTGAAGAAGTTAAATTTAGCTTAGTAAGTTCAAGAGGTTGTTTTGGTAATTGTTCCTTTTGTGCCATTACACTTCATCAAGGAAGAGTTGTAACTAGTAGAAGTCAAGATTCTATAGTGGAAGAGGCAGAAGCTATTACTCATATGCCAGACTTTAAAGGTTATATTCATGATGTAGGAGGACCTACAGCTAACTTTAGAGGTCCAGCTTGTTCAAAACAATTAGAACATGGAGCATGTAAAACTAAGCAATGTTTAACACCAGGTCCATGTAAAGCCATGCATAAAGATCATGACGAATATTTACAACTATTACGTAAGGTGAGAAATATTCCAGGTGTGAAAAAAGCCTTTATTCGTTCAGGGATTCGTTATGATTATGTTATGGCAGATAAAAACAATGATAAGTTTTTTGAAGAATTAGTTGAACATCATGTAAGTGGACAACTTAAGGTAGCCCCAGAGCACATTTCAAAAGAGGTATTGGCTTATATGGGAAAACCTTCAGGCAAAATCTTTGATGAGTTTTGTGACAAGTTTTATGCAATTAATAAAAAGCTAGGCAAAAAACAATATATTATTCCTTATTTGATGTCTAGTCATCCAGGCAGTCGTTTGCAAGATGCCATAGAACTTGCTGAATATTTAAGGGATATCCACTATCAACCAGAGCAGGTTCAAGATTTTTATCCAACGCCAGGAACCTTATCAACAGCGATGTTTTATACAGGAATTGATCCTAGAACCTTAAAACCAGTTTATGTTCCTAAAACAAAAAGAGAAAAAGCAATGCAGCGTGCTCTTTTACAATATCGTAATCCAAAAAAATATGAGATTGTTTATGAAGCTTTAGTAGAAGCTGGAAGAGAAGATTTGATAGGTTACGGTCCTAAATGTTTAATTAGACCTAAAGAAAGCAATAAGATAAAAGGTGTCTCAAAAGGTTCAAATAATAATACGAAGAGTATGAATAAGGGAAATTCAAAATCTAAAAGCACTAAAAAGACAGGAAAACAAAATGCAAATAAAGATAAAGTGACTTCTTACAAAATGAGTTCAATTAAAAAGAAAAATAAATATTAAATTGAACTAAAATAACGTCATTTGAAAAGTAATAAAAAGCTTTCAAATGACGTTGTTTTATTGGACACATTAATGAGTTATGATATAATTTAAAAAGACATAAATAAGTAAATACTTTCAAATTAAGTAAGACCGAGGTGCACCTATGAGATTGGTACCAACACAAAAATTAAAAGATGGAGATATTATAGCCAGAGATATTATCAGCTATGATGGTGGTTTATTACTAAGAGAAGATACACGTTTTAGAGAGGTTTTCAAACAGAAGCTATTAGAAAGAAATATTTTGGAAGTTTATATAGAAGATGAGCTATCTAAAGGGATAGAACCGGTAGAAATCATTGAGCCTCAAATTCGTAGAAAAATAGGAAAAGATATTGAACAGGAGTTTATAAAACTAAAAAACAACTTAAAGGTAGATATGTGTTGCTTAAAAGAAGTATCTAGTTTGCTCATTGAAGAAATACAGAAAAAAGAATTAATTTGTGAACTTCAAGATTTAAAAGTAAACGATGAATATACGTATGAACATTGTATTGCAGTAGCTATTTTGGCGACACTAGTATGTAATAAACTTCAACTTAATCTCTATTTAAAAGAGCAGATTATCATGGGAGCTTTGATTCATGATATTGGTAAGATGATTTTACCAAAAGATATTTTAAATAAACCAGGTAGATTGACAGAAGAAGAGTACAAATTAATAAAAACGCATACAGAAATTGGCTATAAGATGATTAAAGACCAAGGAGAGTTTCATGCAGTCACTAAATTAGCAGTACTATGCCATCATGAAAGAGAAGATGGTTCTGGTTATCCATTAGGAAAAGGGACAGACTTACATATTGGTGCTAAGATAGTTGGCGCATGTGATTTATACCATGCACTCATATCAGATCGCTGTTATAGACAAGGTTTACCTATTAATGAGGTATTCGCTTTAGCACAAACAGAGTCGATTAATCCTGTAATTAGAGGTGTCATAGAAGATAGTTTTGCTTATTATCCTGTAGGATGTATAGTCAAACTAAGTTCAGGACAGCTTGCTATTGTTGAAAAAAACTTTGCAAAAGATATTAAAAGGCCACTTGTTAGAGTTTTAGAGATAAATAATAGACAATCTGGTTATAAGATTAATTTGCAAGATGCATTAGAGATTTGTATTATAGATCGTGTGGAAGTTGACAGATAGAAAGTAAATATATAAAGGTAGGCAACATAATAATAAGGAACTAAAATAAAGTATATAAGATAGGAGAAAATCAGATGAAAATAGGATTTATTGGTGCAGGTAATATGGCTAAAGCTATGTTAGGTGGCATTTTAGCAAATGGCATTTTTAATAAAGAGGAAATCATAGCCTCAGATGCTAGCAAAGAATGTTTACAGGCTATAGAAAGTAGCCTAGGTATTAGTACAACAGCTAATAATAAAGAGTTAGTAAAACAAGCAGAAGTAATTGTATTAGCTGTTAAACCACAATATTATGGAGCTGTTATTGAAGAGATTAAAGATGAAATTAAATCACATCAGATTATAGTTACGATTGCACCAGGGCAAACGATTGAGCGTTTAGAAAGTTTATTTGGAAAAAAACTAAAGTTAGTTCGAACAATGCCTAATACGCCAGCTTTAGTAGGAGAAGGTATTACAGCAGTATGTAAAAATAAAGAAGTATCAGATGACGAATTAGAGTACATTTGTACAATATTAAAAGGTTTCGGCAAAGCAGAAGTAATAGATGAACATTTAATGGATGTAGTGGTTTCAGTAAGTGGTAGTTCTCCAGCTTATGTATTTATGTTTATAGAGGCTATGGCTGACGCTGCTGTAGCAGACGGCATGCCTAGAAAGCAAGCTTATGAATTTGCAGCACAGGCTGTTTTAGGAAGTGCTAAAATGGTATTAGAGACAGGAAAACATCCAGGTGAATTAAAAGATATGGTTTGTTCTCCAGGAGGAACTACAATTGAAGCTGTACGTGTCTTAGAAGAAAAGGGACTTCGTAGTACGATATTTGAAGCCATGAAGGCTTGTACTAAAAAAGCTAAAGGGATGTAATATAATTTAAATAAAAAACCAGCATAATAAATGCTGGTTTTTTTATTATTTAACGCTTACCAGGATCAAAAGGTTCACCGGCTGCTTTTGGAGCTCTTGTTGTTTTAGAGAAGATAATTAAAGCAATAAGCGTAATGACATATGGGAAAATTTTAAGAAGAACAGGTGGAATCATAGCTAAGCCAGGAATAACCTGTGATACATTAGAAATCGTACTTGCAAAACCGAAGAAAAGAGTGGCAGCAAGGATGCCTAAAGGTTTCCATTGTCCAAAGATTAAGGCGGCAATAGCTAAGAAGCCTAGACCAGAGACACTACCATTAAATTCACCTGCAAAAGTAACCAAGTAGATACCCCCACCAAGACCTGCAAAAGCCCCTGAAATAATAACACCTAGATAACGCATACGTTTAACGTTAACACCGGCTGCATCGGCAGCATGAGGATGTTCACCACAAGCACGCAAACGTAATCCAAAGGAAGTCTTATAAAGGAGATAAGTGCAAATAGCTAGGATAAGAAGTACTAACCAAGTTGTAGAGTAGCTATTGGTAAAGAAAAGAGGCCCTAGAATAGGAATATTAGAAAGTCCCTTAATATTTTGTTTTGCTAAACCAACAGTTAAAACGATATTTCCGCTACCAGTTATATTTCTAGCCAAGAAAATTGTAAGCCCGGCTGCAATCATATTAATAGCTGTACCGCTAATCGTTTGATCAGCTTGTAAGTTAATACTTGCGAAAGCGTGGAGTAAAGAAAAAACAGCACCTGCAATAACAGCTACAAGAAGACCAACATAAATTGTCCAAGTAGTTGTTCCAAAACGGTCTTGCAACATAGAAATAGTAAGACCACCGGCAAATGAACCAATAATCATAAGGCCTTCTAAGCCGATATTAACAATCCCGCTACGTTCACAAAATAGTCCGCCTAAAGCTACAATTAAAAGGGGAATGGTAAAAGCAATGGCATAGGGAAAAATTTGTTCTATTATTTGCCACATAATTATTCATCTCCTTTCTGGTAATCATTAGAATCAGTAGGTGGAAGAAGGCCAATGCTATCAGTGCCATTATCTGATTCTTTCACACTATCTGGAACCAAAGAAGTGGAAGCGTTTTTCATACTTTTTTTAGATTTTACTTTGTTTAAGAAGCGCTCAACTAAAACGCTAGTAGCAGCAAAGTAAATAATAGTAGCAATAATGGTATCAGCTATTTCTGGTGGTACATTCGTCATAACACTCATAAAACCACGACCTGCGTAAAGTAGACCGAAGAAGAGAGCAGAGAAAAGTGCACCAATAGGTGTATTAGCACCAAGTAATGAAACAGCAATTCCATCAAATCCTTGTGAAGGCATAATCCCAACTTGGATATTAGTAGCCACACCTAAATACTGTGTTAAACCAGCAAGTCCTGCAAGGCCACCAGCAATCATTAAAGAGCAAATAATACTTTTATTAACAGAAATACCTGCATATTCAGCAGCGTGCTTGTTAAATCCTACAGCTTTTAACTCATAACCAAAGGTTGTTTTATTAAGAATTAAAGCAATAGCAAAAGTAGCAACAATGGCGACAATAATGCCTAAGTTAATATAAGAACCACCAAACAAATCTGAAAGCCAGGTTGAACGAAGTGTTAAGTCATTAGCCAGAGGAAATGACTCTGTTGTTTTTGAACCATTAGGAAACCAAGTTTGAACGCCATAGTAAATGACCCAATAGGCAGTCCAATTCATCATAATACATGAAACAACTTCATGAACATTAAATACAGCTTTTAAAAGTCCAGGTATGAAAGCCCATAAAGCACCACCAATAAACGCCACTAGGATAATGATTAAAAGGTAAAGTGGTCTTGGAAGATCTAAACCGGCTTGTCCAACAATAGTCGCACAGAAACCGCCAAATAACATTTGTCCAGGAGCACCGATATTAAATAAGCCTGTTCTAAAAGCAAAGGCTACAGATAAACCGGTTAAAATAAGTGGGGTGGCAATAGCGATGGTATTACCAATACGCTCTATGCTTTTTGTACCACCCTGAATAAGGTATAGAAAGCCTTCAAAGGCATTATGGCCAGTAGCAAACATTAAGAGAGCACCTGCTAAAAGGCCTAGAACCATAGCAATGATTGAAATAAGCCCTTTTCTATTCATGTTTATGTCCTCCTTCTACGCCTGCCATCATCAGACCTATTTCATTTTCATTGGTTGAAGCAGCATCTACAATACCAATGAGATTACCATTATTGACAATAGCAATACGATCTGAAACGTTCATAACTTCATCTAACTCTAAAGAAACAAGAAGTACTGCAAAACCTTTATCACGATGTTCAATTAATCTTTTGTGAATGTATTCAATTGATCCAACATCAAGTCCTCTAGTAGGTTGTACGGCAATAAGGAGCTTAGGATCACGTTCCATTTCACGTCCTATTACAGCTTTTTGTTGATTACCGCCTGAAAGTGATCGTGCCATTGAAGCACCACCTTCGCCAGAACGAACATCAAAAGCTTTAATAATTTTCTCTGAATACTTATGAATGGCAGCACGATTTAAAAAGCCACTTTTAGAGAATTCTTTTTCAAAGTAAACTTGTAACACCATATTATCTTCAATAGTATAGTCAAGAACAAGACCATGTTTATGACGATCTTCAGGAATATGACCAATACCAGATAAAGTACGTTTACGGATTGAAAAATGTGTAATATCTGTACCTGCTATAGAGATTTGGCCTTTTTCGATTTTACGAAGTCCAGTAATAGCTTCTACTAATTCAGTTTGACCATTACCTTCTACACCGGCAATACCTACGATTTCACCAGCTTTTACTTCTAATGAGAAATCTTTTAATCCTAATACTTTTTTATTATTGAGTACTGAAAGATTGTCTATTTTTAGAATGGTTTCAGCAGGCTTACTAGGTGTCTTTTCTACTTTAAAAGTAACAGGACGACCTACCATCATTTTAGCCATTTCGGCTTCAGAGGTTTGTTTAACATCTACAGTTCCGATGTATTTCCCACGACGAATAACAGTGCAACGATCCGCAATAGCCTTTATTTCTTTAAGTTTGTGTGTAATTAAGATAATAGACTTACCTTGCTTAATGAGTTTTTCCATAATCTTTAATAAATCCGAAATCTCTTGTGGTGTAAGTACTGCAGTTGGTTCATCAAAGATAAGTACATCTGCATTACGATAAAGCATTTTTAAGATTTCAACACGCTGTTGCATACCAACAGAAATATCTTCTATTTTAGCGTAAGGATCCACATTTAAACCATAACGTTCAGATAGTTCTGCTACACGTGAAGCAGCAGATTTAATATCAATGGACAATCCTTTTTTAGGCTCTATACCCAAAACAATATTTTCTGTGGTTGTAAAATTATGAACTAATTTAAAGTGTTGGTGAACCATTCCTATACCAAGATCATTGGCAACGTTGGGGTTTGTAATTTTCACCTCTTTACCATTCATTTTAATTAAGCCTTTATCAGGCTGATACATTCCGAAAAGCATTCCCATTAAAGTAGATTTTCCAGCACCATTTTCACCAAGGAGGGCATGTACTTCACCACGTTTAAGTTGAAGTGTAATATCATCATTCGCTACAATACCAGGAAACTCTTTTCTAATGCCTAACATTTCTACTACATAATCCATATTTTCGCCTCCTTTACTATATTATGTAACAATACAGCTGATTTATAAGGGTTTATAAAAAAAAGACGGAGGCTCCGTCTTTTTTCTTACATCATAACTGTAAGTTACATGAAATCCCAATAATGTTTTAAGTTTTTAGTACTTAAAACTATTTAATAAGAGAACCATCATTTGAGTCCATGACAGTAATTTCTCCTGCTTTAATTTTAGCGTATACATCATTTACAGTGTTAATTGTATCTTCGCTTAAATTAGGATTTTCAGCTGGAATACCTACACCATCATTAGCAACAGAGAAAGTTAATGTTTCACCACCTGGGAAGTTACCTTCAACTTCTGCTTTAATCATGTCATAAGTTGCTTGATCGATATATTTCATAGCTGAAGTAAGAATAACAGATGCATTGTTTGTAGTGTCATAAACACCATCTTTGTATTGGTCAGTATCTACACCAATAACGAATACAGAAGTATCACCTTTTGTTGCTCTACTTTTAGCTTCAGTAATAGCACCTACACCAGTACCACCAGCAGCAGTAAAGATTACTTTTACCCCTCTATCGTACATTTGAGCAGCAATTTGTTGACCACCTGCTTTATCATCGAAAGAACCTTGATAAATAACGTTTTCTTGTTTAATAGAAACATTTGTTCCTAAATTTTCATTAGCGTATTTAACACCTTGTTGGAATCCCCAGTTGAATTTTTCAACAGCAGGAAGTTGCATACCACCAATGAAGCCGAATTCAGATTCTTTCATTTCTACTGCAGCAGCAACACCAGCTAAGAAACCTGATTCGTGTTCAGCAAAGTAGATTGCTACAGTATTATCACCTATTACAGTATTACCCGCAGCATCTTTTGGCGCACCATCTAAGATAACAAATTTTGCATCTGGGTATTTTTCTTGAGAAGTAGCAACAGCTCTTTCAAATTTATAACCTGGAGTAACAATGAATTTGAAGTCGCCATCATAAAGGTTAGCAATACCGGTTTCATAATCAGCATCTGTTACACCAGCTGGTTTAAGATATTTTGAATTTTTAACAGTGTCTTTGATTCCCTCCCAAGTACCTTGGTTGAAAGAACGGTCATCAATTGTACCTGCATCAGTTACCATACCTACTTTAAGGTCGGTTTCTAACATTTGGAATTTTGATGTAGACTCAGTTGTTTGAGTTGAATTTCCGCAGCCTGCAAGTATGCCTATAGACATAGCTGTGCAAAGTGCCATAGCAAAAAATTTCTTTTTCATGTTTTTACACCACCAATAATTTTTTTAATGTATTCATTTATGTGCCCCAACAATATTACATAAATGAGTACATCTCATATATAATAGTCAATTTGGATATTAATTACAATGCTTGAAATTTATATTGTTTTATTAAAAAAATTCCAAATAAAACATGTAAAGAGCATTGCATATTAATGAATTAATTGACATAATTATATGTATAATTTTACTTGGGAGCAGATTAAAGTATAATAAGTAAGATTTAAAATTTACCGTGAAAAACAAAATAATAAATATCTTTTGTGGTGAAAGTGTAAAAATCTGTTATAATATAAATAATGATAAAATACAGCTATGGGGGTAAAACTATAATGAAACGTAAATGGATGACAACTTTACTGATAATGATTCTGTTATGTTTGTCATATCAAGTAGTATACGCAGAAAAAATGCAACTTATTTATGATGGAGAAACACATTTATATGAATTAATTCCCATTTCACTTTATATTAATGGAGAGTTAACCACTACAACAGTAATGCCTCCTGTACAAATAGAAGGAAATACTTTAGTTCCAGCAAGAGAAGTATTTGCTAAAATGGGTGCAGAAGTTCTATGGAAAGCTGCAGAAAAAAGTGTATATATTACAAAAGGTGATCAGCTCATTGTTCTAACTATTAATAGTAAGGAAGTTTGGGTAGACGGTGAAATTAAAATAGCGAATATGCCAGCTAAACTTATTAATGATAAGGTAATGATTCCTCTACGTTTTATTAGCGAAGCATTAGGATTTCAGGTAGAGTGGATTCCAGCGACAAAGACGATTATGATAGCAGAACCAATTGTGGTGGAACCACCTGTGGATATCTTGCCTGACGAGAGTAATCCAGCGGATGAGGAGGAAACAGAGGACTTACCACAAGAAACACCAGAGCCAAGTTTGAGTTTTAAGAATATGACTTATGATGCAAATTTAAATGCTCTGATTTTAGAAAAAGCACCAGGTTTAGCCATAGGAGATATTGTTGTAGAAGACAATTACATACAAAGACAAATAAAAATCACTTTGCCGGCAGATTATATGGATTTTTATGGATATGGAATAGATGAAAATATCAATGGTGAAGTAAAAAAAATAGAAGTGAAAGGGTCTAGTGATACCCAAATTATTTTAACCACAGCTACTATTAAGGCTTTAAATATTTATGAATATGATAATAAGATTTACTTACAATGTGTGAAGCCAAAAGAGAAATACGGTAAAATTGTAGTAGTAGATGCGGGACATGGAAAAGATGACCCAGGAACGACCTATGGTTCACTTCAAGAGAAGGATATTACATTACGTTTAGCTTTGCAACTTCAAAAAGAAATTGCTAATGATTCAAGTATTAAGGTATATATGATTAGAGAAGGTGATACTTTCTTAACACCTATGGAGCGTGCAGTAGTAGCTAATGAGATTGAGCCAGATTTGTTTATAAGTATACATGTTAACTCTGTAAACAATAATGCAAGTGCTAATGGTACGGAGACTTATTATACTTCTAAAGTAGATACAAGGAATAAGTTGTTTGCTGACATGGTACAAAAGGCTCTTATTGATACTTTTGGAACGAGGAATCGTGGTGTTAAGGATAATACTTATGTTGTAACAAAATACACAAATTATCCAGCTATTTTAATAGAAATTGGATTTTTAACAAACGAGTCAGATAGACAGATGATGTTAGCAGCTGGTTTTGAGCAAAAATATGCAACAGCTGTGTATAGCTGTATTCAAAATTATTATAATCAAGGATTAAATCAAGCTCACTAAGATATATAAAAGCAGATAAGTCAAGTTACTTGTCTGCTTTTTTTATGTCAAAAAGATATAAATTTTTTTGATATAACCTTACTTGTTACTTAGAATTGTATAATATTTTGTAAAAGTTAAATATTATATTGTAAATAATAAAAGTGTATGATATAGTGTGTAAGAAATAAACAAATGTTCACCACAAACAAACAAGGAGAGTAATATGAAAGAGAAGCATCCTTTTTATGTGATCAATGGCAGTGTACTGCCTGAAGTCTTTTTAAAGGTAGTAGAGGTGAAGAACTTATTAGAAAATGATAAGATGTTAACCGTGCAAGAAGCTGCTGAACAGATAGGTATTAGTAGAAGTTCATTTTATAAATATAAGGATGCCATTTTTCCGTTTTACGATAAAGGAAAAAGTGAGGCTATTACAGTGCTTATTCATTTGCAAGATGAAGCAGGAAGGCTTTCAGATGTCCTCAATTATATTGCAAGTGCAGGGGGAAATGTCCTTACTATTAATCAAATGGTACCAATGAATGGTATTGCTATTATTAATCTTTGTATCCAAACAGCTGGAATGAATATGACACTTGATGATTTGCTTCGTGGGTTAGGAAACTTAAATGGTGTTAAGGAGATACAGATATTAGCAAGAGAATAGGTATAGAATAAACTAGAAAATAAATGGGAGGGAAAGACATGAAGATAGCTTTATTAGGTTATGGAACTGTAGGAAGTGGCGTTGTAGAAGTGATCAATTCTAATAAAGAAAGTATCGAAAAGAGAGCAGGAAAAGCTATCGATATTAAGTATGTATTAGATTTAAGAGAATTTCCAGGAGAGGCTATTAATGAACTGATTGTTAATGATTTTAATATCATTTTAGAAGATGATGAGATTGAGATTGTGGCAGAGGCTATGGGAGGAATCGAACCAGCATATACTTTTGCAAAAGCTAGTCTCCTAAAAGGGAAAAGTTATGTGACTTCTAATAAAGAGTTAGTAGCACTTCATGGAGCAGAGCTTCTAGAAATAGCTAGGAAAAATAGTGTAAACTTTTTATTTGAAGCAAGTGTAGGTGGTGGTATTCCTATTATTAGGCCACTAAACCAAAGCTTAACAGCTGATGAGATTTATGAAATCACGGGGATTTTAAACGGAACAACCAACTTTATTTTAACCAAAATGAAAAATGAAAGCAGAAGTTTTGAAACTGTATTAAAGGAAGCACAGGAATTAGGTTATGCAGAAAAAAATCCAGCAGCAGACGTAGAAGGGTTTGATGCTTGTCGTAAAATTGCTATTTTAGCTTCGCTTGCTTTTGGGGAACATGTAAGCTTCGAAGATATCCCAACCGAAGGCATCACGCAAATTAGTACTCAGGATATGATTTACGCTGAAAAAATGAATTGTGTGATTAAGCTTCTAGCAACTTGTCAAAAACAAGAGGGTAGTGTATTTGCACGTGTCTCACCTATGATGATTTCAAAAGAACATCCACTTGCTATGGTTAATGATGTATTTAATGCTATTTTCGTTAAAGGTAATGTGATTGGTGATGTGATGTTCTATGGTAAGGGTGCAGGTAAGTTGCCAACAGCTAGTGCAGTAGTAGCTGATATTGTGGATGCAGCAAAGCATTCAGGTACGAACATTATTACCCTCTGGAGTAGAGAAAAAATTGATCTTAAAGATAAAGATGAAGTTAAAGTAAGCTATTTTATAAGAGTACAAGATGAAGATGGATTGGCTGAAAATAAAATAAAAGAAGCTTTTAAAGTGATTGAGCCAGTAGAAGCGCTTTCAGGAGAATATGCTTTTATAACAGAAGTAATGACTGAAGGAGATTTTGCAAAACGCTTAGAAAAACTAGGTGACTTAACGATTATGAGTAAAGTACGTACCGAAAAATAAGGGGATGAAAGAGTTGAAATACGCAGTAATCTTAATGGATGGTATGGCGGATGAGCCTATTGAAGCTTTAAATGGTCTTACACCACTTGCTTATGCCAAAACACCAACAATTGATGAAATAGCAGTAAGAAGTACAATTGGAATGGTACGAACTATTCCAGAAGGTTGTGCAAAGGGTAGTGACACAGCAAATTTAAGTGTGCTAGGTTATAATCCTCAAAAGTATTATTTTGGACGTAGCCCATTAGAAGCATTAAGCATGGGGGTAAGTTTAAAAGAGTCAGATGTTACTTTTCGAACCAATGTGGTGACTTTAAGTGAAGAAGAAGACTATGAAAATAAAATTATTTTAGATCATAGTGCTGATGAAATTACAACAGAAGAAGCAAGTGAGCTTATAGCAGCAGTAGAAGAAGTGTTAGGAAATGAAGTTTGTAAATTCTATCCTGGTGTAAGTTATAGACATCTTTTAGTTTGGGATAAGGGAAGCAGAGAGGTTCAGCTTACACCACCCCATGATATTCTAGAAAGATGCATTAAAGATTATAAACCACAAGGTGACCATGCAGAAGAAATTTGGGATTTTATGAAAAAAAGCTATGATATTTTAAAGGATCATCCAGTGAATGTAGCACGTAAAGCTAAGGGCCTTCGTCCTGCAAATAGTATTTGGATTTGGGGAGAGGGCATCAAACCTCGACTACCACTTTTTAAAGATAAATATCATGTGGAGGGAGCTGTTATTTCAGCTGTTGACCTTATTAAAGGAATTGGTATTGGTGCAGGTATGACATCTATTGATGTAGAGGGAGCTACAGGTAATGTTCATACCAATTATAAGGGTAAGGCAGATGCAGCGATTAAGTGGCTGATAGAAGATAATAAGGATTATGTTTATGTACATCTAGAAGGGCCAGATGAATGTGGTCACCGTAATGAAATGGATAATAAAATTAAAGCCATTGAACTTATTGATGAAAAGATTATAAAGCCTATTAAAGCAGCTCTAGATGCATCAGGTGAAGCATATAAAATTTTGATTTTACCTGATCATCCCACACCACTCCATTTAAGAACACATACAGGAAATCCGGTTCCTTATATGATTTATAAGAGTGGTAATGACATAGTTAATAAAGCTAATCAGTATACTGAAGTATTTGCAGCAACAACAGGTATTGATATTGAAGATGGTTATACTTTAATGGATCAATTCCTAAGATGATTAGAATTATTATAGAAGGATTATTGGAGGAGGAAGCATTGTGTTAATCGTACAAAAATTTGGTGGTAGCTCTGTGGCTAACCCCGAAAGAGTTTTTAATGTAGCTAAAAGAATTGCAGAGACCTATAAAGCCGGCAATCAAGTAGTAGTTGTACTTTCCGCGCAAGGAGATACAACAGATGATTTAATTGCTAAAGCAAAAGAAATTAGT
Source organism: Bacillota bacterium (assembly GCA_023393125.1). Classification (GTDB taxonomy): domain Bacteria; phylum Bacillota; class Clostridia; order Lachnospirales; family Cellulosilyticaceae; genus Cellulosilyticum. The sequence continues at coordinate 61,348 of JAEWMQ010000030.1, forward strand.
AACAATCCAAGTAAGAGAGAAATGGATATGCTCCTTGCAACTGGCGAGCAACAATCTGTTGCACTAATGTGTATGGCTCTTGGAGAACTTGGTTATCCATGTGTGTCATTAAATGCGCATCAGGTAGGAATGACAACCACATCAATTTATAGTAATGCAAGATTTAAGAAAATCAAACCAGATCGTATTCAAAGAGAGTTAGATCTTAAGAATATTGTTGTTGTAACAGGTTTCCAAGGCGTTAATCGCTTCGATGATATTACAACACTTGGTAGAGGTGGTTCAGATACAACCGCAGTAGCTATAGCAGCAGCACTTCATGCTGATAAATGTGAGATTTATACAGATGTAGATGGTGTTTACACAGCTGATCCAAGGGTAGTAAAAACTGCAAGAAAATTAAATGAAATTACATATAATGAAATGTTAGAGTTAGCTTCATTAGGAGCAAGAGTACTGCACAATCGCTCTGTAGAGCTTGCTAAAAAATATAATGTAGAATTGGTAGTAAGATCAAGTTTAACTAAGGCAGAAGGAACAGTAGTCAAGGAGGTATGTAAAGTGGAGAGAATGTTAATTAGTGGTGTTGCTGGTGATGATGAAATTGCACGTGTATCTTTAATTGGTATTAAAGATACACCAGGAAAAGCTTTCGATATATTTGCTACATTAGCTAAAAGAGGAATTAATGTAGATATTATTTTACAATCTATTGGCCGTGATAAATCAAAAGATATTTCTTTTACAGTAGCAGAAACAGCCTTGGCAGATACACAAAAAGTTATTGAAGATAACAAAGAACGTTGGGGTATTGAAAGTGTAGATTATAATGAAAATGTAGCAAAAGTATCTATTGTAGGAGCAGGTATGGCTTCTAATTCAGGTGTTGCGGCTAAAATGTTTGAAGCTATGTTCAGTTCTAATATTAATATCCATATGATTTCTACTTCTGAAATTAAGATTTCAGTTTTAATTGATAAAAAAGATATGCATAAGGCAATGAATGCCATTCATGATATCTTTAATTTAGCAGATTAATAGGCAAACAAATAGGATATCGGATGATCAGATAAAAGGAAGGTGCTACTGAGAATGTAGTTCCCTCCTTTTATCATATTTGTAGTTAGTAAAGGGTTAATGATTCATAGACAAAATAAAGTTAAACAACAGGAGAAATAGGTGAGAAAATGATAAAAGTAAAAGTACCGGCTACTACTGCCAATATGGGGCCCGGATTTGATAGTATTGGAATGGCATTAACTATGTATAACATTGTTTATGCAGAGGAAATAAAGGAAGGTTTAGAAATTATTATTCAGGATGGTAATCCTGCTATTCCAACAAATGAAGATAATTTGATTTATAAAACAATTTGTCATTTTTATAAAAGCATTCAAAAACCAGTACCTGGACTACGTATTATTCAGCAAGATAGTATCCCTCATACAAGAGGTTTAGGGAGTAGCGCTGCATGTATTGTAGCAGGACTACATATTGCTAATGCAGTTAGTCAAAGCTTTTTTTCAAAGGAAGAGTTAGTACAGATGGCAGCTCAAATAGAGGGGCATCCAGATAATACAACACCTGCTTTATTAGGAGGAATGACTGTTGGGGCAATGAATGAAAAGGATATGAAATATGTTAAAGCTAGGGTGGCAGAAAATTTACATTTTGCCGTTATGATTCCTGAATTCACCCTTTCTACAGAGTTAGCTAGAGGGGTGTTACCTAGTAAAGTTAGTTTACAAGATGCAGTATTTAACGCATCAAGAGCAGCGCTATTAACAGCTTCTATGTTAACAGGCGACATGGATAATTTGGACCTAGCTATGGAAGATCGTTTACATGAGCCTTATCGTATGTCACTTATTCCGCATATGAAAGAGATTTTAGATAAGGCTAAATGCTATGGTGCAAAGGGGACATTTTTAAGTGGAGCAGGGCCTACTTTAATTGCAGTAGTAAAAAATGTAGTAGATTTTAGAAGAGAAATGGTGAACTATTTAGGAACTTTAGAACAAAATTGGCAAGTCCAGATGTTACAGGCAGATAATGAAGGTGCGAAAGTGTGGATTAATGAAGAATTAAAATATTAATATAAAAGGTAATTGCCGTATGTATACATGGAAGGTAATTACCTTTTAATTTTTTGTGCAGAGATAATAGATAGGAATGTTAAAATACATGAGAAATAATATAAAAAATTGTAAAAAATAAAGAATAATGTTAAAATAAAATCAAGCCATAAAGAAAAATAGATAAGGCAAGTAGTTTGATGATAAAGAGGGGAATAGATTTGAAAAAAAATCTAGAAATTATAAGTATTATTGTAATTGGGTTTGTTTATTTAATAGGCATTACAAGATTAAAAAATTCATATGAACAAAATATATTACTTGTTAAGTATGCCTGCGATTTTTTAAAGGTTATTTTTGCAACAAGCATGTTAATAGTGGCATTTAATAATTTGGATACCGAAGAAAACTTTAGACCAAGTTATTTAGCTATTAGTTATTTTTTGCTTATTTTTACAATGATTATTTCTTTAGATTTATATAATAATGGAGCTAATTGGCAGCATAATATAAAATATTTAAAAATGAGATGGATTATTAGTTTATTTGAGATTTTATGGGTTTTTATTTGTAGCTTGTTCATTACATCAAAAGTTCAAATGATTAAATGGATAAAATATGAAGTAGTATTGATAGGTGTAGCGTGTATTTACTTGTTTTCTAAGAATACCCCAATGGACTTACTGGTTCGTAACTACGGCTATGAAAATCTTAGCATTGTTGCTCATATTTTAAATTTATTAATACTTGTATTAGGAAATATAGTTTGTATGAATAGAGTTAAGTCTCATGCTCAAATTTTTAAGTATTATTGGTTTGTATTTATGACTTTGCAAGTAGTATCTCATAGTTTATTAATTGTATTTAGTATAAATGGGTCATTAATAAGTTTTATAGTTGGGCAAGTAACTTCTCTTATGTGCTATATTTGTGTTTTGAATTTTATTGAGCATATGACACTTGCTGTAGTATGGAAAGAGATGGACAAAGGCATAGATATCAAGTTAGAACAGTTAGATGAGGAGTATTTTGAAAATCAATTACTGATTAAATCTGCTAATATTATTGAAAAAGAAGTCCACAAGATTAATGTAAAAGCTCAACAGTTAAAAACAAAAATAGAATCAGGAGCCTACTCCAACAATGTTAGATATGTAGAAAAAATTTCAAATAACTGTAACAGGTTAACAAAACTTAGTAAAAATATAGTAGATTTAAATAATATTGAAAGAGGAAAGGTTGGTATTAGTTTTGAAATTACCAATCTTTCGCAATTAGTAGAAATGTTAATTGCATCCATAGAACCTTATATGGAAAGACTAGGCATTGAATTAGAATACAAGATGAATAAACTTCCAGTTTATTGTGATATAGACTCTGAAGCAATAGAACGTGTCGTGCTTAATCTGATTTCTAATGCTATTAAATATAATAAACAAAATGGAAGTATTCAAGTTTATGTAACTGAAAAAAGGCAAAGAGCTTTTTTGTGTGTCAAGGATACAGGGATTGGTATTCCGAAGGAAAAACTACAAACTATTTTTAATCGCTTTGAGCGAGGGGATTCAGGATTTGCTAGAAGACAGGAAGGGAGCGGATTAGGATTAGCTATAGTTAAATCAATTGTAGATATACATAAAGGAGAGATTAAAATTCTTAGCACAGAGCATATAGGAACGCTAATAAGTATTAGTTTACCTGTCTGTGACCGTAATAAGATAGAAGCTTATAAAACACTTAAGGCGGATGAAAAAGTTTTACAAAAGAAAATAGAAGTAGAGTTTTCGGATTTAGGCATGTAATAACAGGGGGGTTAAGCGCATGAACGAAACCCGTAGAGAAATTGTGATTGAGTGGTTAGCAATTACTTTACTTTATATAATGATAAAAGTAAGTTTTAGTACCAGTGGTGCATATTTTTTTCAATTTGTATTTGCAATCATAGGAGCTACACTCAGCGTAGGAGCCTATTTAATTACCAATCAGCAAAAGGAAAAGGGGAACATATTAAGGCTTATTACTATTACAGCTATTTATAAGAATATGATTATTATTTTTATACTTGTAGCGTTGTTATTAGAAATAGATATCCCTTTTAACGCTGTTAATGTAAGAGTACAATTAAATATATTAGATTTATGGTGTATCTGTATTTGTTATATTTATCTATTTAAGCATATAAATACACTCTGGTGCGCAATACTAATAAGTCTAGGTTTCTGTCTGTTTACTTTCTTAGGTTTTATATTTCCACTTGTTGGTGAAACTACAAGTTATATAGGAGCTAAGGTGATTCTAAATGGACTTATGATGCTTATTAGTATTTTCAGCGTGTTGATTGTTGTTTTGCATAGAGATAGTTATCGTTCTAAAAGTTATCTGGCGTTTCTTCTCTTCTTAATTTGTAAGGTAATAAATTATTTCATTATGTGTTATCAATATATAAGTCAAGATACCCTATCCGTATCGCCATTTATATTACTTCATACCATGGAGTACTACTATATTTTGAAATGTACTTATTTAGCGTGCTGGAAAGAGCCATGGAAAGAAAAAATATCTAATTTAAGCAAAGCAGAGTATAGCCTTAGTGATAATGCGTATTATCGTGATATGATTGTAAATTTATCACATGAACTCAAGACACCTATTAATGTTATTAACAGTGCAACAGATTTGTTAAAATTAGATTTTGAAAATCAGAAAGATATTATGGCTGACTTAAAAGAAATGAGAAAAAATTGCAATGAGACAATGAGAATTATAAGAAACATGATAGATATTCATAAATTAAGAGGTGGTTATACCAAGGTTGTTTATAACAAATACAATCTTGTTGCACTCATGGAGAATGTAGTAGATGCTTACTCTAAACAATATAAAGATGCTAACCTTGTCTTTAATCCTGAGCAAGAGGAGATTTATAATCAGGTGGATAAGCCACTTTTTCAGCAAATAATGATGTATTTGATTTATGCTATTTTAAAGACAAGAAAAGATATGAGTGAAATTTATATAGAAATGCAAGATATAGCAGAGAATGAGATACAAATGAAGTTATCTCATTCACAAGTAGGATTTATTGAAGAGTACATCGTATATCAGGAAGATGTTGAGGATTATAACGCTGATAGTATCATGGCAGTAGAGTTATTTTATCACATACTTAAATTACATGAGAGTAGTATTAAAGTGAGAAGAGAAGAAGCAGCAATGGAGCTCACTTTGTCTATTAAAAAGATTGATCAAGAAGGAGCAGAAGAAGTGATATTAGAAGAAGGCGATATAACGGATCTAATAGGTATCATTAAGTCTCATTATGTTATTGGGTAGACTATATTTTGAAATTAATTTATGGTAGGATAAGGTAACAACAAGGAAAAGTAAGGAGAATAGTCAAAATGAATATTGTACAGATTTTGCAAGATGAATTGCAAATTAAGAGAACACAGGTGGAAAATACGATTAAACTCATTGATGAAGGAAATACGATTCCTTTTATTGCACGATATAGAAAGGAATTAACAGGGGGACTCAATGACGAAGTATTGCGTCAATTTGGAGAACGCTATACCTACTTGCAAAACCTGTTAGCACGCAAAGAACAAGTGCTTAAAAGCATAGAGGAACAAGGAAAATTAACAGCGGGATTAAAACAAGCTATCGAAACGGCTGCTACTGCTACAGAGGTAGAAGATTTATATTTGCCTTATCGTCCAAAGAAACGTACAAGGGCAACAATTGCTAAAGAAAGGGGACTAGAACCTTTAGCAGAGCTTATAAAAAATCAACAAGTATTAGAGATCGAGGCTGTAGCAGAGGAGTATATAGATGAAGAAAAAGGCGTAGGAGATGTGAAGACAGCCTTAGAAGGTGCGAAAGACATTTTAGCCGAAGAACTATCTGATCGTGCAGATTTAAGAGGATATATTAGAAAACTAACTTTTAGCAAAGGTCTTATAGTGACTAAAGCTAAAGATGAAAAAGAACAAACCGTTTATGATATGTACTACGACTATAATGAAAAGTTAAGTAATATGCCAGGACATCGTATTTTAGCTATTAATCGCGGGGAAAAAGAAAAGGTGCTGACAGTTAAAATAGAAGCACCGGTAGAAGAGATTATGGCTTATTTAGAGCGTCAGGTCATTATGAGAGAAAGTACAACTCACTTGTTATTAAAAGAAATGCTTCAAGATAGTTATAAGCGACTCATTGCACCAGCCATTGAACGTGATATAAGAAATGAGCTAACAGAAAAAGCTGAAGATGGTGCATTGGAGGTCTTTAAGAAAAATCTTTATCAACTTTTAATGCAAGCCCCTATTAAAGGACATCAGGTAATGGGGATAGACCCAGCTTTTAGAACAGGATGTAAAATAGCTGTTGTAGATGAGACAGGAAAGAAACTAGATAAGACCGTTGTATTCCCTACAGCACCTCAAAATAAAACAGAAGAAGCTAAAGTAGTATTAAAGGATTTAATTAAAAAATATAAAGTTGATCTTTTGTCTATTGGTAATGGTACTGCTTCTAGAGAAACAGAAAAGTTCGTAGCGGATATGTTAAAAGAGATTGATGAGACAATTCATTATGTTATTGTTAATGAAGCAGGAGCTTCTGTTTATTCGGCATCAGCTTTAGCTAGTGAGGAATTTCCTAATGATGATGTAGGGGTAAGAAGTGCAGTATCTATTGCTAGAAGACTTCAAGATCCATTAGCTGAGCTTGTAAAAATTGATCCAAAGGCAATAGGCGTGGGACAATACCAACATGATATGAATCAAAAACGTCTAGAAGAGTCCCTGGGCGGTGTAGTAGAAAGTGCAGTAAATGAAGTGGGGGTAGATATTAATACTGCTTCAGCTTCTTTATTGCAATATGTAGCAGGGATTAAAAAGTCGGTTTCACAAAATATTATTGCTTATAGAGAAGAAGTAGGTGCTTTTAAAAGTCGCAGTGAGATTAAAAAGGTAAAAGGATTGGGGCCAAAAGTATTTGAACAATGTGCGGGTTTTCTTCGTATTACAAATGGAAAGAACTTTTTAGATGCTACTGGTGTACATCCAGAGTCTTATGGAGTGGCAGAAGAATTACTTAAAGTAGTAGGATATAAAGAAGATGAACTAAAAGCTAGAAATTTTAAAAGACTAAGCGAGAAAGTTGGAAATATAGAAATTCTAGCAGAAAAGTTAGGAACGGGTATACCTACGTTAGAAGATATTATTAAAGAATTAGAAAAGCCAGGGCGCGATCCACGTGAAGACATGCCTAAGCCTATTCTTCATAGTGAAATTTTAGAGATCAAGGACTTAAAAGAAGGCATGAGATTAAAAGGGACGGTACGTAATATTGTAGATTTTGGTGCATTTGTCGATATTGGTGTTCATCAAGATGGCCTAGTGCATATTTCTCAAATGAGTAATAAGTTTATTAAGCACCCATTAGAAGTAGTTAAAGTAGGCGATATTGTAGAAGTAACTATTTTATCTGTGGATCCAATTAAAAATAAGATTGCATTAAGTATGAAATCCTAACTTGCAAAAACGAAGAAAGTATGTTAAAATTTTTGCAAGTAAATAAAAGGTAACACAATTCTTCGGGGCAGGGTGAAATTCCCTACCGGCGGTGATAGTCCGCGACTGCATCTTATGATGCACTGACTTGGTGAAATTCCAAGACCGACAGTAAAGTCTGGATGGTAGAAGAGTTATAAGGCCTACCTATTAAAGTGTATTTTAATGGTAAGAATTATAGCAACCCAAAGGAAGAATGGGTTGCTTTTTTATTGCTAAAACTACATAGTATTAGGAGGCATATAATATGCAAGTCGAAAAGAAATTATTTACTACACAAAATATGATGAGGATGGCGTTATTATCGGTTATAGCAGTGCTATTAATGCAATTCGGGGCACTTAAGCTCCCTATGATTTTTCCTAGTTTTTTAGAATTAGATTTTAGTGAAGTGCCAGCTATTATTGGTATATTAACGATTCATCCATTAGCAGGTTTCGTTATTGTTATCTTGAAAAATATTTTGAAAATAGTACTTTTCCAAACTAATACGGCTTATGCAGGAGAATTAGCTAATATGCTTGTATCTTTAGGCTACATTTTACCTCTTTCATTAATGGTTATGAAGAAAAGAGATTTTAGGACCATTACTATAGGTATTTGTTTAGGGATTACTGGTTTGACTTTAACAGGTGCTGTAGTTAATTATTTTATTACAATTCCTATGTATGCAAAATTATTTATGCCGATGGAAGCTATTATTAATATGGGTAATGCTATTTATTCAGGCATAGTAGATAAAGGTACTCTTATTCTCTATTCTTTTATTCCTTTTAACTTGCTAAAAGGAGGTATTGTATCCATTGTAAGTATTGTTATTGTAAAAGGTTTACAACCTGTCATTAAGCATTTTGGTTACCATATACACGGATAGTCATTAGATAGAAGAATATAGGCATAAAAGAAGCTGCACAATCTAAGTGTAGCTTTTTTATGTTCAACCAAGTATAAGACCTTAAGAATTCAATAAAGTAGTTATGGTATACATTTGTCATTTATTAGTTAATATTTAACGTAAGGTGTTGAAAGTTTAAGTGAGCCGTATTAAAATGATGGAGTGCGAAACGTTGAGAGAGGAAAAAAATCATGACAGTTTATGAAAGTAATAGTGAAAAACAAACCTTTGACATTGGCTATCAATTAGCAGTAGCAAGTAAAAAGGGAGCAATTTATTGCTTAATAGGAGATTTGGGTGTAGGTAAGACTGTTTTTTCAAAGGGTTTTGCAGAAGGTCTAGGCATTACAGAACCTATTACAAGTCCTACTTTTACTATTGTGCAAGTTTATGAAGGAGAAAAACCACTATATCATTTTGATATGTACCGTATAGAAGACCCAGATGAACTAGAGATGATAGGGTATGAGGATTACTTTTATGGACAAGGTATATGTCTAGTGGAATGGGCTAATAATGTTCCTGATGTAATTCCTAGAGAAGCTATTTGGATTGATATACAAAAAGACCTAGAAAAAGGGTTTGATTATAGAAAAATAACAATAAGGTAGGTGGACATATGAATCTATTAGCGATAGATGCGTCAGGTGTTGCAGGAAGTGTAGCTTATATTAAAGAAGACCGTTTAGTTGGAGAATACTATATTTGTGATAAATTAACTCACTCACAAACTATTATGCCTATGCTAGAGCATATGAGAACATTATTGGAAGTAGATTTAGAGGCCTTAGATGCGGTCGCTGTAACAAGTGGGCCAGGATCATTTACTGGTTTAAGAATAGGAGTAACAACTGCAAAAGCTTTAGCTTTAGCCTTAGATTTACCTATTATAGGAATACCGACCTTAGATGTTATAGCACATAATATAACACATACTCAGCACCTTATTTGTCCTATTATGGATGCTAGACGAAACCAAGTTTATACAGCTTTATATAGATGGGAAGCAGAAGAACTTATGAAACTTACAGAATATAGAGCATGTGATATGGATGAGTACTTGGAAGAACTAGAGCAAAAAATGGAAAAAATTATTTTTTTAGGCGATGGTGTAGATTCTTATAAGGAAAAAATCAAAAGTGCCTTGGGTGAAAGAGCGCTTTTTGCGCCTGCATTTTTAAACTTACAGCATGCAAGTACTTTAGCAGAAGTGGCAGGTACTTATTTTAAAAGAGGTGAAGTAGTAGATGCTTCAGAATTTGTTCCTATGTACCTTCGCAAGTCTCAAGCTGAAAGAGAGAAAGAAGAACGTGAAAAAAGTAAATGTTAGAAAGATGACGATAGAAGATGTTAATGCTATTTATGATTTGTCAAAAATATGCTTTAGCACTCCTTGGTCATTAGAAGCGCTGATAAAGGAATTAAGTAACCCTTTGGCAGAATATCAAATAGCTGAAATAAACGGTCAGATCATAGGTTATGGTGGTTTGTGGTGTGTTATGGATGAGGGTGAAATAACTAATATTGCAGTAAATAGTCAGTATCGAAGGCAGGGCATTGGAGAAGCTATTTTGGAAGCATTGCTGAAATTAGCGCAGCAAAGAATGCTGACAATAATACACTTAGAAGTAAGAGTGAGTAATGTAGCTGCTAAAAGATTATATGAAAAGTTCAGATTTCAGCCAATTGCTATAAGAAAAAAGTATTATCAGCAACCTACAGAAGATGCGATTATTATGGAGTATAAATTTTAAAAGAGAAATATCATTTCTTATATTAAGTGTCAAGAAATGATATTTCTCTTTTTATATTACTAAGTATATACAGATAGATTACAGTTTTACAACAGACAAGTAGAAAAAATAAAAAGTTAATGATTTATGATATAATGATGATGTTTAAATGAATATGCTAAATAACACAAGAAGATTACAATATAATATGAAAAATAAGGGAGTTTACTATGAAAAGAAAGTTAAGTTGTTTTATAGTTGCAGTAAGCTTGTTATTAACTAACAATGTAGTATGGGGAGCAGAAAAGACTTTAACAGCTCCACAAGAGCTTACTACAGCTGAAAATATGAGTGAAGAAAACCAGTTAGAAGTACCAGAACAGGAAATAATACCGGAAGAAGTAAGTCCACAACCTATAGAAGAACCTAATTTACCAAGTGAAAATCCAGAGCAGCAGCCCAATTACATAAAAGGTGATCAGATAATACTAACCTTAGATAAAAATACTGCTACTGTAAATGGCAGTCCATATACTTTAAATACACCTCCTATTGCTATAGAAGGAAGAACTTACTTACCACTTAGATTTATTGTAGATCAAGTATTACAAGCACAGCTTGTATGGGAGCCGGAAACTGGAAAAATTACAGTAACTAAAGAAGGAAAAGAAATTGTTGTAACCATTGGTAAAACAGCTGCTTTAGTAGATGGAGAAGTTGTTAATCTAGATGCACCACCTATTGTAAAAAATGGTTCAACTTTATTACCACTTAGGTTTATGAGTGAGCATTTTAATATCAGTATTACCTATGACAAAGTTACTAAAGTGATTACATTAACAGGTCCAGACAAAGGGCCTAATTCAAAACCTATAGCAGGATTTACCTTTTCGGAACCTAATTATGTGGCTGGTCAAGTTGTAAGTGCTATAAGTACCAGTTATGATCCTGATGGACATAAACTGGTAGATAAGCTATGGTGCGTAGTAGGAGAAAAAACACTAACTAATAAAGAGTTAAGTAATATGTTTAAAACTCCTAGAGCTGGTATTTATACGATAGGACTTCAAGTGCAAGATCAATATGGACTTTGGAGTGACTGGATTTATCAAGAAATTACTATTTTGCCTAATGAGGCTCCAGTTATTACTTATTTAGGTACAGAAAAAAAAGAGTATGCACAAGGTGAAGACATTAGTTATCAGTTCTTTTATGACAATGAGAATTGGGAGGCTATAACAAATCAAAAATGGACCTATCGTAAGGAAGGTGAGCCTGTATCAAAAGCTATTTTAGGCAAGCCAGATGCTTTATTTACAGAGGGAACTTATATTATTAGCTTGCAATTAGATGATGCTTATGGTAACAGAAGTGAATTGGTGGAGACGAGTGTACATATTACAGATGAAATAGTTAAGAAAGAGCTAGCATTTAGATTTACGGAAGGGCATATAGGGGACATTATTGATAATTACCAAGGATTTAATTATCGTGATTATGAAGATGTAAAAGTACTTAATAAAGGGACTATACCTGGTACGATGTTAATGAGTGATTCTCCTGAAGTGGTATCTAGAGAAGGGATTCTTTATAGAGATAGTATAAAAGGAAATGGTAGAATATTACTGCATCATATTAATAATTTTAGTGAAATGAGTACTATTGGAGGTAATAAGCGTTTAGTTATAGTAGCAGAAAATAAAACAGCTGAACCTATTACGGTTTATTTGAGTAATAAAACAATTAGGGGACCTGTAGATGATATTTTATATCTAGGCCAAAAGATGTTAAATGATTATTTAACAGGAAGTGAAATAGAAACTATCCTATTAGCACCAGGTGAAAAGAAGTATCTTTATGATTCAGGTAAAAAATGGGTCAAAGGAAGTTGTATATCCGGGTTAATGGATGTTAATACAACAGGAGATGTTACCTTTACAATTGCCTCAGTATCAGCAGGAAGTACTCTGAATAGTATGGATGGAATGGAACTCTTTTTCAAGGAAGTTCACCCAAGAGGGACTTTTGATACAGTTGGAATAAATTATTCCATAGAACTAGATGGGAGTATACCAGAAAAGTTTATCATTGGCACAGGAGATGAAGAATGGGTAAAAGGTTATGATGCTATATCTAATGAGCCTGCTCAGAATAAGGGAAACTTTGGTATATCTTATTACATTACGATTACTGCTAAAGAAGACACGGGTATTATCCTTAATCCCAGAGCAGATATGTTTAGAGGTGCTATAGAATGGAATGATTTAGGGGTCTATAATATACCAACTGTAGGTAATATTTATAGCAATACAGCAAAAGCAGTTTCACTAGGTACAATTAAAGCAGGTGAAACTAAAACAATAGAGTATATGCTACCCAATGGTTCTTCAGCACCAGTACTTTTAGGTTTTATACCATCAAGCTATTGGGATAATTAAAATAGAACGCTATGAAATAGAGGGGGAATCCCCTCTATTTTTGTGCTAGACGATTTATTGTCAAAAATAGCGAAAAAAAATAAAATAATGTAAGAAATGCGAAATAATATAGGCCTCCATGAATATAGTAATAGCAGGGGGGGATTATATGAACAGCAATAAAGAGCTAAAGTGGCATGAACTAAAACGTTTATACCAACCTTCTGATTTTTCTTTTAGTACAACAGATGAAGTTGAGCCCTGTGAGACTATTATTGGGCAAGAAAGTACTTTGCAAATGATTCAAAAAGCACTTCAAATTGAAGCTAAGGGATTTAATCTGTATATTTGTGGTGCAGATAGTGAGGAAAAAGAACAAGCAATTAAAGAGGAACTTCGAAAAGTAGCGAAACAAAAACATATCCCGCTAGCTATGGGGTATGTTCATAATTTTTCTAACCCGGAGGAACCTTGTTTAATTGAACTTAAAGCCGAAATAGCATGGCAATTAAAAGATGATATTCAAGAAATGATAGCTTTTATTAGTGAAGAGCTACCTAAAAAGTTTAAGGCACCTGATACTGATAAAAAAAGAGAAATCTTAGTAGAGGCATTTGAAAAGTATAAAGATGAGCAAATGATGGCATTAAATGAGATGGCAGATAACTTTGATATGTTTGTAAAGAATAGTAATGAAGGTATCTATTTTACGCCTAAAGATGAAGAAGGAAAACCTATATCAAAAGACGAGTATAGTAATTTAACAATGGAGAAGAAGGAACAGATCCAAAGTAAGCTAGAAAAGCTTTATGAGATGGCTGAATCCATAAATAAGAATATTGAACAAGAAGAAGAAAAATATCTTCAGCTTTTTAAAGATGTCAATCAAGAAATTGTATTGCAAGAGATAGGGAAGTTAATGAAGTATTTACAGGAGAAGTATGGAGATGATCCGAAACTTTTTGCTTATTTCAATGGAATTGCAGAAGATTTACTAGGACATTTAGATTTAATAAGTGGCATAGAGGATGAAGAGAAAGATGGCCTGAAAGAGATGTTTCCTTGGTTAGGAAGTAGTGGAGTAAACAAATTAACTAAGAAGTATGTGTTTAATTTAATTGTCTCCCAAGATAATATGAATGGAGCACCTATAATTGTAGATGATGAGTTACCACAGCTTAACTTGATGGGACGTCTACTATTCGATACCGAACTTAATTCGGTTCATAGTGATTTTTCTCAAATTAGAGCCGGCTTACTTCATTATGCCAAGGGAGGATATCTAGTTTTGCATATGCAAAGGCTAGTTGAAAATCCTAGTATGTGGGTAAGCTTAAAGAGAGCATTGAAAACACAAAAGATACAGGTACAGGGAAATGAAGAATTAAACATTGTATTATCTAATCCTATAAGGCCAGAGGCTACCCAGGCTAATGTCAAGGTTATTTTACTAGGAAACGAAGAACTTTATCAAATGCTTTATGAGGTAGATGATGATTTTAAACGATTATTTAAGATGCATATTTGCTTTGAACCAGAATTATCTAGTGATGTAGCAACTATTAAAAAACTAGCAGGATCAATCAGCTGTATATGTAGAAAAGAACAATTGCCTAAGGTAACAGTTGAAGGATTATTGAAACTTGTAGAGTTTGGTAACAGACAATTAGAGTCAACAAATAAGCTGTCAAGTGATATTGATAGTTTAATGGATATTTTAAGAGAGGCAGCTCTTCATACAAAAGAGGCCATTGATGAACAATGTATAGAAAAGGCATTAAAAAGTCACAACAGCTATTCTTTGAAGATACAAGAAAAAATAGATGAACATTTTAGCGATGAGTCTTATTTAATTACTACAGAAGGAGAAAGGATAGGGCAAGTAAATGGTTTAGCAGTTTACCATGTATTAAAATATAGTTTTGGTAGGCCGGTAAAGATTACAGTAACCACTTACAGAGGTAAGCAAGGTATTGTAGATATAGAAAAACAAGCTGAATTAAGTGGTGCTATTCATACTAAAGGTATTCATATTATAACTGGTTTTTTAGGGTATGAATTTGCCCAAGATATTCCTCTTTCTTTAAGTTGTAATATTTGTTTTGAGCAGAGTTATGGACAGATAGATGGTGATAGTGCCTCAAGTGCGGAATTATATGGTGTATTATCGAGTTTATCAGAATTACCCATTAAACAAAGTTTAGCAACGACAGGCTCTATTAATCAGTTTGGAGAAATACAACCTATTGGTGGCATTAATGAAAAAATAGAAGGTTTTTTTAAAGTATGTCAGCAAAGAGGATTAAAAGGAAATGAAGGTGTCATTATTCCAAAACAAAATATTAAGGATTTACTACTAAAAGAGGAAATTGTAGAAGCTGTTCACAAAGAAGAATTTCATATTTATCCCATTAGTCATATATGGGAGGGAATGGAGTTAATGACTGGAAAAACAAAAGAAGAAATTAGTGTTTTAGTAAAGAATAAATTGAAAAAGTTTAATGATTAATAAGAGAGGTGTTGTAATATGAATACAACACCTCTTTTGCTTAATGTAAATTTATTGTAAAAGTACCACAAAAACTATTCTGTAAATGTAAAATATGGTATACTTATTAAAAATATCAGAATTATAATATTAAGACTGTGCAGCGAGGTGGGGTATGGAACAGACACAAGAAGTTAATAAAGCTGTTTTAGCAGAAATATTAGAAAAGATTATTGGCGAAATTGAGGATTGGGTCATAATTGGAGATAAATATGGTAAGATTATTTATGTCAATCAAACAGTTTATTTAGCCTGCAATATTTCAGGGGATCAAGTACTAGGTGAAGATATGTGTATGTTTGTAGGAATAGATCTATCTGATGATATAACCTTGCAGCATATACAGAACTTTATATACAATGGTGAACGTTTCGAGTTTGTTACCAATCGCTTCGTGAAAGAAAATAAGCGTATTTATTTGGCGAATACATTAACAACTATTTGGGATGAAACTGGTCTACAATACTATGTTTGTTTATCTAAAGACATTACAAATACAGAGCAGTTAAAAGAAGAAGTATATAAGGCGAATTACTTTGATTCTTTGACGCATTATCCAAATCAAAAAGTTTTTATTGAAAGTACCCTAAAGCAAGTAAAAAAATCAAAAAGCAATGATACTCAATTTGCAGTTATTATTATTGATATAAAAGGATTGGGAGAAATTAATAATGTATATGGAATGAATATTGGTGACCATATTATTAAAGAAGTAGGAAAACGTATTAAGGAGCATCTTAATAATCAGCAAGAGATTTTTAAATATAACGGAAATAGTTTTGCAATTATACAACAAGAGGTCACTAGTAAGCAGCAAGTTATAGAATTTTTACAATTATTGCAAGTGACCATGGAAGAGCCCGTAAAGATTCACAATAGTTGTATGTATGTTGAGTTTAGAGTAGGAGTCTCACTTTATGAAGATGATTCTTTATTAGGCTATCAAGTTATTGAACAGGCACAAATTGCTTTAGCTAAAGCTAAAAAGGAATCAAGTTATACGCCTTATGTTTTTTATACAAAAGGCATCCAAGAAGAGGTGAAAAACAGCTTTTTCTTGGAAAAGGAACTTCAGCTAGCACTGCAGAATGATGAATTTATAGTATATTATCAACCTTTTGTAGAATTAGCTAGTGAAAATATAGTAGGGATGGAGGCTTTACTTAGAAGAAGAAAGAGGAGTGGAGAGATAATTTCTCCAAGTGGTTTTATCAGTACTCTAGAAAAAATGAATTTAATTGAAAAAGTAGGGATGAAAGTATTAGAAAAAGTCTGTCAGCAGCTAAAAAAATGGCTAGAAAAAGGCTATAATGTTGTTCCTATATCTGTTAACTTATCAGCTTTACAATTTAGAAATCCTCAATTAGCTAAAAATATCAAGAAGGTTTTAGAAAGCTATGGCATTCCGCCGCGATATGTTGTATTAGAAATTACGGAGACTATGGTTATGGAGGATATTGGGATTGCTCAGTTGATAATTGAAGAACTTAAAAATTATGGTTTCTCTATTTCTATTGATGATTTTGGTACAGGTTATGCTTCTATTAGTTATTTAAAGAAGTTTATGTTTGACCACTTAAAAATTGACATTTCTTTTATTAGAGAAATAGTAGACAATGCAGAGGATAGGGCTATTGTGGAAGCTATTATTGCTATAGCTAAAACTTTTAATTTACATACTATAGCTGAAGGGATAGAAAGTGAAGAGCAGCTTTATGTGATGAATGCATTAGGATGTGAAATGGGACAAGGATTCTTTTGGGATCGTCCTATTACCCCAGAGCAAATAGAAAATAAATATTTTAAGGTTTGTTTATAATTTAAAGCAAGCTTTTAATTTATAGTTACTTTTTATAGGGTGCGCTTGAAAAAAAACCTATGGATATGATAGACTAAGGAGAAGAAAAGCGATAAATAGTAAATTAAAGGAGTTATTAACAAATGAGTGATTGGGAAGAAATGACCTTAGTCCAGCTTCGAGCGAAGGCTAAGGAGCTAGGCATGAAAAATGTAAATAAAATGCGCAAAAGTGAGTTAGTGGCTAGCTTAAATAATAATAACTCCTCTTTTGCTTTGCAAGAAGAAGTGACAGTTGAAGAGGTTATAGAAGAACAAATCATTTCGGCAGAAGAAATGGAAGAACCTATGTTAGCTCAAGATAACAATGAGGTTACTCACTTATCAAAAAGTGATCGTATGACAGGAGCAGGCATTTTAGAAATTATGGCCGATGGCTATGGTTTTTTAAGATCACAAAACTTTATGCGTGGTGAAAATGATATTTATGTTTCAATCTCTCAAATTAGACGTTTTAACTTAAAAACGGGTGATTGGATAGAAGGAGATATAAGAAAACCTAAAGAAGGTGAAAAAGCTGGAGCCCTATTATATGTGCACAGAGTAAATGGGGATAGGCCTGAAAAAGCTAAATATCGTCCTAATTTTGAAACACTTACACCTGTATTTCCTAAAGAAAGGTTACAGTTAGAGGTGGAGTCGGATATTTTATCAACGCGTATTATTGATTTAATGGCACCTATAGGTAAAGGTCAAAGAGGGCTTATTGTAGCCCCACCTAAAGCTGGTAAAACAATTTTGCTTAAACAAATAGCTAATGCTATTACGTATAATCATCCAGATGTTTCGCTGATTGTACTACTTATCGATGAGAGACCGGAAGAAGTAACCGATATCAGGCGTTCTATTCAAGGAAAAGATGTAGAGGTCATTGCATCTACTTTTGATGAGCCACCAGAACATCATAAACAAGTTATGGAAATGGTATTAGAGCGTGCCAAAAGAATGGTGGAGCAAGGAAAAGATTTAGTCATTTTGTTAGATAGTATTACACGTATGGCAAGGGCATATAATTTAACAATTCCACCAAGTGGAAGAACTCTTTCAGGGGGACTTGATCCAGCAGCACTTCATATGCCTAAAAAATTCTTTGGAGCAGCTAGAAAAATTGAAAATGGTGGTAGTTTAACGATTTTAGGAACGGCTTTAGTAGAAACAGGTAGTAAAATGGATGATGTTATTTTTGAAGAATTTAAAGGAACAGGTAATATGGAGCTTGTACTAGATCGTTCCTTATCAGAAAGACGTATTTTCCCAGCTATAGATATTTATAAGTCAGGAACACGTCGCGATGATTTACTTTTAACAGCTGATGAGATGAGTGTGGTTTATAACATTCGTAAAGATTTAAGTCGCAATCATACTTCAGAAGTAATGGAGAATCTTATTAATTCTATGCTACGCTATACAAGCAATAAAGAATTTATAGGACGTATGAAAAAAAGTACGTAAATTTCCATTGAATTATAAGCAAGCTACTTGCAAATGGATATGGGACATGATATAATACCCATGTTGTCACAAAATTGCTAGAGTTAAAATTAACATAGAACAGTGTCATGAAAGAGGTGAATTTTAGTGAATAAAGAAATCCAACCAAAATATGAAGCAGTGACTGTTACTTGCAACGGTTGTGGAACTGTTATTGAAACACGTTCAACAAAAGAAACTATCAACGTTGAAGTATGTTCAAAATGTCATCCATTCTATACAGGTAAACAAAGAGCAGCAGCAGCTAAAGGTAGAATTGATAAATTCAACAAAAAATTCGGTATGTAAATATCACAATCAAGGGTTGAGAGGATGGTCTCAACCCTTTTTTCTTTAGTTTAAAAATCATAGATATTCATGTATAATAGAGGATGCAATAGAGATAGAAAGACATTTAAAGATAAGGAGGTAAGATGATGGCAAAAGTAAATATTGGTGGTCAAGCCGTATTAGAAGGCGTTATGATGAAGGGAAAAAGCTACTATGCAGTAGCTGTAAGAAAAGCTGATGGTGAGATTGTTGTAGATTCTAAAAAATCAACAAGTATCATGGAACGTATAAAGATTTTTAAATGGCCTCTTTTAAGAGGGGGAGCAGTTTTTATAGAATCCCTTATTTTAGGCGTAAAAACCTTGAATTATTCAGCAGAGCTTTATGGAGATGAAGAAGTAGAAGAGGCTCCTAGTAAGTTTGAAATGTGGTTGTCCAGTAAACTGGGAGATAAAGGTGAAAAAATCATCATGGCGTTTGTGATGGTGCTATCCTTTGCACTTTCTATTGGTCTATTTATGGTATTACCAATGCTTTTAAGTGCACTACTTAAACGTTTTATTGATATTAATTTAGTGGCACAGAACTTAATTGAAGGTGCCATTCGTATTACATTATTTTTAGGATACATGAAACTTGTTAGTAAAATGAGAGATATTAGACGCACTTTTGAATATCATGGAGCAGAGCATAAATGTATTAATTGTTTAGAGCAAGATAAAGAGCTTAATGTAGAAAATGTAAGAGGCTGTACGAGACTACATAAAAGTTGTGGAACGAGCTTTCTTTTTGTAGTAATGATAGTAAGTATTTTAGTATATAGTGTTTTTACAACGGAGATTGTATGGCAAAGAACACTTATTCGTATTGTGATGTTGCCTGTTATTGCAGGTATTTCTTATGAATTTATTAGATGGGCTAGATTAAAGCCAGAAAACAAATTGGCTAACTTATTAAGTAAACCAGGCATGTGGCTTCAAAGGGAGTTTACAACAGCTGAACCGGATGATAAACAAATTGAAGTTGCTATTGCAGCTGTAGAAGGAGTCTTTAAGCATGAACCTATGTAGTCCAAAATCTATTTTTGAATGGATGAAATGGGGAGAAATGACTTTAAAATCTAAAGGAAGACCTGATAGCGCTATAGATGCCAAGCTTTTAATGAAACATGTATTAGGACTTAATGAAACAAGGCTTTTGTTAGAACGACAAAAGCTATTAAAAGAGTCGTTACAAAGTACTTATAAGTTACTCATTGAAAGTAGAAGCAGTGGTATTCCATTACAGCAACTTACTGGTATACAGGAATTTATGGGCCTAGAATTTATAGTTAATGAACATGTTCTCATTCCAAGGCAAGATACGGAAACTTTAATAGAAGAGTTACTAGAACAAAATAAGGTATTTTCTTTTAAAAGAGGAATAGATATAGGAACAGGAACGGGATGTATTAGCGTGGCTCTAGCTCATTACATTCCAGATTTAACGATGTATGCGATTGATATTTCAGAAGAAGCTTTAAAAGTAGCTACTAAAAATATTCAAAAGCATGAGTTAGAGAAGCGCATATTTACTTTGAAAAGTAATGTATTAGAAAGTTACCCTAAAGAAGAAAAGGTAGATCTAATTGTATCTAATCCACCGTATATTTCAAAAGAGGACGTGGAGACATTAATGATAGAAGTTATAGATCATGAACCACGTCAAGCTTTAACAGATGAGGGCGATGGTTTAAGCTTTTATAAACGTATTTCAAAAGATGCCAAGAGTTATTTAAATGAGGGTGGTGTTATTGCTTATGAAATAGGATATAATCAAGGTAAAGCGGTAACAACTATACTCAAAGAAGAAGGTTATAGTAACATTAAGCTATTAAAAGACCTGTCAGGTAATGATAGAGTCGTCACAGCAAGATGGCATAGAAATGAATAAATGAATGATATAAAGTAATCAATCAATAAAAAGAGGTGTACTATGTTTGATCAATTACAAGAATTAGTAGATAAATATCACATTATTGGCGACCAGATTAGTCAACCAGAAGTTATTGCAGATCAAGAGAGATGGCAAAAACTGATGAAAGAACACAGCGACTTAAAAGAAATTGTTGAAAAGTATGAAGAATATAAGGCAACTTTAGAGGCTATTGATGAAGCCCTTATGATGCTTGATGATAATTTAGACGATGATTTTAGAGAACTAGTTAAAGAAGAGCTTGCAGAAAATAAAAAACGTGTAGAGCCTCTTGAAAATGAAATCAAATTTTTACTTTTACCAAAAGACCCTAATGATGATAAAAACGTAATTGTGGAAATTCGTGGTGGTGCCGGTGGTGATGAGGCAGCATTATTTGCAGCAGAACTTTACCGCATGTACTGTTATTATGCAGAAAGTCATCGTTTTAAAACAGAACTTATGTCCTTAAACGAAAATGGGATTGGTGGGTTTAAAGAAGTAATCTTCATGGTAAAAGGTCAGGGAGCTTATTCTAAATTAAAATATGAAAGTGGTGTACATCGTGTACAACGTATCCCGGCAACTGAGTCAGGTGGGCGTATCCATACGTCTACTGTAACTGTAGCTGTTATGCCAGAAGCAGAAGAATTAGATGTTCAATTAGATATGAATGATGTACGTATTGACGTATGTAGAGCTTCAGGAAATGGTGGACAATGCGTTAATACTACAGACTCTGCTGTACGTGCACTCCACGTACCAACGGGACTTATGGTTTACTGTCAAGATGAAAAATCACAGCTTAAAAATAAAGAAAAAGCGCTTAAAATCCTTCGCACAAGACTTTTCGATTTAGAGCAAGCTAAAGCTCATGCTGAAATGGCAGCAGAAAAGAAAAGCCTAGTTGGTACAGGAGATCGTAGTGAGCGTATTAGAACTTATAACTTCCCACAAGGGCGTGTGACAGATCACCGTGTAGGTTTAACCCTTCATAAACTAGAACAAGTTTTAGATGGAGATTTAGAAGAAATCATTTCTACTTTAACAACAGTAGACCAAACAGATAAATTAAAAGCAGTTACAAATGAATAAGTAACAAAAAAGAACATTGCTACTAGTAGCAATGTTCTTTTTTGTTAGTATAAGTCTATTTTTACATATTATGCAGGGATAAATGACATATGGGGCAGTTAGCAAGATGAGGTAAAAATGTTAGGCTATAATGAAAAAAGAAGTATGAGATAGGGCCTTTATCCAAATTAGAATAAGTAAAATAGAGTGTTAGGAAGAAAGAGAGGAGAAATGATATGAATATGAAAAAGTTTTCAATGGGATTAGCTATAATGATGGGAATTAATGCATTAGTTCCTCTTTATGCTGCTACAGTAGATCAAGCTAGATATGAGGCAGAGCAGGCAACTCTCCACAATGTTGGATTAGGAGATAATAGTTACAAAGGTTATTCTGGAAGTGGATATGTAGCTGGCATGGATGCATCTGATGCGTATGTTGAATTTACTGTCAATGTACCTAAAGCAGGTCGTTATAATTTGTATGTTAACTATTGTGCACCTTATGGTGAAAAACAAGAAACGATTACAGTTAATGGTGGACAATCCTTTAGTGGGCATTTTACACCTAATACTGCATTTGAGCTAGCTAATGTGGGAACGATTAAGTTAAATGCAGGAGAAAATAAAATACGTATTTCAAGATTTTGGGGATGGACACTTTTCGATTATATTGAGCTAGAAGAAGCTGAAGCTATTAGTATTAATACAAATGTATCAGATGAACTCATTAATCCTAATGCTACAGAAGCTACTAAAAAACTAATGACATATTTGACAAGTATTTATGGTGAAAATATTTTATCTGGACAATTTGCGTATACCACTAAATATACAGAAATTGATGCTATTTATAATCAAACTAAAAAATATCCTGCTATTATCGGATTAGATTTTAGTGATTATTCTCCAGCACGAGTAGCTTTAGGATGTAATAAAGGTCAGGATACAGAAAAAGCAATTGAGTGGTGGAAACAAGGTGGGTTAGTTACTTTTTGTTGGCACTGGCATTCGCCTATAGGCGCTTCTACAGATGAAGATAAGAAGTGGGGAGGTTTTTATACTAAGAATACAACTTATGATTTAGGTAAAGCAATGTCTGACCATAATTCACAAGAATACATAACCCTCATAAGAGATATTGATGCAATTGCAGTAGAACTCAGTAAACTTCAAGATGCGAATGTACCTATACTTTGGAGACCTTTACACGAAGCATCAGGTGGTTGGTTCTGGTGGGGAGCAGCAGGCGCTGATAATTATAAAGAGTTATGGAAATTAATGTATGATAGATTAACCAATTATCATGGCATTAATAATCTAATATGGGTTTGGAATGCACAAGATAAAGATTGGTACCCAGGTGATGAGTATGTAGATATTATTGGTGAAGATATTTATGCTAATAAGAAGGATTATGATTCACAAAGCAATGGATTTTTAAAAGCGTATGACTACACAAAGACGAATAAGCTTATTACAATGTCTGAAAATGGTGTATTAATGGATCCAGATATTTTAGTAGCAGATGGTATACCTTGGTCATGGAATTGTACTTGGGGAGGAGAATTTGTTGTGCCTTGGGTAGGCTCTTATGATTATACAGAACAATATACAAGTTTGGATATGTTAAAGAAATACTATAATCATAGTTATGTTTTAACAAGAGATGAACTGCCAACATATTTATTTACTAGTTCAGATGTAAAAGAAATGAAAGTATCAGTTACTACACCTAGTACAGGTGAGGTTTTTGATTGTAGTACAAGCTATGCTCCTATTGCATTAGCTGCTGCTGTTGAGAATGCTAACACGTATACAGTTGAGTTTTTTGTAAATGGCACAAGTGTAGGTAAAGGCAATGAAGTAAGTTTCCTACCATCAGGTACAACGACTAATGCAGATGGTTTAGTTGAGTACACTATAGTGGCAAAAGTGACAGATGCTACAGGCAAGACTAAAACATCTGAACCTGTAACTATTCAGGTTAAATTACCTATAGTAGAAAAGATGGCTGTAAATATAATAAGCCCACAAAGTGGAGAAGTATTTGATTGCAGTGTACCAGGTACAAACATCCCACTAAGTGCAGAGCTTAAAAATGAAGAGACAGCAAGTATAGCATTTTATGTTGATGATAAACTTATAGGAACAGGTAAGGACGTAAACTGGGTCCCTACAGATACTGTAAGTTCAGCAGATGAACTAAAAACCTATTATGTTGTAGCTAAAGCTACTAATGTTAAAGGTGAAGTTGCGGTTTCAGAAAAAGTAGCTATTAAGGTAAAACTACCTGTTAAGGAAGTAACACAAACTGTGAAAGTTACACAGAATAAAACAGCTCCTATAGGAAACAGCATCAATATGAATTTAGAAGTAACAAATACAGGTGAAGAAATGGATTTATCACAATTAGAGCTTCGCTACTACTTCACAGAGCAAACAACCTTAACACAAACGATTTGGTGTGATCATAGTGCACTTCAAATGAATGTATCTCCATGGTATGTTACTTTAAATTCTGATTTAGAGAAGGAAATTGTACATTTGGGTAACGGAGAGTTTTATATTTCTATTAAACCAACAAGTCGTATTCCATTTGTAAACAATGGTAAATTTATTTTACAAGCACGTGTCACTAAATCTGACTGGTCAAATTATGATCAAAGTAATGACCTTTCTTATAATAATGGTATTGCTGTATATTATAAGGGAGCTTTAATTGAAGGGATGGAGCCCTAAATAAGAGCCTAAATGTGTATTAAGCTACATTTTCAGCTTAATACACATTTTTGTGTTAATATTTAAGAAGATAAATATAAAGATTTTGTTAAAAAGCTAAATTTTTATCAAAAAAATCTTCCATTTAGGGAAAGTATACTGTAGTATATATGTATTAAAATTTTAGGAGGTAGTTATGGATAGTGACCCGGAGTCCCTTTATATGACTTCACAATTTTTATTAATTGGTATTCTTATTTTATTAAATGCTTTTTTTGCTGCAGCAGAAATGGCTATGGTATCTTTAAATAAGAGTCGTATTAGTTTACAAGCAGAAAAAGGGGATAAGAAAGCAAAGTTATTACTAGATTTAATCGAAGAGCCAACGAAAGTATTATCGACTATTCAAGTGGGAATTACTTTGGCAGGTTTTTTCAGTAGTGCTTCAGCGGCTACAGGTATATCAGAAAGTTTAGGAGGCTATTTAACAGGGCTTGGTGTCTTGTATGGAGAAGAACTAGCATTAATAGGTGTGACTATTATTTTATCATATATCACTTTGGTGTTAGGAGAATTGTTTCCTAAAAAAATCGCATTGCAAAATGCAGAGGCAGTTGCCAGATTTACGGTAAGGCCTATTGTATTTATGTCTAAAGTAGCAAGACCTTTTATTAAGTTACTCTCAGGTTCCACTCAGTTACTTGCTAAATTAGTTGGTATGGAGCAATCAGCGGGAGAAGAAACCTTATCAAGGGCGGAAATTAGTTCTTTAGTAGAACAAGGACATGCTACTGGTGTTATTAATGAAACAGAAACCAAGATGATTCATAGTATTTTTAAATTAGAAGATAAGTTAGCTAATGAAGTAATGACCCCAAGAACGGAAGTCTACTTAATTAATAGTGAACTGCCACTTGAGAGTTACTTAGATGAATTATTGAATGAACGCTATTCACGTATTCCAGTGTATGAAGGAGACACCGATCATATTATTGGTATTCTTTATATAAAGGATTTAATAATAGAAGCTAAAAAGAAGGGCTTTGAGCATGTGGATATAAGAAGTATTTTAAGAAAACCTTATTTTGTTCCACAAACAAAAAACATAAATAAATTGTTTAAAGAAATGCAGAGAAATAAAAGCCACTTAGCAATTTTAATAGATGAATATGGAGGATTTTCTGGTATTGTCTCTATTGAAGATTTAATTGAAGAGGTAATGGGTGATATTGAAGATGAATATGATGAAAAAGAGCCCATTATTCAACCTCAAGGAGAAAACACCTACTTAGTATCTGGCATGATTGCCATTAAAGAGTTAAATGAATATCTAAACCAGGACATAATATGTGAGAATTATGAAACCTTGAGTGGATTACTTATAGGTTTGCTTGGATATATTCCAGAAGAACTACCAGAGCAATCTATTATTTATGATAATTTAACATTTAAAATCCAAGAAATAAAAGAAAAACGTATAGAAAAAGTGATAGTTCAAATATAATAGATGATAGATGAATAAAAAAGTCTCTTGTTAATAGAGGCTTTTTTATTTTAATGTAAAGTACTAAGCGTATGCAAACGCAAGGAGGCGAATATGAAGCGTTTTAAAAAGGTGTATATAGAAATTACTAATATTTGTAATTTGAATTGTGATTTTTGTCCTAAAACGAAGAGAAGTTTAACATATAGTAAGTCTGAAGAGTTTCAATATATTCTAAAGGCTATTAAACCCTATACAGACTATATTTACTTACATTTGATGGGAGAGCCAACTCTTCATCCAGAATTAGAGACTTATTTAGAACTAAGTAGGCGAGAAGGGCTTAAAGTCAATTTGACCACTAATGGTACCTTGCTAAAGAAAGTAGAAAACATTCTTTTAGAAGCACCTACTTTAAGACAAATTAACATTTCACTGCATAGCTTTGAGGGAAATGAAAAAGACGGAAATATAGATCATTATTTAGACGAGGTAATTCAGTTTATATTAAAGGCAGTAGAATCCACAAAAATGATTTGTAGTATCCGCCTTTGGAATATGGATGATGAAGCTTTAAAGGGCAAAAATGAGCTTAACCAGTATATTTTAGAGAAACTTCAAAATGATTTAAAAGCAGAAATTGATATTAAAAAAGCATTAAAAGAAAAAAATGGTATAAAGTTAAGAGGACAAGTCTATTTAAATATGGCCAAGAAATTTGAATGGCCAGATAAGGACAAGGAGCAGTTGGAAGAAGAAGTTTTCTGCTATGGACTTAGAGATCAGATAGGTATTTTAGTAGATGGAACAGTAGTACCTTGTTGCTTAGATAGTGAAGGTCGCATTGGTTTAGGGAATATTTTTGAAACACCTTTAGTGACTATTCTTAATAGCCCCAGAGCAAAGGCAATTTACCAGGGATTTTCTGAGAGAAGAGCTGTTGAATCACTATGTAAAAAATGTGGATATGCTAATAGATACCATGGAATAAAATAAAAAGAGTGCTGGCCTTAAATAAGGCTTAGCACTTTTTTGTTTCGTCAATTTTGCATTGCTCATGATACTGAATAAATTTTTGGATATAAAGTTTGTTAGCAAAAGCTAAAACCGTACTACGTAAAAGACGTGTTTGGTCAGTCTCTTTAGTAGCAATAATAGGCATAGGTCTCTCCTTTTGCGAAAAGGTATTTTTTAAAGCATTTTCTAATTCAAAACAGAAATAATCATATGCTACTTCTATAGGATAAGTTTGAATTTGTATGCGAATTAAAGCACATATTTCAGGTATACTAAGCATTTTTTTAAATACACAAACCACAATTAAATACATTAAATGATGTGTTGTATATTTTTTATTCTTAGATGGAGAAACAATACCTTGTTTCACATAATTATTAATCATAGCAGGTGTCAAAATTTTATCATCTTCATCTAAATAGCAACAGTTTAATGTCTCGTTAATAAAACTAATCACTTGATCCATATAAAGATCAATACTTGGTAATTCACTAGAACGAGGACAATGAAAATGAATCATATCCTGAACTAGATCGGATGTTTCAAAATTCATGATAATTCACCCTCCCTAATAGGATGAATTTATCATAAATCTAAAGCAGTGTCAATTGTATTAAAAATGATTTGACATTATAAGTGATATAATTTAATATAGTATTAAAAACTACATTAAATAATTTTTGAAATTAGAGGAGGATTTATGAATAAAGTTGCAATTTTAGTTGACTCATGTACAGATGTACCAAAAGAATATAGAGATCGTTATCATATCTATGTTATGCCACTTGTGATCATTTACAAAGAGGGTGAATATTATGATGGCGTAAATATTACTCCAGAAGAGGTTTATGAACGCTTTAATAAAGAAATTCCTACAACCTCTTTACCTAGTCCAGAAACCGCAATGAATACTTTTAAACAAATAAAAGAGGATGGCTATACACATATCATTGCAATTACTATTTCTAGTGGATTAAGCAATACATGGAGTATGGTATCAAGTGTTGCGAGAGAATTTGAGAACCTTACAACTACAGTAATTGATACTAAAAACATTGGGATAGGTGCTGGTTTTAGTGCTATATTAGCAGGACAACTTTTAGAGCAAGGGTTAAGTTATGAAGAAGTTTGTAAACAGGTAATGGAGAACGTGGAACATACTAAGTTATTTTTCTGCGTTTCAACTTTGGAGTATTTGCAAAAGGGTGGAAGAATAGGTCTCGTTGCCTCTTTGTTAGGAACAGCTTTTGATTTAAAGCCTATTATTTCTTGTAATGAAAATGGTATCTACTACACCGTTACAAAAGTAAGAGGAAGAAATAAATCTTTAAAGAAAGCAGCAGAACTAGCAGAGGCATTTGCTAAGCAGTATAAACGTTATAACTTAACAGTTATGCATGGTGGTGCTAAAGAAGAGGCTGATAAGGTTGCTTCGCAACTTAAAGAAGTATTACCAGATATTCAGATTATGGTAGAGGGACAAATCACACCAGCACTTATTGTACATACGGGACCAGGTCTAATTGGTATAGGTGTACAAAGGATAGAATAATTAAAATAGTAGTTCTAAATAAAAGCTTGTTCCATAAAATGATTTTAGAGGGATTATCTAGCAAGGTATAAGAAAGATAATCCCCTTTTCGTATAAGGGGGATAAGCTATGGAGCTAATGAGAGTTGGTGTTTTAGGATTACTAGCAGAGGGTGGGGGCCTTAGCTTAGGGGTTCTACTACTTTATTTATTTCGCATTAAAAATGAACGTTTAATAGGGATGCTTTTTGGAGGAACTTCGGGTTTAATGTTAGCTATGATTTGTTTTGATGTTTTACCAGAAGCTTTAGAAAGAGGTAGAATAGATTTAGTATTTATGGGGATTATTATAGGTGTATTGTTCGGGACACTCCTAGATGACTTTGTTCCTGAAATACAAAAGCGCTTAGGTAGAAAAGGTAGCTCACTAAGTAAAATGGGACTTATCTTGGCAATTGGAATTGCCTTACATAACTTACCGGAAGGTTTTGCGTTAGGGACGATTAGTAATGTAGATAGCGAATCCATTATTCATTTTACACTCATTTTAGCATTACATAGTGTACCAGAAGGAATAGCGTTATCTATTCCATTTAAGCAAGGGGGGACACCTTTATCTAAAATGCTGTTTATCGCACTGGGATTAGGTATATGTATGGGTATTGGTGCTATAGGTGGCTTTGTTTTAAGTAGAATGAGTGAAAATTTAGTAAGTACTGGATTAGGTGTTGCAGCCGGTATTATTCTTTATATTATTTGTGAAGAACTTTTGCCAGAATCTAAAAAAATCTGGAATGGTCGAATGACAACCATTGCTACTATTTTGGGAATGATGTTAGGCTTACTTTTACTTTATTAGAATAGATTTTCTGTATAAGGACAAACTAAGCAGGAAAATCAGGAAATAAGGAGGCTTAATATGCCACAATTAAGATGCAGTGCACAAAATTGTGCTCATAACTCAGAGCAATGCTGTTGTAGAGGTGAAATTAAGGTGGCGGGTGATCAGGCTCAGCATTCTGAAAGTACTTGCTGTTCTAACTTTTATGAAGATAGAGGTGGTGCTAGAAATGCAGTAAGTCAGGACCCTACTGTTCAAATGAATGTTGGCTGTGAAGCAACTAACTGTACTCACAATAATAACTGCAATTGTGCAGCGGACTCTATTGATGTAAGTGGCTACAATGCATGTAACTGCGATGATACCTGTTGTTCAAGCTTTTATCCTAAATAATGAAGAAGTATAAAAGAGCTATCCTAGATGGCTCTTTTATTATTAATAGCAAAGTATATAATAAAAACTATCAAACTTTTGTTCGACTCATTGAATCAAAGAAAAACTAGTGATACAATAAGCCTAAACCATAAGAAAAGAGGGGAAAAATGAGCAAATTTGAGATTGTTTCTGAATTTAAGCCCACAGGAGATCAACCCCAAGCAATTAATGAGCTTGTAACAAGTATTAATGAAGGGCATAAATATCAAACCCTATTAGGAGTAACAGGATCGGGTAAAACATTTACCATGGCCAATATCATAGAAAAGGTACAAAAGCCAACATTGATTTTAGCACATAATAAGACATTAGCAGCGCAGCTCTACAGTGAGTTTAAGGAGTTCTTTCCTAACAATGCAGTAGAATATTTTGTGTCTTATTACGATTACTATCAGCCAGAAGCGTATATGCCTTCTAGTGATACGTATATTGAGAAAGATTCAAGTGTTAATGAGGAAATAGATAAATTACGTCACTCGGCAACAGCTGCTTTATGTGAACGTGAAGATGTCATTGTGATAGCCAGTGTATCTTGTATTTATGGTTTAGGTGACCCTGTTGATTATTCAGAGCAGGTTTTATCCATTCGTACAGGCATGGAAATGGATAGAGATGATGTATTAAGAAAGCTTATACAGATTCAGTATACGCGTAATGATATGGATTTCGTTAGAGCAAGCTTTCATGTACGAGGTGATACAGTAGAAATTATTCCTGCAGGTATGTCTGAAAAAGCCATTAGAATTGAGTTCTTTGGAGATGAAATTGATCGTATTGCAGAGATAGATCCACTCACAGGTGCTGTTTTAGGCTATAGGGAGCATGTCGTTATTTTCCCGGCTTCTTTTTATGCTATTTCAAGTGAGAAGATGGAAGTAGCTTTACAGCGTATTGAAAAGGAATTAGAAGAAAGACTTAAAGAATTTAAAGAAGAAGATAAGCTTTTAGAAGCACAACGTCTTTCACAACGTACCCAGTTTGACATGGAAATGCTAAGAGAGATGGGCTATTGTTCAGGTGTAGAGAATTATTCAAGGCACTTATCAGGGAGGGAAGAAGGAGAAACACCTTTTACCTTATTAGACTATTTTCCTAAAGACTTTTTAATGATTATTGATGAATCGCATATGACTATTCCGCAGGTAAGAGCTATGTATAATGGAGATAGAGCTAGAAAAACCGTTTTGGTAGACTATGGCTTTAGATTACCATCAGCTCTTGATAATAGACCTCTTAAGTTTGATGAATTTGAAAGTAAGATTAATCAATTATTATTTGTTTCAGCGACACCAGCTCAATATGAATTAGAGCATTCACTTACTATTGCTGAACAGCTTATTCGTCCAACCGGGCTTTTAGACCCAATTATTGAGTTAAGACCTGTTAAAGGACAGATTGATGATTTATTAGGAGAAATCAATCAAATTGTGGCTAAAGGTGAGAAGGTCATGGTTACCACACTTACAAAGCGTATGGCAGAAGACTTAACTACCTATATGAGTGAATTAGGTGTTAAAATTAAGTACCTTCACTCAGATATTGATACGTTAGAACGTATTGAGATTATTAGAGATTTACGTATGGATGTATTTGACGTATTAGTGGGAATCAACCTTTTAAGAGAAGGTTTAGATATTCCAGAGGTATCTTTAATTGCTATTCTAGATGCAGATAAAGAAGGCTTTTTGCGTTCAGAAACTTCACTGATTCAAACTATAGGGCGTGCGGCACGTAATGCTAATGGTAGAGTTATTATGTATGCAGATCAAGTGACCAGATCTATGCAAAGGGCTATTTCAGAAACAGCTAGAAGAAGACAAATTCAAGAAGAATATAATGAGGCTCATGGTATTGTGCCTACAACTATTAAGAAAAAGATTAGAGATCTTATTATCGCTACAAAGGCAGCAGAGAAGGAAAAAGGCTTGCTAGCTGAAAAAGATCCAGAGTCTATGAGCAAAGAAGAATTAGAAAAGACTATGAAGAAGGTTGAGAAAGACATGAAGAAAGCGGCTACTGAGTTACAGTTTGAAAAGGCAGCCGAGCTAAGAGATGTTTTAATTAAACTTAAGCAAGCTTATTTAAAATAGCTTTTTAATCAATTTAAAACTAAGAAAAAGTGATGGTTGTGCAAACAGTAGAAATGGATAGCACAACCATCACTTTTAAGTTGTAGTAGCTGGAATTAAAGGTAAAGATAGATGAACGGATGTCCCGCTTTCTAAAGAGCTTCTTCGTCAGTGGAAGCTATAATCTATTCCTTTACTTATGTTGGTAAATGAGATTATAGATATTCAAAATAGCTTTTTAAAAAATAAGGAAAAGAAGATAAGAAGAATATAAAATATTAGGGGGAATAGTAAGAAAAGTAAAGTGTTGTTTGTAGAAAAGTTCATGTATTATATAGAGAAATTACGTAGTAATATAATTTTGAGTGTATATTAAAGTTATATGGTAATATGAACTTATTTTACAAACAATACATATGAGGATTGAGGAGGGAATTTATATCTTATGGGTGAGAGAGATACAAAGTTTATAAATAAATTGTTAGAAGAGCTAACATTAGAAGAAAAGATTGGAATGATTCATGGTGCAGGTTTATTTAGAACAAAGGGAGTAGAAAGGCTTGGTATTCCACCGCTTAAAATGTCAGACGGCCCTATGGGGGTTCGTATGGAGTTTGCAGATGCAGAATGGAAAGCTATTGGGAACACAGATGATCATGTCACTTATTTACCTAGTAATAGCGCTATTGCGGCTACTTGGAATCGTGAACTAGCAGGTAAAGCAGGTGAGGTGTTAGGGGAAGAAGCTAGAGGAAGAGGAAAGGATATTATATTGGCACCGGGTATCAATATAAAAAGGAGTCCCTTATGTGGGAGAAATTTTGAATATATGAGTGAGGATCCCTATCTTGTTAAAGAACTTACAGTACCTATGATTAGAGGTATTCAACAATATGATGTGGCAGCTTGTGTAAAACACTTTGCTGCTAATTCTCAAGAAACACAAAGATTATGGGTAGACACGTTAGTTGATGAAAGGACCTTGCAAGAAATTTATTATCCCGCATTTAAAGATGCTGTTAAAAAAGCAAATACGTATTCACTAATGGGAGCATATAATTTACTTAATGGAAAACATTGTTGTGAAAACAGAAAATTACTAGATGAAGTTTTACGTGAACAATGGGGTTATGATGGAACGATTATATCAGATTGGGGAGCAGTTCATAATACCCAAGCAGCAGCAGAATGTTCTTTAGACGTGGAAATGAGTATAACAAATGATTTTGATGACTATTGTCTGGCTACGCCATTACTGGAAAAAGTAAAATCTGGGGAAATTGATGAATGGCACATTGATAATAAGGTGAAGAACATTCTTAGAATGATGCTACGCCTTCATATGATTGGAGATCAAGTCGAAGAAAGAAAGGCTGGAACTTACAATACCAAAACACATCAAGAAGCTGTACTAGAAGTAGCAAGAGAGTCTATCATTTTACTAAAAAATGAGAATCATCGACTACCATTTAAGAAAAAGAGATTAAAGAAGGTAGCAGTAATTGGACAAAATGCAGTTCAAATTCATTCTAATGGTGGTGGAAGTGCAGAGATTAAAGCACTCTATGAGATATCTCCACTTATGGGAATTAAAAAGATACTAGGAGGGAATACAGAAGTTGTTTTTGCTGAGGGGTACTATATTCCTGAAAAATGTGAAGAAAATAATCAAAACTGGCAAGCAACTAGTATCTATAGCCAATCTTTAGAAATAGAAGATATCACGGGAGAGAATATAGGTGATAATTCAGGAAATATAATCAAAGAAAGAAGAAAACAAATTCAAGATCAACTTAGAGAAGAAGCGGTAGCACTTGCTAAAGAAGTAGAAGAGGTTATTTTAATCTGCGGTCTTAATCATGATTTTGATGTAGAGGGACTTGATAGGGAGCATATGAGATTGCCTTATGAGCAAGATGCATTAATTCAAGCAGTTTTAGAAGCTAATCCCCATACAGTAGTAGTGATTTATGGAGGAGCCCCAGTAGAAATGCCATGGATAGAACAAGTTGATTCTATTGTGTGGAGTTATTATGCTGGAATGGAGGGTGGGACTGCATTAGCTGAAGTATTATGGGGAGAAGTTAATCCCTCAGGGAAGCTTCCAGAAACATTCATAAGAAAATCAGCACAGTGTCCAGCACATTTTATTGGGGAGTTTGGAAAAGAGGATGTTGTGACATATAAGGAAGGAATCATGGTTGGTTATCGTTATTACGATACCTATTGTACAGATATTCTATTACCATTTGGACATGGATTATCTTATACGAAATTCTTATATGATGATTTAAAAGTACAATTATTAGAGAAAGAAGATGAGTTATCTGTTATTGTAGAAGTAACTATAAAAAATATAGGAAATTTAGAGGGTGCAGAAATAGTGCAGGTTTATATAGCTGATGTAGAAGCAAGTGTAGAACGTCCATTACATGAATTAAAAGCTTTTGAAAAGGTAAACCTTAAGCCTGGAGAAACACGAAAAGTGTATTTTGTTTTAAATGAAGAAGCATTTAGCTTTTATAGTATCAAAGATAAAGGTTTTAAGATAGAAGATGGTGCATTTATGATACAAGTAGGAAGTTCTTCTAGAAATATTCACTTAGAAGAAGAAATAATAATTAGCCATAATGATTTGAAGTAAGTAAGTCTTGAAATGAAAAGAGGAGGGCTTATGTTAGAAAAAATTGATTTAAAAGGAAAATGGCAATTTGAATTAGATCAGCAGATGAAGGGAATAGATGAATGTTATTTTGCAAGAAGTTTAAAAGATGACATTATATTACCTACAACGACTTCAGAAGCTAAAAAAGGAGAATATAGGCTAGAAGAAAATATAGGTTATCTAACTGACCCTTACTTATATGAGGGATACGCATGGTATGCAAAAGAAATAGTAATACCCAAGCAGTATCTTAATAAGACTATAAAATTAACATTAGAACGTACAAGAATTTCACATGTATGGATAGATAATGAGTATGTGGAAAACCATAATAGTCTTTGTTCAAAACATACTTATGAGTTGAGTCAATACATTACTCAAAGTCGTCATAAGGTAACCATTATGATTGATAATACAGATTATCCTACAAGGGGAGGACATATGACTTCTCCTGATACGCAAACAAATTGGAATGGTATAACAGGTGAAATAAGCCTAACTATTTATGATGATGTATACTTGTCAAACGTAAAGTTGTATACAGACATTTCTACTAAATCGGTGAGGATAAAAGGTGACCTTAAGATAAAAGACAACCTTAAGGGAAATAATGAGATTATGCTTTATGCGTATGTAATAGATGAAAAAGAGATTTTTGAAAAGCAAATAATGAAGGTACAAGGTGAACAGATTGACTGGTCATACTGTTTAGGAGAAAAAGCTATTTTATGGAGTGAATATACACCTAAAGTATATTCGCTAGTTATAGAAATAGAAAACCAAGGTAAGTGTATAGATAGAAGTGAATATTCCTTTGGATTACGAGAGTTCAAAGCTGAGAGAAATAAGTTTACTATAAATGGAAAGGATACTTTTCTTAGAGGAAAGCATGATGGGCTTATTTTCCCACTGACTGGCTATGCGCCTACTGATGTAGAGAGTTGGCTACAAGTAATGCAAACTGCTAAGATATATGGGATTAACCATTATCGGTTTCATACTTGCTGTCCCCCAAAGGCTGCTTTTACTGCAGCAGATCAACTAGGTATTTATATGGAACCAGAGTTACCATTTTGGGGGACAATAACATCACCATCAGATGGGCAGCATGATGAAGAAATGCATCAGTATTTAGTTAATGAAGGATATAGAATTTTAGATGAATTTGGAGATCATCCCTCTTTTGTAATGATGTCATTAGGAAATGAATTATGGGGTAATAAAGAGGTACTTAACGATATTCTTGGAGCTTATAAAAACTATGACAATAGGCATCTTTATACACAAGGATGTAACAACTTTCAATTTTCACCTTGTATTCTAGAGAATGATGATTTTTTCTGTGGTGTTAGATTTTCAGAAGATAGATTATTTAGAGGTTCTTATGCTATGTGTGATGCGCCACAAGGACATATTCAGATGCAAACACCTAACACAATACATTGTTATGATGATAAGATACGCCCTACTACGGGGATATTTCATTCAAAAAATAAAGAGGGCTCTATAGAAATTCAGTATGGTACAGGTGTAAAAACGGTTGAATTAATAGAATCAGAGGAGCTTATTCCAAACGTACCAGTGGTTGCTCATGAAATTGGACAATATGAAGTATTTCCTAATTTTAAAGAAATTCAGAAGTATAAAGGCGTATTAGAACCTCGGAATTTGCAAGTATTTGAGAAAAGACTTAGTGCGGCAGGTATGTTACATAGAGCAGACGATTATTTTAAAGCATCGGGGAAACTGGCAGCAGCATGCTATAAAAATGAAATAGAAACAGCTTTTCGTAGTTATGAATTAGCAGGTTTTCAAATATTAGATTTACAAGATTTTACAGGGCAAGGGACCGCATTAGTAGGTATGCTAGATGCTTTTATGGAAAGCAAAGGAATTATAACTCCAGAAGAGTGGAGAAGCTTTTGTTCAGATGCAGTTCTAATGGCTAAGTTTCCTAGCTATGTTTGTGGATTAAATGAAGATTTTAAAAGTACTATAGAAATAGCTTATTTTAGGCCTGAAATAGTTTATGATGCTAGATTGAAAATTAAATTACTTAGCCAAGAAGAGGAAATTTACACAGAAATAGTTACAGTGGGAGATATTACAGTAGGGCATACGGTGCTACATGAGTTGGCAATTCAATTTCCAAATACTTTGGAGTCTAGAGCAATAACATTAACAATAGAGATTGATAACACAGAGATACAAAATAGCTATACATTGTGGGTTTATCCTAGCTTATTAATGGAAATGGCTAATAATGAAGATGAGATAGTTACTACAAGCTTAGAGGAGGCATGTGAAGCATTACAAGTAGGAAAACGAGTATTGTACTTACCTGAAATAAAGAACAATACTCATGCAATAGAGGGGACCTATTGTACGAATTTCTGGAATTATCCTATGTTTAGGTCTATTTCTGAGAGTGTAGATAAACCAGTGCCTATTGGTACCATGGGTTTATTAATTGATTATAAACACCCAGCATTGAAATATTTCCCGAGTGAATTTTATACGACACCTCAATGGTTTGACATTGTGAATAAATCTAATGCTACTATATTAGATGATCTCATTTCAGCACCTATAGTACAAACAATAGATAACTTTGAGAGAAATCATATGCTAGGATTGATTTTTGAAGTCAAGATAGGTAAAGGGAAACTTTTAGTTTGTACTGCTGAACTGAATTATTTAGAAGAGAGTATGCCAGCAAAATGGCTTTACTATAGCTTGAAAAACTATTTAAGTGCAGAAACATTTAAACCTAAAGAGAAAATGTCTTTAGAAGTATTTAAAAAACTTTATCACAAATAGCGCTGAGCAAATATCTTAATGATGCTAGATGAGAAAAGTGGTAAAATAGTTGAATAAAGGAAGTCCTTATCCAATGAAGGAGAAGGGCTTCCTTTATTTTAGTTTATTTAGTGAAATAAGCAAGACCAATGCTACCAGGACCGACATGAAGACCAATAACAGGACCAATTGATTGAATTTGAACACTGCGACCTAATTGGTTTTCTAGCGCTGTAGCTAAAGCCAATCCTTCTTCTTCACAATTGATATGATGAACAATGACATCACCTAACTCACGTTCAGCCAAATCACTCATAAATCCTTGGACAATCGCATCAATTGCTTTTTTCTTCGTACGAACTTTAGTAAAGACAGAAGTTTGTCCATCCTTAACAGTTAAGATAGGCTTGATTTGTAATAATGTTCCAAATAAAGCAGCAGCACCACCGATACGCCCTCCCTTTTTTAAATAAGTGAGAGTGTCAGGAGTAAATAGAAAACGACTATGATTAATGACAGCTTCGGCAATGGTAATTACTTCACCTAAGTTCTTACCTTCTGCAGCAGCTTTAGCGGCTTCAAGTGCAGTAAAACCAAGTTGCATGCAGTTCGTGCGAGAGTCTAGAATTTCTATTTCTGCATGGGGATATTTTTCTATAATCATATTTTTAGTAGCATGAGCACTAGCATACGTACCGCTCATTTCAGAAGAAAGGAAAATAGCTACAATACTATGCCCTTGTTTGATTAAATTCTCGAAGGTATCATACATTTCACCAGGAGTAGGTTGTGAAGAAGTTGGAATTTCAGTAGACTTAGCCATTTCATCATAAAAGGTTTCATTTTTGATATCCACTTCTCGTAAAACTTGATTATTTAAGTGTACACCTAAAGAAACAATAGAAATATCATGTTTTAAACGTGCTTGCTCAGGAATGTAAGACGTACTATCTGTAACAATTTTAATCATTTTTTTAACTCCTTTTTAGCATACTATAAATTCATTAAAGCAATTTCATATGTATTTTATATGTTTATAATATATTCCAGTTAGTTTTTTTGTAAAATCCTAGCCAAGCTTAGATGGCTATGTTATGATGAAATATAGTGGCTATGAGCCAAGCAAACAGAAAGAGACTAGATGGAGGATACTATGAAGGAAATTTTAATCATAGGTATTGCAGGTGGAACGGGTTCTGGAAAAACAACTTTAACCCAAAAAATAAAAGAAGCGTTTAATGATGATGTGGTTGTTTTATCTCATGATTATTACTATAAATCTAATGCGCACTTAACATTTGAAGAACGTACAAAACTGAATTATGATCATCCTAATGCATTTGATACGGATCTTTTGATTGAACATGTTCGTAGACTAAAACAAGGTGAACCTATTTCACACCCAGTTTATTCGTTTGTAGAACATACACGTTTAGAAGAAGTTGTAGAAGTACAACCTAGAAAGGTTATTATTGTTGAGGGTATCCTTATTTTTGAAAGTCAAGAACTTTGTGACTTAATGGATATAAAAGTATTTGTGGATACTGATGCAGACCTACGTATTATTAGAAGACTTTTACGTGATGTAAAAGAAAGAGGAAGAGATTTAGATTCAGTTGTTAATCAATATATTGGAACAGTTAAACCAATGCATGAGCGTTTTGTAGATCCAACTAAAAAGAGAGCGGATGTCATTATTCCGGAAGGTGGGTTTAATTCAGTTGCACTTTCTATGTTATTAGAGCAAATTCGTAATTTTATTAACCAATAAAAACAAAAGAGGTAGGATGAAAATCCTACCTCTTTTGTTTTATTAAAATACACTAATTGTTAAACCTTACTTCTAATGAAGCCTATAAGATTAAATAGATTCGAATTTTATCTACTTTATTTTTTAATAAACATTTGTGTCCAATAGTGACCATTGCTATCATAGCCAACTCCAATATGGGTGAACTTACTACTTAAAATATTAGCACGATGTCCAGAACTATTCATCCAACCTTTTACTACTGCTTCTGGGGTTGTATAGCCTTGAGCAATATTTTCACCAGCAGCTGTATAACTGATGCCAAATTGTTGCATCATATCAAAAGGTGAACCATAAGTTGGACTTGTGTGGCTAAAATAACCGTTAGTACGCATATCGGTTGATTTAATGCGGGCTACTTTTCTGAGACTTTCATCCATTGAAAGAGGAGAAAGACCAGCAGTAGCACGTTCCTGATTAACAAGGGTTAAGACTTGATCTTCAAAGCTTGTTTGTGCATCTGTAGTAGGTTCGTTTATCTCAGGGGCATTATCATCTGGCTGATTTGTAGCTGGAGGTATAACAGGTTTAGTAATATAAACGCTTTTGTTTTTCCATTCTACGTTATAACCAAAGGTTTCTGCTAAAACTCTTAAAGTTATGTAGCTACGTCCATTCTTGATTTCAATACAACGTGTTAAGAGTTTGCCATTTACCCATAGATTTTGTGTCTTAGAATTAATACGAACAGTGAGTGTTTTTTGTGTTGATTGATGGCTGCCAGTTAAAATAACCTCTGGTGATTGCCAATCTACTTGTAGGCCTAAAACTTCACCAACTGCACGCACTGGAATCATTGTTCTTTGTGTACTAGAAATATAAGCAGGTGTACTAGAACTATCAATTACTTTACCTTCTATATAAATAGGAATAGATGAAGCTGCAAATAGTGAAGAACATAAAAGTAAAACTGAGAGACATAAAATAACAATTCTTTTGTTTTTCATAGTAAAACCTCTTTCTATTTATAAATTACAACTAATTGTTACAAAATGTTACGTAGTTATTACAAGATTACTCTAAGGGAAATTAATGAAA
Organism: Bacillota bacterium; assembly: GCA_023393125.1. Classification (GTDB taxonomy): domain Bacteria; phylum Bacillota; class Clostridia; order Lachnospirales; family Cellulosilyticaceae; genus Cellulosilyticum. Next base: position 101,644 of record JAEWMQ010000030.1, read on the forward strand.
AAAACAAGACTAAAATAAAAATTACCATCAATTAACATACTTATATTTCGGCTTAAAATAAGCGTATAGAAAGCGTTTTTTCTAAAAAACTAATTTAAAAGAAAAAATCGAACAGGTGTTTGAAAAACCGGATGTCTATGTTATAATCAATTATAAGAAACTAAGGATAAAAGAAGGGGAATTTATGAAGAATAAGATTGTCATTAAAGGTGCTAAAGAGCATAATTTAAAAAATGTAGATTTAGATTTAGAGCGTGACCAGTTTATTGTCTTTACAGGCTTAAGTGGTTCGGGTAAATCATCTTTAGCATTTGATACCATTTATGCAGAAGGACAGAGGCGTTATGTAGAATCTTTATCTGCTTATGCAAGGCAGTTTTTGGGTCAAATGGAGAAACCAGAAGTAGAAAGTATATCAGGTCTTTCACCAGCCATTTCAATTGACCAAAAAACGACTAGCAAAAATCCACGTTCTACTGTAGGGACTGTAACAGAAATTTATGATTACTTACGTTTGCTTTATGCTAGAGTAGGAATTCCTCACTGTCCTAAATGTGGGAAGGAAATTAAAAAGCAAACGATTGACCAGATGGTGGATGTACTTATGGGACTAGAAGAAAGAACCAAAGTACAACTGCTTGCGCCTGTTGTAAGAGCACGTAAAGGACTTCATGAAAAAGTACTTGAAAATGCACGTAAACAAGGTTTTATACGCGCCAGAATTGATGGAGAAATGTATGACTTATCAGAAGAAGAAATTAATTTAGATAAAAATAAGAAGCATACGATTGATGTTATTGTAGACCGATTAGTTATTAAAAGTGGTATTGAAAAACGTTTAACAGATTCCATAGAAACAGTAATGAAGCTTTCAGGTGGACTCATGTTAGTAGATGTTATAGATGGAGAGGAGATGCGATTTAGTGAAAGCTTTGCCTGCCCAGATTGTAATATCAGTATTGAAGAGCTAGAGCCAAGGTCCTTTTCTTTTAATAATCCTCAAGGCGCGTGTCCTGCATGTACTGGTTTAGGAGAACATTTAGAAGTAGATCCAGAACTCGTTGTTCCTAATCCTAGCTTAAGTTTAAGGCAAGGTGCTATTGCTGTAGTAGGCTGGGGGTCAATAGGTAATCCAAGTAGCTATGCATATGCTCTTATGTCTGCGTTAATGAAAAAATATAACTTTGATTTAGATACACCATTTGAAGCATTACCAGAGAAAGTACAACATGTCATCTTATATGGCACAGGCAAGGAAAAGATAAAGTTTGTTTTTTCCGGAGAATATGGTACAAAAGAGTATGAATACGCCTTTGAAGGTGTACTTGCTAACACTAAAAAGAGATATAATGAAACAAGTTCAGAGTCAGCAAAACAAGAGTATGAAAGTTTAATGACAAGTATTCCTTGTAGTGTATGTAAGGGTGCAAGATTAAAGCCGGAAGCATTAGCAGTTACTATAGATGATAAGAATATTGATGAACTGACGCATTTATCTGTTGGAGATTTAAAAACATTTTTTGATACTATTCATTTAACAGAGCGTCAAAATAAAATTGGAGAACAAATTTTTAAAGAAATCAAAGCGCGTTTAGGTTTCTTAGTAGATGTAGGTCTTGATTATTTAAATCTAGCACGTGCTTCTGGAACTCTTTCAGGAGGGGAAGCACAGCGTATTCGTTTAGCAACTCAGATTGGCTCTGGATTGGTAGGTGTACTTTATATTTTGGATGAACCAAGTATTGGTCTTCATCAAAGGGATAATGATAAACTCATTCAGACATTAATCAAGTTGAAAAACTTAGGAAATACTTTAATTGTTGTAGAACATGATGAAGACACTATGTATGCAGCAGACTGGATTGTTGATATTGGTCCTGGTGCAGGAGAACATGGTGGACAAATCATTGCTTCGGGACCAATAGATACCATTTTAGCTTGTGAAAAATCTGAAACAGGTGCTTACTTAAGTGGGCGTAAACGTATTGAGTTACCTGGAGTAAGAAGAAAAGGAAATGGTCATACTTTAACATTAACAGGTGCGGCAGCTAATAACTTAAAAAATGTAACTTTAAAATTGCCATTAGGTACTTTAACTTGTATAACTGGCGTATCTGGTTCTGGAAAAAGTTCTCTTATTAATGAAATTTTATTAAAACGTCTAGCAAGAGATTTAAATGGAGCACGTTTAAAACCAGGTCAGCATAAAGATATCAAGGGAATAGAATACCTAGACAAAGTGATTAGTATTGATCAATCACCTATCGGACGTACACCACGTTCTAATCCTGCTACTTATACAGGGGTGTTCGATCAAATTAGAGATTTATTTGCTCAAACCAATGAAGCTAAGATGAAAGGGTATCAAAAAGGACGTTTTAGCTTTAATGTAAAAGGTGGACGTTGTGAAGCTTGTCAGGGAGACGGTATGATTAAAATTGAGATGCACTTTTTGCCAGATGTATATGTACCTTGCGAGGCGTGTAAAGGTAAACGTTATAATCGTGAGACTTTAGAGGTTAAATACAAGGATAAATCTATTGCGGAAGTTTTAAACATGACAGTAGAAGAAGCCCTTAAGTTCTTTGAAAATATTCCTTCCATTTCTCGTAAGCTTCAAACAATAGTTGATGTGGGATTAGGGTATATTCGATTAGGACAACCTTCTACCACTTTATCAGGTGGAGAGGCACAGCGTGTTAAATTAGCAACAGAACTTAGTAAACGCAGTACAGGTAAAACAATATATATTTTAGATGAGCCAACAACGGGCTTACATTTTGCTGATGTTCATAAGCTAGTAGGTATTTTAGATAGACTTGTTGAAGGTGGCAATAGCGTAGTGGTTATTGAGCATAACTTAGAGGTTATCAAAACAGCAGATTATATTATTGATTTAGGACCAGAAGGTGGTACCAGAGGTGGGAAAATTATTGCAGAAGGTACGCCTGAGCAAGTAGCTAAAAAAGAAGGTTCGTACACAGGACAATTTTTAAAGAAAATATTAAATAAGAACTAGGGAATTATGTTGAAATAGTAAAAAGGTATCAAAGCAAGTTGCTTTGATACCTTTTTGTTCATCAAGTATATAGATGTATACTTAGTGGTTTATCTATAAGAGAAACGACCATTTGCATCAATAGTTGCAATGATGTTACCAGTAACTGTATCAATGATTTGACCTTCTACATCTACACCATTATATTCTTTTTCAATATCAATTTGCATATCGTAAAGATCATCTTCAATAACAGTATCGTTAGTTTGGATACCCTTCCATTTAGTTTGAAGATCTACATTTGAAAGTTTTACTTTTACAGTAAACAATAGTGATCTAGAAGAAGGAGCTAATTCAATACTGTCAATTGGTAAGGTGAATTTACCATTTTCAGTTGATGTTGTATACGCTATATTACTGAAACTAGTATAGTAACGAGAAAGGTCTTTTGCAGTATCATAATAATTATCTGACATCAAGCTGAAGCTAATTTTATTTGTTTTTGAGTATGTAAAAGTTGCTTTGTCCCAGTCAGAGCGACTATCTGTAATAGAACCTACAATTTCGATATCTGAATGATTTTTACGAATATCTGCACAAATATCTTGTGTGAAGAGTCTTAATTCACTTGAGCTTATACGATTAAATCTTGACTCATCATTTCTTGAATCGTATGAGATTTCTAACTCTAGTTTTCCGCTAGAATTTTGTGTTAAGTCAAATGTCCAATCAATACGGTTTTCTGTGCCATAAGTATCTTGAATGTAGGCAAGTGTTTTACTAAGAGCAGCAGCAGAGATATTAGAACCTGTAGAAGTATCTTGTTTATAATTAGCAAGTTCTGCTTTAAGAGATTCAACTTCACGTTGGGCGATAGCAAGATTATAATTAGCAGTAGCTAATTGTTGCTGTAATGAAGTGACTTGTGAAGAGTTATCTGTTGCAATTGTATTAGTGATTTTAACCAGATTATTAGTTCCATCCCAATCTACATTGGCTCCTAATATTTGGCTAACTGCACGAAGTGGTACATAAGTAGTACCATCAATAGCAAATGGTTCTTCAGAAATAGATTTAACTACGCCATTATAGGTTACTTGAATATTTCTGTAGGTAGCTTTTAAAGTTTTTGTATAGTTAGCTGCATCTACAATGCCTGCACTGAAAACGGTGCTTAAACCAAGTACTAAACATAATTTCTTGTAATGATTACTCATTTTCATAATAGTCCTCCTAAAATAAAGAATTTTATATTTAATGTCAAACTAAGTATAAACAATATATCTTAAAATATCAATGAATATGAGTACAAAAATAGTATTTTAACTAAACTGAAATAATATGGTAATAAAACAGAATATGCTATAATAATTCTAAGACAAGTGAAGACTAGCAAGAAGGAGGCAGATATGTTTATTATAGAAGATGAACTAAAAAGGTTACCTGAAAAACCAGGCGTCTATTTGATGAAAAATGATTTAGGGCAAATTATTTATGTAGGAAAAGCAATTAACTTAAAAAATCGTGTTAGGCAATATTTTCAAAGCTCGAAGAATCATTCGATTAAAGTTAAGAAGATGGTACAACATATTGAGAGTTTTGAATATATTATTACGCGTTCAGAAGTAGAAGCACTTGTATTAGAGTGTAATTTAATTAAAAAATATGATCCTAAGTACAATATCAGGTTGAAGGATGATAAACAATATCCTTATATTAAAATAAATACACAAGATGCTTTTCCACGTATGCAGGTTGTAAGGCAAATGAAAAAGGATGGTGCTAAATATTTTGGTCCATATACAGATGTGACAGCCATGTGGGAAGTTGTTGAAATTATAAAAAATACATGGCCATTACGTACATGTACTCGGAATTTACCAAAGGATATAGGAAAGGAGCGAGCTTGTCTTAATTATCATATTGGCAAATGTAATGCACCTTGTATTGGCATTGTTAATGAAGAATCTTATGGGAGAATGATAGACGAAGTTATTAATTTCTTAAATGGTAGGTATAAAGAGGTTATTAAAAAACTTCAAGCAGACATGATAGATGCTTCAGAAAACCTGCAGTTTGAAAAAGCAGCTCAGTTAAGAGATCAAATACAAGCAGTTATGAAATTAGAACAAAAGCAAAATGCAACAATGAGTAATATGATAGATCAAGATGTGATTGCCTTTGCAAAAAGTCCGCAAGATACATTGGTGCAAGTTTACTTTGTAAGGCAAGGTAAAATGCTAGGAAGAGAGCATTTTTATTTAAAAGACACTGAAGATGAAACCATTGAAGATGTTTTTCGCGATTTTATCGTACAATTTTATGCTAATGCAACCTTTATTCCAAAAGAGATTGTTATTGAGAGGGTACCTAGTGAAAAAGAGGTTTTAGAGAGTTATTTAGCAGATAAGAAAGGTAGCAAAGTACAACTCATTACACCTATTAAAGGAACTAGGCATGGTTTAATGGAGCTTGCAAGTAAAAATGCGGAATTAACACTAGGACAGTTTGGGGATCAGATGAAAAAAGAGCAAGAGCGTACAGAAGGAGCACTTGCGCAGCTTCAAGAAGCCATTGGACTAGAAAAACTACCTTATCGCATAGAAGCATATGATATTTCTAACACACAAGGTGTGCAGTCTGTAGGTGGCATGGTAGTTTTTGAGGGAGGAAAACCTAAGAAAAGTGATTATCGTAAGTTTAAAATTAAAAGTATACAGGGACCTAATGACTATGGTAGCTTAGAAGAAGTATTAGATCGTCGATTTAATCGTCTTAAAGAAGAACAAGAGGAAAATAGTTTTAGTAAGATACCGGATTTACTTATGATGGACGGAGGAAAAGGTCAAGTAAGTGTAGCTGAAAAAATGCTTGCTAAGCATGGGCTAACTATTCCAGTGTGTGGTATGGTTAAAGATGATAGGCATCGAACAAGAGGTCTTCTTTATAAAGGCGAGGAAATCTTATTACCAAGTAGTAGTGAAGGATTTAAATTAATGACACGTTTACAAGACGAAGTCCATCGTTTTTCAATAGAATATCATAAAAAACTTCGTAGTAAAGCTCAGGTTCAGTCATTATTAGATGATATTAAGGGTGTAGGGAAAGAACGGAAAAAAATTATTTTGCAACATTTTAAAAGTATTGAGCACTTAAGAAAGGCTACTCTTAGTGACATTGAACAAGTGCCAGGAATTCCAGTTGATGTTGCAAGCAATATCTATAATTATTTTCATAGGAATTAGGCAATAAAGGTGATAGGAAAAAAAGGGAGAAAATGTTATACTAGAAAGGCTAATGTGTGCCAAGGAGGAAAAAGCATGTATTTTGTAACAGTAGCACAACTCAGAGAACAACTTAAACTAGAAAATCTTACACCGCAGGTAGATTACAAAGAACGTAGAATTACTCAATGTGATGTAAATAGGCCAGCATTGCAGTTAGCTGGTTTTTTTGATTACTTTGATTCTACACGTTTGCAAATTATAGGGAAGGTTGAATATACCTATCTTGAAAAAATCGAAGAGGAAGAACGTAATAAGAGAATTAAGCGCCTACTAGATTATAAAGATATTCCGTGTATTGTTATTTGTCGTGAAGAAATTGAGCCATTTCCATATTTGTTGCAGTGTGCAGAGGAAAATGGAATTCCTATTTTTAAAACAGACTTACCAACAACAACTTTCTTAGCAGAAGCAAACAGGTGGCTTCATGTAGAACTAGCACAACGTCTGTCCATGCATGGGGTATTAGTAGACATTTATGGCGAAGGTGTTTTAATTACAGGTGAAAGTGGTATTGGAAAAAGTGAAACAGCCTTAGAATTAATTAGACGTGGACATCGTTTAGTAGCAGATGATGCAGTAGAAATTAAAAAAGTATCTGCTAGTACTTTATTAGGTTCAGCACCAGAAGTCATTAGACACTTTATTGAGGTAAGGGGAATCGGTATTGTGGATATTAAACAGATTTTTGGCGTGGGCTCTGTTAAACAAATGAAAAATATTGATTTGATTGTGCGTCTTGAAGCGTGGGATCAAAACAAACAGTATGACCGTTTGGGACTCACCAATGAGTATACAGATATCATGGGTATTAAAGTAGTAACAAATGCTATACCTATTCGTCCGGGTAGAAATGTAGCTATTATTTGTGAAACAGCAGCTATTAACTTTAGACAAAAGAAAATGGGTTATAATGCGGCAGAGGCACTCAATGACCGTGTTATGAATAATTTGCAAAAAGGACAATTTTAAGAGCTAAAGAGAATAAGGGAGGATGCAGCATGTATTATTTAGGAGTGGATTTAGGCGGTACAACTATTAAAGTCGGTTTAGTAGATGAAAATTACCATATCTTACACAGTATCAGTGGTCCTACAGGTAGAGAAAGAAGTGCAGAAGAGGTTTTGAAAGATATGGCTATGCTATGCCTTGAAGTTTTAAAAAGACAAGGCATTACAGAAAAAGAAATTCATTCAATTGGAATTGGTAGCCCTGGCATAGCTTCACCAGAAGAAGGTGTTATTTTATCTTCTAGTAATCTTAACTTTGATCATGTCAATGTTAGAAAAGAAATTCAAAAATATATTCAAACAGATGTGTATGTAGAAAATGATGCAAATGCAGCAGCCCTAGGAGAAGTCATTTGTGGAGCTGCTCAAGGAGAAGAAAATGTAGTAGTAGTAACACTTGGAACAGGTGTGGGTGGTGGACTTGTTTCTAATGGAAAAATCAATAGAGGTAGCTATTTTGGAGCTGGAGAAATAGGACATCATGTCATCCGTTTTGGCGATGGAGAGACATGTGGTTGTGGTAGAAAGGGTTGTTGGGAACAATATGCTTCTGCAACAGCACTTATTCGTCAAGCAAAGGCAGCTGCTAAAGTTCATCCAGAAAGCAAATTAGTAAGCTTAGCAAAAGAAGGCTTGGTTGAAAATATTAATGCTAAAGTTGTATTTGATGCAGCTCAAGCAGGAGATGAAATAGCAGAGCAAGTACTTGAAACTTATTTCAAATATATTGCATGTGGTGTAACAAATATTATTAATATTTTAGAGCCAAGCATGATTGTTCTCGGTGGTGGTATGAGTGCACAAAAAGAATACCTTACAAATCCTGTTACCAAATATGTTCAAGAAGAAATGTATGGTGGCTTAAGCCTTAAAACGAAAATAACAGCAGCAACTTTAGGAAATGATGCAGGGATTATAGGAGCAGCTTTCCTAGGCACAACTTTAGAATAAGTATTTGAAAGAGCTAACATTGTGTTGGCTCTTTTTTTATGGTATTAAAAGACAAATAATGTTATAATAGCACTATTACAAAAGACTGGAGGCAAAATAAGTGGAAAAACAACAAGAAAACAGTTTATCACTCGATGTGAAATTTAAATTTAAAGATGTACTACGCTATAACACATCTGTGGCTAAAAAGAATATAGTTAATGATATTGTACTGGGGATAGGCGTAGCAGTACTTGTTTTCTTCTTTTATAAAATGTTTACAACAACTGAAAGGTTAGATATCTTTATTTCTAAAAATATTACCTTGTTGTTAGTACCTATTTTGATTTTTGTACTCATTCCTTGGCGAGTATGGCAAGTTACAGCTTCTCAGATGCAGATGCCAGCTTTTGCATATGGTGTAAAATATGTTTTTTCAAAGGAACATATTCTTTTAGATATTGGAGAAGCATCTGAAGAAATGTCTTGGGATTTATTTGTGAATATTGTGGAAACAAACCATGACTTTAGATTTTATGTGAATAAAGTCAGTGCTCAAATTATTCCAAAACACAATATGACACAAGAACAATTAATAACACTTAGACAAATGATTAAAACGGCTACTAAGCCAGGGGTTTGCCGATTAAAATAAATGAAAGTGGGCATGTATGAAGAGATTATTTCATTTATCAACCACTTCTAGACAATTAGATTTGTTTGATAAAGATTGGGAACAAATAAAGGGGTTTATTGAGAAAAATCAGATGGATGGCATTGAAATTGGATTAACTTTAGACTATCCATTAGAACAAATACCGGAGGACATTGTAGAAGGTGTTCACCTAAGTTTTTATCCAATGTGGCTAGATTTTTGGAAGCAGGATCAAGTAAAGTTACAACAATTATTTGAAGATGATGAAGCTATTAAAGATTATTATGGTGGCTTAACTCCGACAGTACTTATTGAGAGCTATAAAAAGCAGTATCAACGTGCTAAAGCGTTAAAGGCTAAATATATGGTTTTTCATGTGAGTCATGTGCTTCCAGAGGATTCTTTCACTTGGCAATTTGATTATACGGATCAAGAAGTCATGGAAGCTACTTTAGAACTTATTAATGAAGTTTTTAAAGCAGAGGAAGAAGGACCTATGCTTTTGTTTGAAAACCTATGGTGGCCAGGTCTTACTTATTTAAAACCGGAACTTGCACAGTGGTTTATTGAAAAGGTTCAATATAAGAATAAAGGCTATTTAGTAGACGTTTCACATTTAATACTCACTAATCCTAGCATTGGTAATGAAAAACAAGCTTATGAGTATATTAAAGAAGTGATTAATAAATTAGGTGAGACTAAAAATTGGATTAAAGCTGTTCACTTAAATAAAGCACTTCCTAAGTTTTATATGGGACGTGATCACGGTTATTTATTAGAACAATACCAGAAAGCAAAAGATAAAAAACAGCAATTAATGATCTTAAAAAAGCACATCAAAGCTTTGGATGGACACATACCTTTTGATCATCCAGTAGCAGCAGATATTTTAAAACTAATTGAACCTATGTACTGTGTTTATGAGACAGCACCTAGTACACGTTATGAATTAGCTTATTTTATTAAATGCCAAAATGAAGCCTTAAAAAGTAATTTAGATAAAGAGTAATAGTAAAGGGACTATTGGAAAATAGTCCCTTTACTATTACTTATTTTTTTGCAAAATATAGGGTTTTATAGAATGATTGGCGAAGAAAACTTGACAAGAAACGAAATCTTTTTTATAATACTTTTGTAACAATTAGTTAATAAAATGCGAAATAAGATAAAGTTATCGTTAATATAGTCGAAGTTGGTCAAACAAGGAGGATTAAGCATGAGATTAAAAAAGGTAGTATTTAGTACACTATTTGGCGTTGCAGCAGTAATGGTACCTAGTTTAGCTTATGGGCAAGCTTATGGAACAGTAGCAACACAAACACTTAATGTAAGATCAGGTGCTAAATTAGAAGCAAGTATAGTAAAACAAATAGGACTTGGTGAACCAGTTGAGATTGTATGTGAGCAAGGTGATTGGTTAAAATTGATTTTAGAAGATGATTCAAGAGCTTTTGTTAAAGCTGAATATATAAATGTACATAGAGTACTAGCGGTAGTTAATGTAAATGGTGGTTTAAATGTAAGAGATTATCCTTCTACAGAAAATGGAAAAGTTATTGGTAGCTTTTCAAATGGAGATGAGATTTCTGTACACTATAGTGTAGGAGATTGGTATAAAGTAAGTCAAGAAGGCTTTGAAGGTTATGTAAGTAAAGAATATGTTAAAAATAGTACGGAAGTAGACTTCTTAAGCTATTTACCAAATAAACGTTTAACAGAAATTGAACGTATGACAGTAACACAAGAAGAAGCACAAGCTGTTATGGTAGAAACAAGCAGTACTAATGCTAATAGTGGAAGTACTTCAAATAATAGTGAATCTTCAAGTAATACATCAACTAGTTCAAGTAATCAAAATGATACAAATTCAGGTTCAACTACTGGTGATGCAGTTGTAGCATATGCAAAACAATTCTTAGGGAATCCATATGTATATGGTGGTAATAGCTTAACGAATGGAGTAGACTGTTCAGGATTTACTTCTCAAATTATGAAACACTTTGGCATTAGCTTAAATAGAAGTTCAAGTGCGCAGTATGCAAACAATGGTTACTATGTAAGCAGTGACTCATTACAAAAAGGAGACTTAGTATTCTACGGTTATAATGGACATGTATCACACGTTGCCATTTATATTGGTGGTGGACAAGTAATCCATGCTAATGATGAAAGAACAGGTATTTGTATTAGTAATGTATTTCCAAGTGGTGGAAAACCATATATTGGAGCAAAACGCGTATTATAATCATAGACTAACATTTAAAAGAGTTAAAAATTATATCAAAATAAAATTGCAGATATAGTAAAAAAGCTAGGGTGTTGTCATTTGGTACCGCTTTAGCTTTTATATTTTTATATCAATAATAAATTAATTTTCATGATAAATAATATATTTTATTAAAAAATCTGTTAGACTAAGAAATTTTTAGGAATAATAAAAAGAGAGCATATTTAACAATCTTTCTGTAAGTATTGAATTATACTTAGGATTGCTTAAAAATGCTCTTTTATTATGTAATTATTTTCTAGATCCCAGCATGTATTGTAGGGTCTTTTATTTTAATGATTTTACTGTAACTGAAAATCTATGGCTTATCAATACTATTTGAATACATAACTCCATAGTCGTACATAGATTCAAGAAGAGGAAGCATTTGCTTTCCGATATCAGTTAAGCTATATTCTACTTTTGGAGGAACTACAGGATAAACTGTTCTTAAAATAAGCTGGTCTTCTTCTAATGCTCTTAATTGATTAGTGAGCATCCGCTGAGTCACATCAGGTAACTTTCTTCTTAAGTCACTAAATCTAAGTGCACCATTGCTTAAGTACCAAAGTATGAGAATTTTCCACTTTCCGGAGATGATTTTATGGAAAGTTGTAATAGGACAAGTTTCATATTTGGCACAACGGGTTTGCATATGACATTCTTCATGAAATAAGGGAATTTTGGCCATTTTATTTAACTCCTTTGCTGATGTATAGTAAATGTTTTTTACATTATTATACTATTATTTTAGTTTTAATAGTATCATTTTATATACTATGTGAAAAAAAAGTGCCTACTTACATAAATAGATATATAGTGTATGATAGGAAGAGAAGATGTAAACAATATGAATTTGTAAATCCATAAATGTTACTATAAAATATTATAAGACTGAAGAGGAAGACTTAAAATGAGTAAAGTATTATATATCAAAGCAAATATCAAACCAGAAGGTCAATCAAAAACTTATCAAATTTCTGATAGTTTTATTAATGAATATAGAAAAAATAATCCACAAGATGAAATTATTACATTAGATTTATATAAAGAAGACATTGACTTCTTAAAAGGGGAAGATTTAGGAGCAGTATTTGGACCTAAAACAGAAGAAAGTAAAAATCACCCTATTTTAAAATATGCATATCAATTTGTAGAAGCAGATAAATATGTGATTGCTGCACCAATGTGGAACTTAAGCATTCCAGCTATTTTAAAAGCTTATATAGATTATGTAAGTGTAACAGGAATTACTTTCAAATATACAGCAGAAGGGCCAGTTGGGCTCTGTACAGGGAAAAAAGCCGTATTTGTTACTTCTAGAGGTGGAGAATATTCAAATGGCGTTGGAGCACAATTTGAAATGGGAGAAAGATATATAAGAACTATTTTTACTTTCTTTGGTATAACAGATGTTCAAAGCATTACAGCGGAAAATGTAGATGTAATGGGAATAGACATAGATGTAATTTTAGATGAAGCTGTCAATAAAGCAAGAGAAATAGCGAAACAATTCTAATAGATTCCCCCAAAGTATTTAATGATATTTTGGGGGAATTAAATTTTAGATAAAAATTAAGAATAAGCAGAGAGAGGAGTTACAGTTATGATTAATGAAGAACCTAAAATTGTTGTAACAGGAGATATATGCGTTAATTCATTGCAGTGGAGTAGTAGAAGTGGAGGAGATAATCTATTTAATTATAATGCTTATCCGAGAATTCATAAGAGGTTTGTAGGGGGAGGCGCTTTATTATTGGCTAAGCTTATAAGCATGGCAAGTGGAATCAAGATCATTGCGCCAGATACTGAAAATGTTACTTCATGTTTACCAGATGATGTATTAGTTTCGATTGGCGAATTGGGAGAATTTCCATTAAGTGACAAACAAAATCAGAAAGTCTATAGGATAGATAAATTCATAGGATATACCATAGAGGAAAAAGAACAGCAAGCTAGATGGTTTCCACTTATGAATGATAGGGAAGATGCAGATATAGTTGTACTTGATGATGATAACAATGGGTTTAATACCGATGAGACAAGATGGCCATTAGCGGTGAAGTCAACAAAGGAAAAACCCATAATACTTTATAAAACTAATAAGATAGATTTTTCTAACAACCTATGGCGGCATATAGAGAAACATCATCTCAAAAATACTATAGTCATTATAAGTGCTGACGATCTGAGAGCTAAAGGGGTCAATATTAGTAAAGGACTTTCATGGGAAAGAACAGGTTTGGATTTTGTCTGGCAGATGAAGAATAATTCCAAGCTAAAACACCTTTCAAAATGTAGACATTTAATCATACCGTTTGGTTTAGAAGGAGCAATATATTATCATAATGATTTAAGGCCAGCTTCAAAATTATACTTTTTGACCAATGAGTTTGAGGGGGGATTCATTAAAGAAAATACTGGAAAAATGTATGGACTGACCTCTTGTTTTGTAGCGGGACTAACTAAAGTCATTAGTGAGGGAATGAGGCAAGAAGAATTAACTGAACTCATTGACGAGGGAATTAGACAGGGAATGATTGCAGCTCAGAAATATTTTATGAATGGTTTTGGAAGTGACTTAGAAAAATGGAGTTTTCCGGATCAATCATTGTTTGATAGTAATAAAAGCACCGTTTATTTAGAAGAGCATATTCAAGATGTACAAATAAAAAATACCAATAATGCTAAGTGTAAAGGATGCTGGTATATTATTAAAGACAAAAGCTCTACTAATTTAGAACAAATTGCTTATGATATTGTAAAAAAAGGTGAGGAGAGTGCTTTAAAATATATTCCTATAGCACAATTTAGAAATTTAAAAACAGTGGATAGGACAGAAATCGAAGCCTATAGAAGTATTAAAAATCTTATTGCTGAATATATTTCTACCACTAATACCGTTAGACCGTTATCTATTGCGGTTTTTGGAACACCAGGATCGGGAAAATCTTTCGGGGTAACAGAAGTGGCAGCAAGTATTGCTCCAGAATTAATAGAAAAGTTAGATTTTAACTTATCACAATTTCAAAGTATGGATGACTTAATTGCAGCTTTTCATAAAACAAGAGATATCTCGTTAAATGGAAAAATCCCACTTGTATTTTGGGATGAATTTGATTCGACATTTGGAGAGAAGCTGGGATGGTTAAAATACTTTTTAGCCCCTATGCAGGATGGGGTATTTCGTGAAGGAGATTCAATGCATCCTTTAGGCAAAGCCATTTTTGTTTTTGCTGGAGGCACCTCAAGCACTTATGAAGCCTTCTGCGGAGAGAAGATAGAAGACGAGGAAAAATATGAGATGTTTCTTGAGAATTTCCAGAATGCCAAGGGACCTGACTTTATTAGTCGTTTAAGAGGGTATGTCAATATTCTAGGGCCTAATCAAACAGATAAAACTTGGGATCAGTTATTTATTTTAAGAAGAGCTATGTTACTTCGTTCATTATTAGTAAGAAAAGTGCCTTATCTTATTAATGAGAAAGGCGAAGCTCAAGTAGATGTCAGAGTCATTAGAGCTTTATTAAAAGTACCTAAGTATAAGCATGAAACACGTTCTATGGAAGCAATACTAGAGATGAGTATGTTGGCTGGAGCAAAAAAATGGGAACAATCACACTTACCCTCAAAAAGTCAGTTAAAATTACATGTTGATGAAGAACAGTTTTACCATTATATGATGATGGAAGAATTTTTTAGTGAGAAAGTCAATTTTTTATCAAATAATCTTTTAAATAAGCTTAAAATGATTTATTCAAAAGATAGAGAAGAAATGGATAATGATAGTAAGGATTATTTAGATATTTATGTAAAAGAATGGATAAATGAACAGGCGAAAAACATTCCTGAAATACTAAGTAAAGTTCATTATGAACTTTTCTCAACAGGAGAAGTAGCTGAGATGGTTAATTTTACTCAAGATGAATTAATTACTTTAGCTCAGTATCAGCATAAATTATGGGTAAAGAGCAGAAAAAAAGATGGCTGGAAGTATGGGGAAACAGACAATCTAAAAGAAATGATAAGTCCATTTATTACAAGTTGGGCTAATTTAAGTGAAGAACGAAAAGAAATAATCTTTAACTATATCAGGTTATGGCCAGAAGCATTAGCTCATAGTAAATTTAAAATAGGAAAATTAAATTTTTTATGTTACTGTGAGACCCAGGCATATACTCAAAATTAAAAACACTAAAATAATAGGCTTCTTTTTATAGGTGGTGTAAGTAGGCTATTAGTGAATAAGACACACGATTCAAATTAGTATCTTCTATTGTTAGTTGTAAATATACCAAAAAGTCTCAATGTATATCAATATACATTGAGACTTTTTGGTATATTTATTAAATGGTTTTTATTTATAACTTTATTATTTTCTCAATATAAGTGAATAATGTAAAATAAAGTGCTTGTAATTTGTTAATGCTCACAGTTTTATTGTTTAAACCTGTGGATGAGCATACTAAAAACGTAGACATTCAAGTTGAAGTTTGATAAAATTATCTAAAAATAAAAAATAGTAAGCACAATGTTCTGTTTCGACTATTTGATTATAGGAAAAGTATGATATTTTATTTATGAAGGAGATTAGAGATGACAGTAATGATTAGATGTATGACAGAAAAAGATTGGGCTAGTGTAAAAGTTATCTATGAGCAGGGGATAAAGTCTGGAATTGCTACTTTTCAAACAGAAGTTCCAAGCTATGAAGAATGGAATGCAGGGCACCTTTCTATAGGAAGATTAGTAGCAGTTATTGATGAAGAAGTCGTGGGGTGGGTAGCTTTATCACCTACTTCAAGTAGATGCGTTTATAAAGGGGTGGCAGAATTAAGCATTTACATAGAAGAGAAGACTAAACAGCAAGGTATAGCGACGCAGCTTCTAAAAGAATTGATTGAAGTCTCAGAGAGAGAAGGCATATGGACTTTGCAATCCGGTATTATTGAAGAAAACAAGGCAAGTATAGCTTTGCATCAAAAATGTGGCTTTAGACAAATAGGCTATAGAGAGAAAATTGCAAGGGATCAGAAAGGTGTTTGGCATAATACCGTTCTGATGGAAAGACGGAGTCAAGTTGACAACTTTTAAAGAGGATTTTATACTGAAACAAAAAAGGAAGGTGTTTCGTATGAATCAAGTATGTAGAGAAAAAGCACAACTTTTTAAAGCACTTTCTGATAGTAATCGTGTAATGATTCTAGAGATGTTAAAAGATGGAGAAATGTGTGCATGCCATTTACTTGAAAGATTTCAAATTACACAACCTACCTTATCTCATCATATGAGATTATTATGTGAATGTGATTTAGTCATAGCAAGACGTGAAGGCAAATGGATGCATTATTCACTTAATACCAAAACACTAGAAGCACTAAGTGAGTATTTTAAAGAGATGATATAAAAGCTACTAATGTAAAGTAGCTTTTTTATTTTTTAACTTTTCTATGAATCCTATTAGGTAAACACTATGGAAGGGGTTATCTATTTGTGTTGACGATATAATCAAAATGAATTAATATATACATAGATGATTATCTATATGTATGAAACAGGTGACAGTATGAAAAAAGTTGACTTAACACAAGGAAGTGTTGTTCGTGTCTTATTAGCATTAGCCATTCCTATTATGGGGAGTTCGCTGTTGCAATTTGCTTATAATATAGTAGACATGCTTTGGGTAGGAGGCTTAGGCAAGGATGCAGTAGCTAGTGTAGGTTCTTCTAGTTTTTTTGTGGGTCTAGGTTATGCTATTAATGCTTGTGTTGTTATAGGAACAGGGGTTAAGGTTGCTTACAACATTGGAGAAAATAAGGAAATAGAAGCAAAAGAATATATACAAACCAGTATGCTTTTAAATCTATTAATAGGTGGACTATATACTTTATTTCTAGTATGTTTAGGACCTTACTTAATAGGATTTTTGGGTATAGGAGATCCGGACATCGAAAAACAAGCTTATGGTTACTTGTTAGGAAGTGCGCCTATGCTATTTTTTGCTTTTTTTAATGCTACTTTTTCTAGAATTTTTAGTAGCCTAGGGCAGACAAAGAGTGCTCTTCAAATCAGTATAGTAGGTATTGTGATCAATATGATATTAGACCCTATTTTTATTTATAGTTTTAAGTGGGGTGTATTAGGTGCTGCCATAGCCACTTTAGTAGCACATATGGTTATGTTTTTTCTTTATATGAAGATAGGCGGTAAGTGGTTTGTATTTCGCTGGAGAAAAGCCTTTAATACTGAACGTATAAAAGCTATTGTAAATTTAGGTTGGGCTGTGGCTTTTCAAAGGATTTTATTTACCATCATTAATATTTTACTAGCCAAACTGATTGCAACATTTGGTCCAGAAGCTATAGCTGCTCAAAAGATAGGGCTTCAAATCGAATCAGTTACCTATATGGTAACAGGTGGGTTAAATGGTGCAGTAGCTAGTTTTACTGGTCAAAATTATGGAGCGCGTTTCTATAAGCGAATCAAAAAAGGGTATCAAGTAGCTATTGGCTTAAGTATAAGTTATGCAGCATTAACGACTGCACTTTTTATGCTATTTGCAATACCTATGGCAAGTGCCTTTGTAAAAGATATCACTACCATTCAGATGACAGCTGTTTATTTGCAAATTATTGCTTATTCTCAGCTTTTTAACGCCATAGAAATGGTCTCTAATGGTTGGTTTACAGGGATTGGAAGACCTCAAATTCCAGCCACAGTGAGTATACTTTTTACAGCTGCTAGACTCCCAATAGCATGGTTATTGGTTATACCTTTAGGCCTTGAAGGTATTTGGTGGAGTATTTCTATTTCCACTTTACTTAAGGGGAGTATTTTATATTTTTATTACAAACGTTATCAAGGCAAATTAAAAGAACAAGAGGTGTAACAACCTATTATAGGAGGGAACAATGATGGATAAACCTAAAGTAGCTTTTATCTGTGTTCATAATTCTTGTCGTTCTCAAATGGCAGAAGCTTTAGGAAAACATTTAGCTGCAGAAGTATTTGAAAGTTATTCAGCTGGTACAGAGCTTAGACCACAGATTAATCAAGATGCAGTAAGAATTGTAAAGGATTTATATCATATTGATATGAATGAAACCCAAAGGAGTAAATTATTAAGTGACATTCCAGAAGTAGATATAGTCATTACAATGGGATGTAATGTTAGCTGTCCTAACTTACCTTGTAAACATTTAGAAGATTGGGGTTTAGAAGATCCTTCTGGTAAAGAGGATGCAGCCTTTGTTTTAACAGCAAGAACAATAGAGGAAAAAATAATAGATTTAAAACAAAGAATTGAAAAGGGTGTTTTATAAACAAAAGAGTTAATGTCGTTAGGCGTTAACTCTTTTGTTTTATTTAATAAGAAATACTATTATATTTGTTTTCTCTTGAATATAAAAAGGAAACATTTGTTGAGTTTAACATACTATGATGTATAAATACAGCTACTTGGAGAAAGTAGCTGTATTTTAGTGAGGAAACTATAGTAGCCATAAAAATATAAACGATAAGACACGTATATTAAACAGGAAAAGTCAAGGAGGTGACCTTATGGTGGCAGAAATATCAGCTAATTGGTATGCAAGGCTAAATTTGGCTAGACATTTAAAAGAAGAGGGAAATAAAGAACAGGCCTATTTATTATTTAAAGCAATTTCAAATGAAAGAGAAGCTTTTCGATTTGATAAATATGTTTATGGCACATATGAGGATTATATTGTGGAGAAAACGAAATTTTTAATTGAAATTGCCTTATTAGAGCTAGAAGTAATCGGATGTTCTAAGGGAAGCATTAAATATCTAGATGATGCGCTTAATTTGTTAGATGGTATGGAAAGTGTTTACCCTTATGTACGTATAGATGAAATCGAGGCACTTAGAAAACGCTTGTGTCAGTAAAATGGTATCGCTGTTTAGCAAAACTATGATAAAATAAGCAGGGATAGAATAGATATCATAAAACATTCACATAGAGATAAACTAAGTAATAGAAAAAAGGGGTGAACAAATGAAGAAAGTACAATTTATTGTAGGACGTTCAGGGGCAGGAAAGACGACTTATTGCTATGAAGCCATAGAAGCAGCTTTAAAAGAAGAAAGTTTTGATCCACTCCTCTTATTAGTGCCAGAACAATTTAACTTACAGACACAAAAAGACTTAGCTAAAAGGCTTTATCCAGGCCTCTTAAGAGCAGAGGTTATTAGTTTTAACACGTTAGCTAGAGAGGTGTTTAAAGAAGTAGGAAAAGCTGAAGTAGCTGTTATTGAAGATTTAGAACGTATGATTATTCTAAAACGTGTTATTGAAGCACATAAAAAAGAGATTATTTTCTACAAAAAAAATATGAATAATACAGGTTTCATTGAAGCCATCAATCGTTTTATTACAGTTTTAGAACAAGCAGGTGTGAGTAAGGAGCAATTAGGCGAGCTTATAGAAAATAAGGAGGCAACCTTATTATTTAAAAGTAAGCTAACAGACATTCATATGCTTTATGAAGCCTTTGAAGATTATTTGGGTAATCAGTTTGTGACTATTGAAAAAAATATGACTCTTTTAGCAAGTAGCATCATGAAAAGCAAGAAACTAGAAAAAACATGGCTTTGGATTGATGGCTTTTATGGCTTTACGTATAATCAATTGCTTATCATTAAAGAGTTAATGAAGAAGGTAAAGGGATTAACCATTACCTTGCCTATGGATAAGCCTTACACGAGAACAGACAGGGTAAGAAATAGCTATCCTTTTTATGAAAGTATTCAAATGCTACAAAAACTTATGGGTGTTTGTGAAGAACAGCATTTAGCTTATGAAGTGAAGTATGTTAAAGGAGCAGGAGAAAAAAATGAAGCGCTGGCTTATTTGGAGGGGCAGTACTTAAAGCCTTATGCGAACCCTTATGAAAAAGGAAATGAAGCTATTTATCTGCAGACCTACTCTTCTAGGGCGGAAGAAGTAGAACAAGTAGCTAAGCAGATTGTGACTTTAGTTATGGAAGAAGGCTATCGTTATCATGATATGGCAGTTATTGTAGGTGACCTAGCAGATTATAAGACCTTATTAGAGGGTGCTTTTAAGGAATATGAGATCCCTTATTTCTTAGATATGAAAAGAAATATTCATACCAATAGTTTAGTAGCAGCTTTAGAAGGTGTTTTAGAAGTATTAACCTCTAATTATAGCTATAAAAGTATCATGGGACTTTTAAGAACCCAAATGCTCCCTATCTCAATTGAAGAGATAGACCTATTAGAAAATTACTTATTAGCTTATGGGATTAAAGGTAAGAAAAAATGGGCACAGCCATGGGGATTTGATCAAAAAGATGAAGAGAAACAGTCACGTATTAATATAACGAGAGAAGCTGTTTTGGGACCTATTCAAAAACTAGAAACGGCTATTCAAATGACTAAAGCTTCTGGTAAAAACAAAGTCATTGACCTGACAAAGGCTTTATATGGCTTTTTAGAAGATATTGGTGCTTATAGCAAGTTAAATGAAATCATTGCCAAACATAAAACAGAAGGCAATCGTTTATTAGAGATTGAAAATACCCAGATATGGGGAAAAATCATGGAAGTTTTCGAGCGCTTAGTGGATATTTTAGGTGAAGAAGAGCTTAATCTAATGACCTATCGCCGTATTTTAGAAACTAGCTTTTCTTATGTAAAAATGGGAATTATTCCACCAGCACAAGACCAAGTGTTAATTGGGTCTGTAGATAGGACTAGACTTCCTCGTTTAAAAGCTTGTTTTATACTAGGAACCAATGAAGGGGTTATTCCTAAAGTAGATGAAACAACGCCTATTTTTTCGGATATGGATAAAGCGTCTCTTAGTCAGATGTGTAAGGAAGATAAAGGACCAAAAGGACGATTAAATGAGCTAATTATTGACCAGCCTCTTTATGGCGGGCAGTTTAGTATTTATACGATGTTAACAAGGGCTACGGAAAAGCTTTTTGTAAGTGCAGCCATGGCTGATGAAAATGGTAAGCCTCTAAGAACTTCTCTCGTTTATTACAAGCTGAAAAAGTTGTTTGGTGAAACACCAAAACCTTTACAAGGAGATTTTCTAAGTCAAATCTATCGCCCACTGCCTACTTTTGGTTATGTAGGGAATTTACTGAGAGAATACGTAGAAGGTAGGTTAGAAGGAGAAGCATGGAAAGACTTAGTGAGTTGGTATGCAACTAAAGACGAGTGGAAAGACCGCTTAAAGGGCTTAACAGATTATTTGTTTTATACAAATCAACAGCACTATTTACAAGAAGAAACAACAAAACTACTTTATGGCAATAAGTTAGATACTAGTATTTCTAAGCTAGAAACTTTTAGGCAATGTGCTTGTTGCTATTTTATGCGTTATGGGATTAAAGCAGAAGAACGCCGTTTATTCCGTTTTGATAGAGCCAAGGTAGGAACACTATTTCATGCGGCTTTAGAGCAATATCCTAAAGAGCTCAGCTTAATGAATACTACTTGGACTAAAGCCACCAGGGAAGAAATGCAGCAAGGTGTAAAAAAGGCTACAGCTTATGCGGTAGAGCAGGTAAATGAAGCCCAGAGAGAAACGGGACGTTTTCAGTTTACAGCAGCTAAGGTAGAAAAAATGACTTCTAGGGCAATTCATGCTTTAACAGCTCATCTCAAAAATGGTGAATTCGAACCTATGGGTTATGAAATTAATTTTGGAGAAGGTAAGGGCTTTCCTCCAATTGAAATTGCTATTGATGAAGTAAGAACCATTCTAGTGACTGGGCAAATTGATCGTGTAGATGTGTATTATAAAGATGACAATCAGCAATATATTAAAATCTTAGATTACAAATCAGGGCAAAAGAACTTTAATTTATTAGAAGTGTATTATGGTTTACAGCTTCAATTGCTGTTATATCTAGATGCTTATTTAAAGAAACATCATAGTTATGAAGCTGGTGGGGTTTTCTACTTCCACATTAATAATCCTTATGTAAGCTATAAAGTAGGAATGGATGAAGTGCAGCTTCAGGAAAGTAGCTTAAAGCAATTTAAACTTTCTGGTTTAGCATTAGATGAACCAGAAATTATTGCTGCTCTTGATAAGTCAGGGACAGGCAGTACGATTCCCGTTAGTTTAAATAAAGATGGTAGTATTAAAAAAGGCTCTTCAGTGGCTACCCCAGAACAGTTTAAGCTACTGGAAAATCATATTATTGACACGATCAGAGGATTGGGACAAGAACTACTAGAAGGTAAAGTAAGTGCTAAACCTTACCGCTTAAAAGGCAAAAACCCTTGTGAATATTGTATTTATCATACCATTTGTCAGTTCAGTGAAGAACAAGTAGATAACTGTTATGATACCTTAGAACAATTAAGTAAAGAAGAAATATGGGAAAAACTAGAGAAGGAGGGCTTATAAATGGCATGGACACCAGCACAGCAGGCAGCTATTGATCAAAGAGAAGCAAATATTTTAGTTTCAGCAGCAGCAGGTTCAGGAAAAACAGCAGTTTTAACAGAGCGTGTCATGAAGCGTATCATTGGAAGTGAGCAAGAAGTACCTATAGAAATTGATCGCTTTTTAATTGTAACCTTCACTAGTGCTGCAGCAGGAGAAATGAAGGAGCGTATCTTGCAAAAGCTTTCGGATTATATGAATAGCCTTCAAGAAAATCTAAATGAAGAAAATCTAAAGAAGATAGATTATATTGAACGTCAAATGGCTTTGGTACCACAAGCTTCTATTTCAACGATTCACTCATTTTGTTTAAAAACAATTAAAGCGTATTTTAATCGCTTGGATATTGACCCTAATATTAAAGTAGGTACACAGGCAGAGCTAGATGTAATGAAAAGGGAACTGCTAGATGAACTTTTAGAGGAATATCTTGAAGAGGGTGCACCTGACTTTATGGCATTAGCAGAAGTTTATGGAGATGTACAAGGTTTAGACGGCTTGAAAAATTTAATTTTGGATGTTTCTACATTCTCTAAAAGTACACCTTTTCCAAAGGTATGGCTTCATAACCAAGTGTCGCGTTTAAAAACAGTTTATACTAGTTTAAATGAAATGCCTTGGTCAGAAAGTATTCGTACCCATTTATTAAGTCAATTACAAGATGTACGTATTATTTATGATAAAGCCATAGCGTTATGTGAAAAGCCTAATGGGCCAGAGCTTTACCTAGAAGCTATTCATAGTGATTTAGCTGAGATTAAAGATATTCATCAGGAGATGTCACTAGAAGAACTGATTAGATGCATTAAAAACACTCATTTTATTGCCCTTTCAAGAAAAAAACAAGAATGTGATGTAGCCTTAAAGGAGCGTGTAAAAGCCTATCGTGACTTAGGTAAAGAAGTAATTAAAGGCTTACAAGATGATTTAGCTTTTATTGAGGATCCTCTTTTAATGGCGCAGCTACCTAGGTTAGGAGATCTCATGGCTACTTTAGTAAAGCTTATTGAAGCCTTTGAAGAACGCTACCAATTAGAAAAGCAAAATGCAGGAGTTGTAGACTATAATGACTTAGAACATTTCTGTCTTCAACTTTTAGTAGAACCTATTTTTAATGAAGCAGGGGAATTAGTAGAGGTCATTTATACGGATGTAGCCAAAGAGCTAAGTAGTTTTTACAAAGAGATTTATATTGATGAGTATCAAGATAGTAATACAGTACAGGAAACTTTATTGAAAGCAGTCGCTGAGGCTAATAAGGAAGAAGGACCAACGCGTTTTATGGTAGGCGATATGAAACAAAGTATTTATCGCTTTAGATTAGCGAATCCCCTTATTTTTGCGGAGAAATACGGAAGCTGGGAAAAGCATCAGGTAACTTCATCTACTACAGGTAATAACGTATGTATTGATTTATCTCAGAATTTTAGAAGCAGAGATAATATTCTTCAAGGTGTTAATGACTTATTTCAGCAAGTGATGAGCGTGCGAGTAGGAGAACTTGAATATGATGAATATGCTGAGTTAAAGGTAGGCAATCATTATGAAGAAGGAAACCCAGAGTCTTTACCAGAGGGAGCTTTATCAGAAGCTATTGAAGTACACATTTTAGAAACCAAAGAACCAGAAAACGCAGAAGAAACAGGGCTTGAGGATTTAAAGAACGTGGAATGTGAAGCGATGCTAGTTGCTAACTTAGTAGATAAGCTTCTTAAAGGAGAAGGTAATCCAACTCATATTTTTGATAAGGCATTAGGAACCTATCGTAAGGTAGAAGCAAGAGATATCGTCATTTTATTAAGAGCAACGAAAGAAAAGGCAGGTATCTTTGAAAATGCCTTGATGCAAAAAGGCATAGGTGCTTATGCAGATATTGGAGGGAACTTCTTTGATGCACTGGAAATTCAAACGATAATGAGTTTATTAAAGATTATAGATAATCCTTTACAGGATATCCCTTTGATCACTGTACTACGCTCACCTATTGTAGGTGTGAGTTTAGATGAATTAGTTTATATTCGTAAAGCAGCAGAAACAGGTTGTTTTTATGAAGCACTCATGAAGTATTTAGAAACTTATCAAAATAATCCTTTATTAAATCGTTTTATGAGCATGCTCAGTAACTACCGCAATATGAGTAGTGAACTAAGTCTAGAAGAACTACTAGCAAGGCTTTATGTGGAAACCGGATATTATCGTTATGTAGCTATGTTGCCAACAGGAGCTAAGAAGAAGGCTAATCTAGAGTTATTTAAAAAGTATGCAGAGGCCTATGAAAATAGTCAAAATGGTAAGTTGTTTGGGTTTATTCAATATTTAGATCAACTAGCACAGACGCCAGATGGTTTAGCGGAAGCAAAACTCGTTGGAGAAAATGAGAACTTAGTTCAAATTATGAGTATCCATAAAAGTAAGGGGCTAGAGTTTAGTGTGGTTTTCTTATGTGATACTGGAAAGCGCTTTAATAATAATGATATGATGAAATCTGTTTTACTCCATAATGAGTTAGGCTTAGCACCAGATTATTTAGATACTAGCAAATATGTCAAATATCCTACGATTCCTAAAATGGCCATTAAAAATCAAATTCTTTCTGAAAATATTTCTGAAGAAATGCGTGTGCTTTATGTGGCACTAACTCGTGCTAAAGAGAAATTATTTATTACAGGAACACTTAGTGATGTCACAGATGCTGCCTATAAATGGAGCTTATATGCAAGTAGAGAAGAAGCAGCTATCTTGCCATTAGGCGTTAAACGTGCGGGCTCTTATTTAAATTGGATTGGTTTAAGCTTATATGCCCATAATGATTTAGAAGATTTAAGGCTACTGACTCATGAAGAACCAACTTATTTATTTGAAGGACGTGGTAAATGGCAACTACGTGTATGGAGTAAAGAAGAATTAGGTGATTTACAGACTAGTAGAGAGCAAGGTATTGAAGAAAAAAGAGATTTGTTAGAAGAATGGGATACAGAAAATGTTTATGGGCCTTATAAAGAAATAATCTTCAATCGTTTAAATAGTGAGTACGCTCATGAAGAAGCAGTATTATTACCTACAAAAGTATCTGTTTCGGAAATTAAAAGAGAGGCTATGGGTCAACTTACAGACGATGAAGTGTATGAAGTGAATTTATATCCAGTAGAAGAAGAGGCGCCAGTGCCAAGCTTTATCAAAGGGCAAGAGGAACTAAAGGGCGCTAAGAGAGGGACACTGATTCATAGTGTGTTTGAGCATCTAGACTTTCTTAAATTCACAGAAGTAGCAGCTATAGAGGAAGAACTCATGCATCTAGTAAATTCGCATCAACTCTCAGCCGAAGTACTAGAGGTCGTTAGTAGTAAACGTCTTGCAGAAATGGCTAATTCCGAGGTAGTCAAGAAAATGAGAAGAGCACAATATGTAGAAAAGGAAAAAGCCTTTATTTATTTAGCTAATGCGAAGTTGGTAAACGAAGCTTATCCTGAGGGAGAAGAAATTTTAATTCAAGGAGTCATTGATAGTTTTTACATTGATGAAGAAGGCATTACCTTAATTGATTATAAAACAGACTATGTTGATAAAGAGCAAAAGGAACTTAGTATTCAAAGGATAAAGGAAAAATATACTAAACAACTTGAACTATATAGTTTGGCGCTATCTGACATTACAAAGTTAACAGTTGCCCATAAGTATATCTACTTGTATAATGTAAATGAGTGGATACATCTATAAGAGACCAGGAGGACAACATGATTAAGCTAATCGCAACGGATATGGATGGCACTTTACTAAATAGTAAAGGAGAACTTTCACCTGATTTCTACCGTGTATTTCAGGAGTTAAAAGAAAAAAACATTGTTTTTGCCGCAGCCAGTGGCAGACAGTATTTTACCTTAGTGGAAAATTTTAAGGAAGTATCAGATGATATGTTGTTCATTGCTGAAAATGGTACTTATATTGCTTATCGCGGCAAAGAAATAG
This sequence comes from Bacillota bacterium, assembly GCA_023393125.1. Taxonomy (GTDB): domain Bacteria; phylum Bacillota; class Clostridia; order Lachnospirales; family Cellulosilyticaceae; genus Cellulosilyticum. The sequence continues at coordinate 128,205 of JAEWMQ010000030.1, forward strand.
CCGTTCACCCATTAGATAGAGAAATAGCTCATGAGCTCATCAAAAAGGGACGTACTATTGAAGATGCCTATATTGTATTAGCAACGAGTAAAGGTGCTTATATCGAAAATACTAGGGAAGACTTTGTAAAAGAAGTAAATAAGTATTATGTAAAATGCCAGTTGACTGATGATTTACTCAGTGTTGAGGGAGACATTTTAAAAGTAACTATATGCGATTTTAAAGGTGCAGAACATAATAGCTATTTAGCATATGAGGATTTACGTGATAAGGCTCAAATGAGCGTGGCAGGAGACATTTGGTTAGATATGATGGCTAATGGTGTTAATAAAGGAAAAGCTATTGAAGATATTCAGCAGCAATTAGGTATTACTTATGAAGAGACCATGGTATTTGGAGACTACTTAAATGACTTTGAGATGCTTCAAAAAGCGCACCATAGCTATGCAATGGCAAATGCACATCCATCCTTAAAAGAAATAGCGAGATTTTCGGCAAAGAGCAATGATGAAGATGGGGTTATACAAAAGATTAAGGAGGTTGTATTAAAACACAATGATGAATACTAAGAAATTTGTAGCCCTAGGGTTAATCAGTATGTTTACCTTTACAGGATGTTTTAATCAAAATTCACCAGTTGATAGCAAAGGAGTAGAGCCAATCACTTCTCCGGCTGTAACCAAATCTGTAGAGGAAGAATCAGTAGCAGTAAAAGAAGTAGAAGATAAGGCGGAGGTAGAAGCAGAGACTACTACTAAAGAAGCTGAAGTAAAAAATCAAACAGCTATTAAAGATTTCATTGCATTAGGACAGCTGATGGGCAAAAAGCAAGCTGATGTTATAGCTTTAATGGGTAAAGCAGAAGAAACTAAGAACTTAGAAAATACAAATATTCTTTTGGCAGATTATTATACACAAACTATTTTGGAGCAAACAGTTAGAATAGAGATTGTTTATAATGATGACAAAGGAGAAGTTAACTTTATTAATATGACTTGTAAACAAACTGATGATGTAGAAGGTTTTGTAGAAGCTTTTGCTAAGGAATTAACAGCAGAGTTTGGTGAATCAAGTATTGAAAAAATTACTAATGTAAGAGGAACTAAAAGAAGACAATGGCAAGATAGTACTTTAACGTATGTATTATCTTATGTAGAAGATACCGTTACATTAGATATGTATCTAACAGATAAATAAGCATAAAAAAGTCCACTCTAGCTAAGTTAGAATGGACTTTTTTATTATTGCTGCCCTTGTTCCCCTAAGGCTTGATAATAAGCTTTAGCTAAGGTATCCTCTAATACTTCTGGACTTCTAATAGCTAGGGACATAGCTTGTGCAAGGATATTGGCTTTATCCATACCTGACTGCCAGGAGAATAGACCACCTAAACAGTTTTCAATTACATAAAGTCCTTTAAAGTAAATAGAGAGTTGATTATCATAAGAAAAAGCAAAATTACCTCTTGGATCTATAATATAAGGGGCTCTAGCTGTATTATCCCAAAGAACTCTATAGCCATTTCTATTGAGGTAACTTTTACGAAGTTCATCAAATGTTCTTGTCTCAGTGGCGCCATAGCGTCCATAGAAAGGAAGTCCCATAAGTATTTGTTCAGGGGGCATGCCTGCATTAATGAGATTTTCTATTTGATTATTTACGCTAGTAGTTGGTGTTAAGGAAAGGTCAGAAGGGTATAGATTAGAGTGATGTCTACCAGCAGTGGCGCCAGTTTCTCCAGCTGTAAAGTCATAGGCCATTAAATTAAAGTAATTAATAATAGGAGCAATTTCAGCAATCTCAACATTATTGATATAGCTTGCTTCACCAGTACCTGCTACACTAATCCAAGCTTCATTACCTAATACATCCCTTAAGGCTGTTAATAAAAGGGTGAAGTTCTCTTTATCTTCTCTCCTAGACTTAATACCAGCAGCACTACTACCTGGATATTCCCAATCAATATCCACACCATCTAAATTATATTCATTAACCCAACGCTGTGCTTCTCTTGCAAAGGCATAGCGGGAAGTTGGAGTGAGTGCAGCATCAGAAAAACCCTCAGCTCCCCATCCGCCTATACCTAGTATAACTTGAAGGTTAGGATTTTCTAATTTTAAGTTGACTAGTTCACGTAAATATCTTTCGGAGTAAACCTGTAAACTACCGTCTGGATTAATAAGTGCAAAAGCATAAATAACAAAATCAAGTAATACGGCATCTACATTAGTAGGGTTTCCTAATACATACTCGCCGACTATAGGTGTGTTGTCACAAAGTGGATTAGTACCTAAAGGTTGATTTCCAATGCCCTGAATTTCTGGGCGATAGCCATCTTGAAGTGTTGTTAAATGATTGAGTAATTGCCCAATTTGCGGAGTACCAAAATTAGGAACGGTGAGGGATTTAGCAAGAGTCTGATTTGGTGCAATGATAAAAAGATGGGTTTCTGTAGAAGCGTTCTCATCTATTTCAACTCCATAAAGCTTTCCTATCTCACCTAAGCGATCATCTACAATAGGAAAAGGCATAGTATAAGAGCTCAGCCTAGCTCCTGCATAAAACCATTGTAAGTGGGCAGCTTTTTTGTCCATACTTAGAGCGATAAGTTCGGTGTTTTTTTCTTTAAAAGATTTGGCATGTTTAACCAAGCTAATAATTTCATTTTTCCTCCAGTTATTAAAATCTGAAGGATTACATAAAAGAACAACCCACTTTCCTTCATAATCTTTTAGGTTTACAAGGCCTTGGGTACTTGCAGCACTAAAGGACGGTGCTTTGTCACCTACTTTTAAACGATTACTCATAAAACCACTCCTTGTCAAATGAAATAAGGTTATATTGAATACATCCTATGTAAATGATTTAATACATTATTCATTTTATCCTATTCAAATTTAACTATGAATATGATAGCTTATTGTAAATAAGCACAAGCTGTAGCAAGATTTTTTAAGTAGTCAAAATATAATTAACAAAATATGGAAGAAGATAATATACTATAGCATATAAGAGAAAGAGGTGAAGAGATGTCTTCTTGTAGTAAATGTGGTTGTGGCCTTAGCCGTTCTCAAAAAATAATTATATGGGGAGCTTTAATAACATTACTGTTAAATGAAGCCTTATCAGATGACGGTAAACAATTGATAGGAGGACTCTTAACAAGTATTGGTGACTTACTTATTACAGCACAAACAGCAGATGAGGTTTGTATTATTAAAAAAAGAGATTGTGGTTCTTTGTAAAGTAATCAATTAACATATGCTATGTTAAATAGTGATGAAGAATAAAAAAATGAGGTGATATAAAGCTCTATACCTAAACTTTATATCACCTCATTTTTTATTCTAATTTAGATAATCATACCTAGTAATTTATTACTACGTTCTAAGAAGTTATGCATATCTTCTGTACTTAAGCTATGGTTAGCTAACTGTGCTAAATCATAAAGCTGTGCACAAAGTAATTCAGTAGTAGTTTGGTCTAACTCCTTGTGTGCTAAGGTATCAATGAGAGGATGGTTTTGGTTAAGAACTAAAGTAACTTCATCCTCAGGAAGTGGCATATTCATACCTTGCATATTATACATTTTCATCATTTCTTGCATACGACGACTTTCTTCGGAAATAAGGAGCATAGAGGCTATATCTTGAGACTTAAGGTTTTCTACAGTGACTTTAAGCTTATCTTTGTGAAGAATAGTTTTAAATAAGTCACTTAATTTTTCTTCATAAGATTTATCAGCTTCAGCTCCTTTTAAAGCAGAAGAAAGGTCTGAGTCAATACGCATGAATTTGACATCTTTATTTTGATATTCTAGATGAGAGATAAATGGTGCATCAATAGAATGCTCTAAGTAAACAGCACAGAGCCCATTTTCCTTAAAGAGTTTGATATATTGAGACTGAGCAGCTTTGTCAGAAACATAAAAGACCTTATTAGCACCAGTATCTTTAACACGTTCTAGGTATTCATTTAAAGTGACATAGTCTTCATCAGTTGTTTTAAATAAAAGATAGTCTTTCATTTTATCAAAGAATTTACTTTCTTTTAAACACCCATATTTGATAAATGGAGCAATATCATCCCAGAATTTCTTGTAGTTATCGTTTTCTTTCTTAGAAAGAGCAATAAGTTTATCAGCTACCTTCTTAGTAATATAATCCGCAATTTTTTTCACAAAACCGTCATTTTGAAGTAAACTACGTGATACATTTAGTGGTAAATCAGGGCAATCAATAAGACCTTTTAATAAAAGTAAAAATTCAGGAATAACTTCTTTAATGTTTTCTGCTACGAACACTTGATTGTTATAAAGCTTAATACGTCCTTCAACAGTTTCTAACTCATGTGAGAGTTTAGGGAAATAAAGAATACCCTTTAATCTAAATGGATAATCCATGTTTAAATGAATCCAGAAAAGGGGTTCATTAAAATCATGGAAGGTATTACGGTAGAAAGTTTTATACTCTTCATCAGTGCAGTCATTAGGATTTTTCACATAAAGAGGATGAGAATCATTAATAGGAGTTCGTACTACTGGTGCAAGTTCCTCATCAGAAAGCTCTTCTCCTTTAGCTTTTGCTTCTTCTATTTTCTTAGCTTGGGCAGCAGTTTCTTCTGCTTCTTTTTCCTCATCAACGACATAAATAGGTACAGGCATAAAAGAGCAATATTTTTCAATAGCTTCTTTTAAATCATAAAAGTTTAAGAAGGTGTTACTTTCCTCTGTAATAAAGAGGGTAATACTTGTACCTCGTGTTGTTCTTGTACCTTCAGAAAGTTCATAAGTTGTACCACCATCACAGGTCCATTTAATAGCTTTTGTATCCTTGTAGGATAAGGTATCAATGACTACTTGCCCAGCCACCATAAAAGCAGAGTAAAAACCAAGACCAAAGTGACCAATAATTTGATCTTGATCCATTTTATCTTTGTATTGAGCTAAGAAATCTTCAGCACCAGAAAAGGCGATTTGATTGATATATTTCTCAATTTCTTCCTCTGTCATACCAATACCATTATCAGAGAAAGTAAGTGTTTTATTAGTCTTGTTTAAAGTAACAGTTACTTTAAATGGTTCACTTACTGTATCTGTTGCTTCACCAATATCACATAGCTTTTTAAACTTGAGAATAGCATCACAAGCATTTGAAATAAGCTCACGAGTGAAAATATCGTGATCAGAATAAAGCCATTTTTTGATAATAGGGAAGATATTTTCGCTATGAATAGATAAATTACCTTGTTTAGACATAGGTATTCCTCCTTAGATAAATATAAATATTGTTTTGAATATTATATTGCAAACATTTAAAGAAAATATATGCAATTATAATATGGAATAAATCTCATAGGATGTCAAGTAACTTATATTATTGCATTTTACGTTGAACAAAAATGAGTCCAACAATACAAAGCAAAGCAGCTATGACTGATAAAATAGTAATCAGCATATGATGAAGCACAAGTGTTGCTACTAAAAACTGTAGGATTACCATAATGAGTAGTAAAATAAAACTAAGCTGTAATTTCCCATAATTCATTGTTAAAATCTCCTTTGTAAAAAGATATAAGTAAAAATTTAAATGAATTGATATTTAAATAGAAAGTTCTTGATTTTTTCATCCCAAAGCTGTTCGCTACTTTTATCCAGAGTAAAGGTCTTATAGGCCATACCTGTGCTACAACTGATTTGATTATCTTTAAAGGTAATATTTAAATAAAAGGTAGAGGCATCAGGCGATAAGCTGGCTGTCTTTTCACCATTAGTCGAAAGCACTATTTTGAAATAAGTAGGTAGTTTGTTTCCTGACATGAGCTCATACACATGTTTACGTATATCACCCCAAGGAAGAAACTGAGAAAGAGAAGCAGTTGAATCTTCATTTATATCATTAAAATAATCTTTATTACGCTCACCAGAAAGTATCATTTTAAAGGCCATATGTGCTACAACCTCTCTTACTTCAAAGGTATCAAACAAATCAGATTTAAGTAATTTTGCCATGAAATCCTTGCGATTAGCAATATCAAAAATTTGCATTGTAAACTCCTTTCATTGAGATAGACTTTAATAATCTACACGTTGCATACATAAACCATGTGCAGGGGCAGTAAAGCCAGCTTCACTTCTTATTTGATTTTCTAGTAAAGTAAGCATGTTTTCTGGAGAGCGTTCACCTAGACCAACTTCTATTAAAGTGCCTGTTAGAATACGTACCATATGTTGCAAAAAGCCATTACCTTCATAGGTGAAATGAATCATGGATCCTTCTTGGGTAATGGTTATATTAAATAAATGACGAGTAGTAGATTTGGTTTTTGATTTTAAAGAAGTAAAAGCTTTAAAATCATGAGTACCTAATAAATAATTTGCTGCAGTTTGCATACGCTCAATGTCTAATGGAGATGCTAGATGATAAGCATACTTTAAAGTAAATGGGTTAGCAAATAGACCATTATCAACAGTATACGTATAACATTTTCTAAGAACATTATAACGTGCATGAAAACGCGGAGAAGCAATGCCTAATTCTAAAATGGCAATATCTTGTGGTAAATAGCTACTTAAATAATTTAAGACATCTACAGGCTCTATATATTGTTCGGCATGAAAATTACAAACTTGGCCTTTTGAATGAACACCAGCATCGGTTCTGCCAGAAGAAATGATTTGGATATTTTCCTCAAAACATTGAGTAAGTACGTTTTCAAGTCGTCCTTGAATTGTTTTTTCGGGATGCTTACTTTGTTTTTGAAAACCATTATATTTAGAGCCATCATAGGCTAGTGTTAATTTATAATTTGTCATAGTAACCTCTTCTTAATCATTAGTGTTTTAGCTCAGTATAGCACAAAACCAGTGGGGATGCATTTGGGAAGGAATAAAATCTTTTAAAGCATCAACTAAAAATAGATAAATTATACTCTTATAACATAAAATTAACCGAGAATAATGATATAATCGAACGAAAAAAATATTAACAAGAAAAATGTTCGATTTTTATTGACCTTCTCTATAAATTCATGTATGATAATGAAGGAGAAAATGGTTAACATAATTATATTTCAGGGAGGCAACATGGAGTTCTTTAAATTAAAACAAAATCATACGACAGTTAAAAAAGAAATTGTAGCTGGGATTACTACCTTTATGACTATGGCATATATTTTAGCTGTCAATCCAGATATTTTAAGTGCAGCAGGAATGAATAAACAAGGTGTGTTTGTTGCTACTGTATTAGCCTCAGTAATAGCTTCTGTACTAATGGGATTATGTGCTAATTATCCTTTTGGATTAGCACCAGGTATGGGGCTTAATGCTTTTTTTGCTTATACAGTTGTTATTAAAATGGGTTATTCATGGCAGTTTGCATTAGCAGCAGTATTTGTAGAAGGTTTGATTTTTATTTTACTTACAGTATGTAATGTAAGAGAAGCACTTTTCAATGCCATTCCAAACTGCATGAAATACTCTGTGAGCGCGGGTATTGGTTTGTTTATTGCTTTTGTTGGGTTAAAGAATGCAGGCATTGTGGTAGCAGATGAATCTAATTTTGTAGCTTTAGGAAGTATGGTAACACCACAAACAGTATTATGTATGTTAGGCGTTATATTAACGGTTGTTTTAATGAAGCGCAATGTAAAAGGTGCTATGCTTATTGGTATTTTAGGCACTTGGTTATTAGGTATTTTAGCGCAATTAACAGGTTGGTATGTAGTAGATCCAACTATTGGACAATATTCACTTATACCAAGTTTTTCATCACAAAGCTCATTATTTGCAGGATTTGGTGAAGTGGCATTTAAATTCCCTCATATGACAGAAATATTTGGGAGTGCTGAAAGTATTTTCAACTTTATTATCGTTGTATTCTCATTCTTATTTGTAGATTTATTTGATACATTAGGTACACTTATGGGTGTAGCTACCAAAGCTGGCTACTTAAATGAAAAAGGTGAATTACCTCGTATTAAACAAGCATTTTTTGCAGATGCTGTTGGAACATCAGTAGGAGCACTTTTAGGAACTTCTACAGTGACAACATTCGTTGAAAGTACAGCTGGTGTTATGGAAGGCGGACGTACAGGTCTTACAGCTATTTCTACAGGTATATGCTTTGCATTAGCACTTTTCTTATCACCTATTTTCTTAGCAATTCCAAGTTTTGCTACAGCACCAGCATTAATTGTAGTAGGAGTATTAATGTTAGATGGTATTTTAAAAGTGGATTTCTCAGATATAACAGAAGCGCTTCCAGCTTTCTTAACAATGGCGATGATGCCATTTACAGCAAGTATTGCAGAAGGTATTATTTTCGGAGGTATTTCTTATGTACTCATTAAGATGTTTACAGGTAAGAGAAAAGAAGTGAGTATGGTGATGTACATTTTGGCATTATTATTTGTAGTTAAGTTAATAATTACTTCAGTAGTACATTAGGAAGAATGTTGTAGAAATAAAACAAGGAAATAGATAAAAGTACATCTTAATATATTTAATAATTTCTTTTGGAGCTTGTTTAGGAGACTCATGTTTTGTATCCTGAATAAGCTCTTTTTTATTGTATTATAAGGCAGCTGTCATTTTAAGTTTATAACTTTTAAGCAAAATGAAGATTGAGTCGATATATAAGAAATAGATGATCATGAAAGAATACGATGGATGGAAAATTAAAAGAGATTTGTGTTTTTATGATTATCATGATAAAATAAAGAAGATTGAAAATATAAGCAAGGAGAAGGGGGATGACTGTGAGTAATGAGGAGTTTATGCTTAGAATTATGGAAGAATTTAATAGCATAAAGAATTACGAGCAAAAGAGAGGGTTTTTAGAAGATCTTAATTATCATATAGGACAAATCAAGTATTTTTATGATGAGTTAACACCAAACCAAACAGGGGATCCTTCTACAACCTTCTATAGACCAAAGCAATTACCTAAAGTACATCAAATTGCTTATTTTAATTTAACAAGAGGATTTCCAAAAGAATTATATGGTGGACATTGGTGCTATATTTTTAAATACTTTAAAACAAAGTTTGTCATTATACCAACTACTTCAGTTAAAGTGGATTCATTGCCACCAGATAAAGAATTCCAAATGGATATTGAGGTGAAAAACTTTACAAATCATTACATAACTAGACTGCAGATAGGGGATATGAGAACAGTAGATATTCAAAGACTTTATCCAGCAAAAGGATTTTATGATGTTATAACGGATAAAGAAATTATTACTGACAACATAAGTAGAATCTTATTAGAAGAATAGTACTTTAATATAAAAGTAAAAACATACTAATATACTGTAAAACTATACTGCTATGCATTTAAAATGCATAGCAGTTATTTTTTTGTAGATGGCTTTATAAAGTTTATAGATCAGTATATAACAAAAAGATGCTGTAAAATTGTAGAGTCTTTATTTTGCTAAAGTATTGTATTATAATCTAAATATTACAGAATAAATGGAGGAAGCTAAATGATTAATACTACTATTGTAGGATACGGAGAAGTCACATCCCCCAACATTAAAACTTACATAGATCGATTAGAACAGCACTTATCGACTTATTATCCAGCTATCTCTTGGCGTATCTACGATGTAAGATTAAAGAAATGCACACTGGGTGACTTAAAGCAGCATTTAAAGGACAAAGTACTAAGCTATCATCCTAATATTATTTTTATTAGACTTTCTTCTCAAGATGTAGATATCGAGCGTAATGATTTCGTAGGTAAAGAGCAGTTAGAAATTTATTTAAGAGAGCTATTAGATGAAGTTATAGCCCATAATAATAGAACGGGTTTAAATAGTTGTATACCAGTGCCAGTTGTTATTACACCACCATTAATTTATGAAAAACCAAATAAAAAAGGAAGAACCAATAATCGATTGAAGCAATATATTTATGCGCTTAAAGGTATTACATTAGAAAAAGGTGGCGTTGTTATTAATTTATATGAAGAAATTAGTAAAAGGGTGAATAAGGAAAAATATATTTTAGAGGAAGGGTATGGATTAACGCAAGAAGGTGAAAACTTACTATATGATTTGATTTTTATAGAATTAACTAAGCTTATTGATTATCAAGGTGTATTAAAAAATAGATAGTAAATTCAATGTTTTTTCAGTGAATCTTCAAAAATCTATCACTTAAGGGTTTTATGATGTACTTAAATAAAACAAAAGCAATAAACAAGGAGGTTTTATAAGATGAGTGAATGGAACAATGATTATGAAGAAGAATTTAATGAACAAATAGAAGAAATTAAAGAAAGTAGTGAGGCGTTAAAAGAAGAGGTACCGTTAAGTGAAGCTATTCCTGTTATGCCTACCCATATAGAGGAAAAGCCTAAAAAGAAACGTAAAATTGGAAAAGGCATTTTAGTGACTACTGTAGTAGCATTAGCATCTTTTGGAGGAGGTAGCTTATATACTTCCTACCAATGGATGGAAAAGTATGAAGCATCTAATCTATCTGAGCAAGGACAAACTAACATAGGTAATCAAAATACGATGATACCAACTTCTGTTACTGGTACGGGTGTAAGTGTTTCTGACGTAGCTAAAAAAGCAGCAGACTCAGTTGTGGAGATTACAACAGAAGTAGTAGCTACAGATCAGTTCTTTGGTCAATTTGTTACACAAGGAGCTGGAAGTGGTGTTATTTTATCAGAAGATGGCTATATTATCACTAATAATCATGTTATAGATGGTGCAAAGAAAATCACTGTACGTTTGACAAATGGTAACGAATACACTGCTAAACTTATTGGAACGGACACACAAACAGATGTAGCAGTTATTAAAATTGATACACAAGATGAAAAGCTTCAAGCAGCAGAACTAGGAGATTCTGATAAACTTATTGTAGGAGAAGCAGCAATAGCTATAGGTAATCCTTTAGGAGAATTAGGAGGAACAGTAACTAATGGTATTATTAGTGCCTTAGACAGGGAAATTACAATTAGTGGTCGTAGTATGAGATTATTACAAACTAACGCAGCTATTAATCCTGGTAATTCAGGTGGTGGCCTATTTAATGGTCAAGGACAATTAATAGGGCTAGTAGTGGCTAAATCTTCAGGCTCTGATGTAGAAGGCTTAGGCTTTGCTATTCCAGTGAATAAGGTAAAGGAAATAGCAGAATCATTAGTTAAGAATGGTTATGTATCAGGTCGTCCAGCCTTAGGTGTTAAAGTAGTAGACGTGGATTCATGGCAAACAGCAATGCAGTATAATTTAAATCAAACAGGTGTTTATATTGCAGAGCTTACTGAAGGTGGTAATGCAGCAGCAGCAGGACTTAAGGTTGGTGATTTTATTGTGGGTATTGAAGATACACAAGTTGCAAGTACTGGTGATATTTCTAACATTATATCTAATAATAAAGTAGGCGATATTGTAAAAGTGACAGTTTCTAGAAATGGCAAATTTGTTAATGTTCAGCTCAAGTTATCTGAACTTAAGCCAGTACAGGAAACCGTAACAGAGAATTAATAAATTAAAATCATATGAGTGGTACAATAAAAGGTGACAAGCGTCGCCTTTTTATTGTATTTACCTTATGATAAAATATTTAAAGAGGAGGTTATTATGTATAAATTATTAGTTGTAGATGATGAAAAGATGATTAGGGAGCTTATTAAAAAATATGCTATTTTTGAAGGCCATGAAGTAATAGAAGCAGCGGATGGTATGGAAGCTATAGAAAAATGCAAAGAAGATGAGTTTGATTTAATTATTATGGATGTGATGATGCCAGAATTAGATGGTTTTTCAGCATGTAGAGAGATTAGAAAGTTTACTGAGACCCCGGTTTTAATGCTTTCGGCTAGAGGAGAAGAATATGATCGTATTCATGGATTTGAAATTGGCGTGGATGATTATGTTGTAAAACCTTTTTCACCTAAAGAATTAATGATGCGTGTTAATGCGATTATAAAGAGAGGCAAAGTAAAAGAAGAAACAATGAGTAAGGATATTGTTTGTTTCCAGGGGCTAAAGGTGGATTTCGATGCACGTCTTGTGAGTATTGATGGGAAAAATATAGAAATGACGCCTAAAGAATATGAGCTTTTCTTTTATATGGTCAGAAATAGAGGAATTGCATTATCTAGAGAAAATCTAATTAGTAATGTATGGGGATATGATTATTATGGAGATGACCGTACACTAGATACACATATTAAACTACTTCGTAAAAGCTTAGGTGAATACGCACGTCTTATTGTTACATTAAGAGGAGTGGGATATCGTTTTGAGGAGAAATAAATGGAGTATTAGATGGCAACTATTTGGATATTTAGTA
>JAEWMQ010000048.1 GCA_023393125.1 Bacillota bacterium
ACACTCACCCTAAAACCCATAAGGATTACTTCATTAAGAGTTTCTAAGCTCTGCTCCAAGGCATCTTCCAGCAAGTCCACTAGTCTCCCTACATAGCTACTGCTTTACAAGAATAAACTACAAAGAAGCTTTATATATTATTGTGAATGAAGAGAAAACGGAGAAAATCCTTCGTTAAGAATTGCTGAGCTCTATACGTTATTATTGATAGAACAAGATATACTAGAATAGCTTGTAAGTTTAAAACACCATTATATTTTTCTCCCGCAGCTTTACTGTCAGGAGCGTTTATGAGCTTAATAACGTTTGGAAGAAATGAGAGGAGGAGGGATCTCTGGAAGGGTGACTTGGGAGGGTTTTTTAGAGGCACTTGGCGAACGTTTTGGATGGGTTTTAGCACGAGTGTTTGACCAGCGGGAGTTTTCGTGCGTTCATCCAAATAAGTGAGCCTAGTGCCTCTAAAAATTTGAACCGGAACACTGGAAGATAGCCCTTCTCCTCTCATTTCCTCCCAGCAGCCTTTCTCATAAATACCCCTACAAATTTCAATTTGTGAGACTAACCGAATAGTTATGGAGACAAAACCCGAAATAAGGAGTATACTAAGCCAAATTTTTACCGAAAAAACTGTAAGTTATTGACAAAAACAATGAAAATATGTATTTGATGTTATACATAGACTATAAATAAGGTATAATAAAGAAAATAATGATAGCTAGAATTGGGGCGTATTTCCATATCAGGTGAATGAAGAGGAGAAAAAATGGGAAAACATACGGTAACACTTAAGGATGTAGCAGAAAGAGCAGGTATGTCTGTCACGCAGGTGTCTAGGGCGCTTAATGGTTATAATGATGTTAGTGCAAGTACAAAGGAACGTATTAAAGCATTAGCAGATGAGATGGGATATATAAAAAATGTTGCTGCTCAAAAGTTGGCAACTCAAAGTTCTAATCAAATTGCGCTTGTTATTAAAGGTATGGAAAATGACAATAAATATAATACATACAGCGCAGTTTATTCTGTAATAAGAGGTATTGAAGCTTATACGTCAAGTATCAATTATGATTTAACTATTTATACATTACGTGAAAATAGGCAGTCTTATGTAGCGTATTTTAATGCAAAAGGAATTACAAGTGCCATTTTAATTGGCTTTGAATATAATGACCCCTATTTATCAGAATTGCTAGAGTCTCCTATACCTTGTGTGTGCATTGATATTCCTACTACGGGAGGAAATAATGGATGTATTATTGTTAACAATTCCTATTATGCAAGTCAAGTAGTGGAACTGCTTATAAGGTCGGGCAAGAAGAAAATTGCAATGATTACTGGTAAAGAAAATGCCATAGTAAGTATGGAAAGAGAAACGGGATATAAAATTGCGCTTGCTAAGCACCAAATGGAATGGAATGCAGAATTTATTTTAAAGGGGAATTTTGAACGAGATACTGCTAGAGAATGCACCAAAGAGATCTTAAAGAAATATCCAGATATAGATGGATTTTTTTGTGCCAGTGATTATATGGCAATTGGGTGTATGGAAGGTATAAGAGAAATGGGAAAAAGTATCCCAGAGGATATAGGCGTTGTGGGATTTGACGATATTCCAGTATCTGAGTATCTGATGCCTAGTTTAAGTACGGTCGCTCAAAACAGCTATGAAAAGGGATATGCAGCAGCTAAGCTTATTCATGAAATCATAAGAAAAGAAAACACACCAAGGATTATTACTTTGGAATGTGAATTAAAAATGAGAGATTCAGTATAAAGAAATAAAGCGAACTTTTGGTAATATATTGTTTATGTAGATATAATTCAAGCATAAACAATATTTTTTTATGCACTTCTTTGTAAGATATGTAATAAAAAAGAAAGTAATTGACAAAAGTTTTGGTTAATGTATAATAATGTTATAAAACCAAATCGATTCGGTAAATCTAACAACAAGAGGACACTACTATGAAAATGACAAAAAAAGCAATGAGTTTAATGTTAGCAGCAACTATGCTAGGGTCAGTTGTAACTGGGTGCTCTAGCTCAAAAGGAGATACTTCAACACCATCAACTGAAGGTGCAGAAGTAAATAATGGTGAAGCGGTAGAGCTAACCATAGGAATAAGCGCGGATCCTGTTGAGGTTGAATTAGTAACACAACAAGCCGAAGCTTATATGGAAAAAAATCCAAATGTTAAATTAACTGTAGAACCGATTGCGGGTGACATTTGGGAAGTACTTAAAACAAGAATGGTATCTAATGCAGAACCAGATATTTTCTACATGGACATTTTCCAAGCAGCACAATTTATTGATGCAGGTAAATTAGCATCTTTAGATGATCTTTTTACAGCAGAAGAATTAGCAGAGTTTGAACCTGCTTTAGTAAATGGTTTTAAAGGACAAGACGGTGTACTTTACGGTATTCCAAAGGATTTCTCTACATTAGCACTTTACTATAACAAAAACATGTTTGAAGAAGCAGGTATTACACCACCTACAACATGGGAAGAGCTTGAAAGTGCAGCTAAAGCACTTACAAAAGACGGTGTAGTAGGACTTTCACTACAAAATGGAATTGACCGTGTACAACCATTCTTCTACAGTAATGGTGGTTCTATGTTAGAAGATGGCAAACCAACACTTAATAATCCTAAAAACATTGAAGCCTATGAATATTGGTTATCATTACTTAGAAACGGTTATGCTCAAACACCTCAACAACTTGGTGTAGGCTGGGATGGAGATGCTTTTGCAGCAGAACAAGTAGCTATGACAGTAGAAGGAACTTGGATGATATCTAACTTACAAGAAATTGCACCTGACTTAGAATATGGTGTTGTACCAGTTCCACAAAAAGAACAACCAGCTTCTATGCAGTTTACAGTAGCTTACTCTATGTCTAAGAATACTAAAAACCCAGAAGCGGCAAAAGATGTAATCAAATTCTTAACATCAGAAGAACAACAAAAATTAATCACAGATGCTGGAAGAGCTATGCCATCTAGAATAGCATCATTAGAAACATATAAGGAAACTTGGCCAGATCGTAAAGTGTTCGCAGAAGTTGCACCAGTAGCTAGTGAATTCAACTATGGCGTTATTTCTTCAACAGTTGTGGCAGAAGCAGCTAAAGCTATGGAAAAACTGCTTTTAGATTCATCTGTTACTGTTAAAGAAGCCTTTGATGAAGCGCAAGCAAACATTGATAAGGCGTTATCTAACCAATAGGAAATTAATATTTATATAAATAACAGACTCGCTTATTATGTACCGACCCCAAAAAGTTAGACCCAAAATCTAACCATTGGAGGTCGGTATTTTTATGTCAAAATACAGTTTTGAATTTAAGAAACAAGTGGTTTTAGAATATCTGAATGGCGAAGGTGGAACTCA
>JAEWMQ010000100.1 GCA_023393125.1 Bacillota bacterium
AGTAAAGAGGTAGAGATTTTACAACGAAAATTAAATGAGTTAGGATACACGGATGCAAAAGGAAGAAAGCTAGTAGAGGATGGACGTTTTGGAGCAAATACGCTAGCTGCAGTCAATAAGTATAAAAATAATAAAAACATAAATAATAAAGGAGCAAACTACGGGATAGTAGGAGCAACAACATGGAAAATTTTAATGAGTGATACTAAAGTAATTAATAAGCCTAATATAAGTAGTACATATTCGCCTTCACCAGGATATAATAAGTGTCATACTAATGGACAATTTGGAACAATGTATTACCGTACAGGAGGGAAAACAGCATATCATACATTAATAGAGAGAGATCCTAAGTGGGAGGCTGAAAATCTAGTTTATGTACAAGTACCAAAAGTGATTACTGATAGTGGGAAAATATCTGGAGCAACTAGATTGAGAGTTAATAAGAATGTTGAGAAACAATGGAAGCAAGTACTAGCAACATTTGAAGCAAATCCAGAACTACTGAAATATGTAAATAACATTGATCCGGGAACTTCATATGCTAGGTATATAACAGGAAGTACAACTACTCCAAGTAATCATTGCTGGGGAACAGCTATAGATATTAATGCTGTACAGTATCCCCAAGGGAAAAGAGTAAATGCATCTAATAAAAATGATCCACAGGTTATTTTATGGGAGAAAGTTTTTAAACCAGCAGGTTTCTCGTGGGGAAATGATTTTTCATATGCAGACCCAATGCATTTTGAAATTACATCATATTAGAAGGGGGAGGACATTTATGAAAAGTATTAAGCTGTTATTGTTGGTGATGTTAATAGGAGGGATATGTATGGTTGGTGGATGTAAAAGTTTAGAAGAGTTCAATGACAGTGTTGAGAATACAAATACTAGTAATGAAATATTGAGTAGCAGTACCCAACTTAATAATATCAATGTAGAAGAGAAAGTTTGCAATTTAAAATGGAGAATACAGACAGATAACAGTGATGAAATAATAAAAAGCTATCTTTACTTATATAGTGAGGATAATGAGCAAATAGAATGTGAAGTTGGATATATTGAAGGGGAGATATTTAGCTTAGAGGAATATAAGGATAGGTATCCTAAAGATGGAGTAATTCCGATAAATAGTTGGTATGGTGGACAAGGGATTGAAATTGTAGGGAGGTATATTGATAAAAGCACATTGGTGTTAATGTCTAAAGGCATTGGTGATGGGATAGAATATGGAACCAGTTGGGATCAATATGATGAATGGTATAGAATTAACATCAGCTATAATGAGCAAGGTGAAATAGAAAACTTAGAAGGAATTGAGCTAATGAGTTTGTATAAGGATTCTGAAGAAGCCAATAAAGAGGTATCTATTAATGATTTCATTGGAACGTGGAAGATTGCAAGTGTTGCATGGGAACCTAAACAACACAATTATATAGGTATAATGGACCAAATAATAGGAACGACAGTTATCTTGCAAGAGGATTATTATGAATGTGGTGATGATATAGTTAGCGAATCTAGTTTAGAGCTTGAAAAGATAGATAGTAATCATTTCTTATTTGCATATGCAGCGGGAGCACAGGATGTAGCTATGCAGTATGAAGAAATGTATGCTTTAGCTATAAAAAAAGGAGATATAGCTATAACTTATTTGTATTATATGGATGGTGAAATTTGGAACGATTATAAAGGATTACTCTTTAGATTAGAAAAAATATTGGATTAAGCTAAAAGGACATATCTATAGATTAGCACGATAATTTACTGCCTTTATTAGAGATAGTTTCCAGTGAAGTGATAATAGGTGTAAAAGGTCATAAATTACGTAAATATTTATGGCCTTTTTTATAGAGTAGATTTAGATGATTTTTATAGAAATATATTTGAGAGAGATGATAGAGAAAAAAGAGTGGTTTTTTAGAAAAATAATATAATAATGGGTATTTGTTGAAAAAAACTAATGATTGAATTAAAATAATACTATAAATAATTTGAAAATTTATGTTATTGATAATATGCAAGTTAGGAGGGATAAGATGAGTAACATAAAGTCAACTATTGATAGTATATGCTATGAGATAACGAATCAAATTCAGACTATAAATAGTAAAGTAAATAATGTTAATTCAGTATGGGATGGAAATTCTAATGACGCATTTAATGAAGCACATAAAGAAAATGCACAGCATGCTAGAGAAGCTAATCGGAAATTAGAAAGTATAAAAAGCCTCGCTCAAAGTTTGGATAGCAGCATAGCTGCTGCCGATAGAGACAGAGCAGAAAGAAGAGCAAGAGAAGCAGCTGAGAGAGCAAGAGAGGCAGCTGCAAGAGCGAAAAGAAAATAAATATTTTTTATGATAAGGGGGATAAATGATGAAACAACAAATGATTTATGAAGAGAGCGAAGAATTTCCTATTCATACATTATCTATTATTGGGGAGTTTAATGAATGGCAAAAGGAGGGGGTACCTTTTGAAAAAAATGAAAAAGGTGTGTGGGAAGCAGAAGTAGATTTCCCTCTAGGAAAAAGTTTATATAAGTTGATTGTTAACAATGAAATGACACTTAATGATCCTTTGGCTAATCTATATGCTCCAGATAAGCAGGGAGAACTTATGTCTGTCATGTTAATAGATGAAGAGAGAAAATGCAGGCTCTATAATAATGAACAGTATCACTTAGAATTAAGCTCATATAGTATAAACAACTATATTAGTCAGAGATTAGAAGTTATTAATAGAAGTTACTTTTTAGATACTGATAGAAAAATTGTCCTAGGTATAGGATTTAAAGCAATTACAGGAATACATACAGTAACAGTAGCTTGGTATAGCCCAGATGGTGTATTGCAACGCTTTGCTGAAAATAATCTGATACAGCCAGAAGATCAAGAAGAAGCAAAGCTATGGTTTTGGCTGCCCTTAGAGTCAGATTTACCATTAGGACAATGGCAGCTTCGTGTATTTATAGATGGACAATTTATCTTAAAAGATACAGTGGGGATTAGTGATAAGCAAATAGTTCCAACTAGGGAAATAGAGCTATTACCTATTGGAAGTGTCGTATTGCTAAAGGATACTAGTAAAAGAGTAATGATATATGGTAGGGGTCAAAAAGGAATAGATAGTGATAAGGTATGGGATTATGTAGGTTGTTTATATCCAGAAGGTAATATTGGGCCTGATCATACTTTTTTATTTGACCATGAACAAATTGAAAGGATTGATCATAAAGGACTTCAAGATGAAGAAGAAGCAACCTTTTTAACAGCATTAACTTCTGTATTAAAAGAATAGGAGGGTAAAATGGGGAGGGAAATCGAAGTACAAACCGATGCACTTATTAGTTTGGCTAGAGATTATAGGCGTTATGGGCAGAATATTTATAGTAAATATAGGAGTGGGTCTAGTCGCATAGAAAGCGAACTATCCAGCATTTTAAGTAAGTACTCAGAGTATAGTAGTGTTACAAGTAAGGTTTATAGTATACAAAGTAAATTGCGTGAGACAGAGCACTACATAAAAAAGCTAGAAGAAAAAAGTAATAAGATTAGTACGGGTTTAACAGAAGCAGCAAAAGCTTATACTTCCTCAGAACAAGATGCTAAAGAGCTTCTTAATAAAAATAAATTACGTGTAGACGGCCTAGGGGGAAAACTAGTAACTACACGTGTGAATATCAGTACAAAGATTGTTAGTCAGCAAGAAGAGAGCATAGGAGATAAAATCGGTAATCTATGGGATGATGCAGTAGATAAAGTCAAGAGCGTAGTAGAGGATGCCACAGACTTTGTCACCCAGTTTGATCTATCAGCTACCATATCAGGTATAAACAAAAAGTTTCAAGATACAGTGTCTAATATTAAAGAAAATGTGTCAGATGCAGTGACGCATATCCAAACCCAAGTAAGCGATTTTGCTGAAAAAGTAAAAGGAAATGTCATAAACTTTGCCAGCGGCGTAAAGGATAAGTGGGATGATTTTACTAGTGGTGTAGGTAACTTCTTTAAAAAAGCGAAAGATACACTAGCTGATTTTGGAGAGAAGTTACTAGATGGTATGAAAAACATAGCAGATCGATTTAGTAAAGTAGTAGGAGATACCATTGATTATATTGTTGAGCGTAAGGATGACATTATAAATGGTTTTAAAAAGGTGGGTGTTTTTCTACTAGATGGTACACAGCTTGTGTTAGATATCCTAGGACTTATACCAGGGGTAGGAGAGATAGCAGATGCGGCTAATGGACTGATTTACTTGGCGAGAGGCGACTTTTTAAACGCAGGCTTATCCTTTGCAGCTTGTATTCCTTTTGCAGGTTGGGCAGCAACAGGAGGGAAAATAGTAGGGAAAGTAGCCAAAGTAA
>JAEWMQ010000102.1 GCA_023393125.1 Bacillota bacterium
ATGTTGCTCGAGACGACGGTGGCGATGTACTCGAGCACCTCGTCGGGGATCTGCAGCCGTTCGTTCTGCGCCTTCTTGCGGAGGATCGCGATACGCGTCTCCAGGTCGGGCGCCTGCACGTCGGTGAGGAGGCCCCACTCGAAGCGGCTCCGCATCCGGTCTTCGAACCCGGTCAGCAGCTTCGGTGGGACATCGCTGGTGATCACGACCTGCTTGTCGTGGTCGTGCAGCGTGTTGAAGGTGTGGAAGAACGCCTCCTGCGTCTCGGCGCGACCCTGCAGGAACTGGATGTCGTCGATGAGCAGGATGTCGACCTCGCGGTACCGGGCCTGGAACGCGGCGCCGCGGTTGTTCGCGATCGAGTTGATGAAGTCGTTCGTGAACTCTTCGCTGGAGACGTACCGGACGCGGACCCCGGGATACATGCTGAGCGCGTAGTCGCCGATGGCGTGCAGGAGGTGCGTCTTGCCGAGCCCGGAGTCGCCGTAGATGAACAGCGGGTTGTAGGCCTTCGCCGGTGCCTCGGCGACTGCGACGGCTGCGGCGTGGGCGAACCGGTTGGACTGACCGATGACGAACCGGTCGAACGTGTACTTGGGGTTCAGCCGGGTGTCCGCACGGGGAGCCGTCGGTGCCGGTGCGAGGGAGTGCACGGGCGCCGGCGCCTGCTCGATGACCGGCTCGGGCTCGTCGGCCATCGGCACAGGTGCGTGCTGCTGGCTCTCGACGATGTCGGGATTCACCACCACGCGGTACGTCGTGACCGACTCGTCCTCGCACTGGGCGAGTGCTTCGAGGATGGGGATGCGCAGGCGCTTCCCGAGCTGCGCCGCGGTGAGTTCGTTGGGCACATCCAGATAGAGGATGCCGCTGATCACGCCCTGCGCCACAGCCAGGTTCAGGAACCCGTGCATCTGCGGCGAGACGCGGTCATCCGCTGCGAGCAGACGCAGCACCGACGACCAGACAGGGACGTCCGGTGTCTGGTGCACGGATAATTGCCCTTCGAATGCGGCGGCCACGACGACATCGAGGTCCGGCCCTGTGGATAACTGCCGGTGCAACGGTAGTCAGCAGTCGCGCGGAGAGCAAACCCCGGGCGGGGCCGGCGCTGGCGTGTCACGGCGTCCGGGAGGCGCGGCCTGTGGATAATGACTGTTTGGCTTCGGTTTGAGTTCTCAGGTTCGGCGTCGTAGCCTTAGTCGGTTGACTTATGCCTGTAAGGCAGACCATCCCGCCCCGGTATGAGCGTTCCGGTGGCACCCGATCCGGAGTGATCCCATGAGCAAGCGCACGTTCCAGCCCAACAACCGTCGCCGCGCCAAGAAGCACGGCTTCCGCGCCCGGATGCGCACCCGCGCCGGCCGCGCCATCCTCGCCGCACGGCGTGGCAAGGGCCGCACCGAGCTTTCGGCCTGACCGGTCCGGTGCTCCCGCGGGCCAATCGACTGACCGACGGCGCCGAATACAAGGCTGTCGTCCGTCGTGGTGCGCGGTGTTCCGGACCCCACACGGTCACCTACGTCGTCGCGTCTCCGCAGGGGGGCGCGACGCGTTTCGGTTTCATCGTGAGTAAGCAGGTCGGCTCCGCAGTGGTGCGCAACACCGTCCGTCGCCGACTGAAGGCCATCTGCGCCGAGGCGATGCCTGCCGTCCGTCCCGGCACGCAGGTCGTGATCCGCGCGCTGCCGCCAGCGGCCGGCGCGGGATTCCACGAACTGCGGTCCGAAGTCGCCCGCTGCCTCGAGCGGAGAGCGGCATGAGCGCGTCGACGCTGCCCGCCGCCGCGCTCGGCGACGCCCGGATGCCGGCCCATGGATGGCTCGCTGCCGTCCCGCTCCTGCCGAGGAACGCCCTGCTCGCATTCCTTCACGGCTACCGTGCATCGATCTCACATCTGTACGGCGACGTGTGTCGGTACTATCCCTCCTGTTCGGCGTATGCCGTGGGCGCGGTGCAGCAGCATGGTGCGGTCAAAGGCGCGGCGCTGGCCGCAGCCCGCATCGCACGGTGCCACCCCTGGGCCGTCGGCGGCGTCGACGATCCCCCGCAGCATCCCCACTTCGCTCACGCGTTGACCCGGCACGGGTTCGTCGTGCCCTCCAGAAAGGACTGATCCGTTGGATCTGGTACTGGCAACCGCCACGCAATCCGCTGGCGGTTTCGACCTGCTCGGCACGATCCTCTGGCCGCTGAAGTGGGTCGTCGAGCTCGTCCTGGTAGCGTGGCACGCGCTCTGGACGTTCATCGGGATGCCCTCGGATTCGGGTCTGACCTGGGTTTTGTCCATCGTCGGTCTCGTGATCGTGGTGCGTGCGGCGCTCGTTCCGCTGTTCGTGAAGCAGATCAAGAGTCAGCGCAAGATGATGGAGATCGCGCCGCAGCTGAAGAAGATCCAGGAGAAGTACCGCGGCAAGAAGGACCAGCTCTCGCGCGAGGCCATGAGCCGCGAGACGATGGCCCTGTATAAGAAGCACGGCACCAACCCCGTGTCCGGGTGTCTGCCGATCCTGGTGCAGATGCCGATCTTCTTCTCGCTCTTCTCGGTGCTGAGCGACGTCTCCAAGCACGCCGTCGCCGAGACCGGCGGTGTGGGGCTGCTCGACGCTGCGCTCACGCAGGAGTTCTACAACGCGAAGCTCTTCGGTGTCGCCTCGCTCCACGAGACCCTCACCAACGCGGTCTCCGCGCAGACTCCCGGCTGGGAGGTCACGGTCACGATCCTCGTGATCCTGGTGGTCCTCATGATCGCGTCGCAGTTCTTCACCCAGCTGCAGATCATCTCGAAGAACCTCTCGCCCGAGGCCAAGACCGGCCAGGCGTACCAGATGCAGCGCATCATGCTCTTCATCATCCCGCTGGGCATGATCTTCTCCGGTGTCTTCTTCCCGCTCGGTGTCGTCATCTACTGGTTCACCAGCAACCTGTGGACGATGGTGCAGCAGTTCCTCGTCATCCGGAACATGCCCACCCCCGGCTCGGATGCCGCGAAGCAGCGTGAGGAGCGCCTGGCCCGACGCGGCAAGGCACTGGATGCCCAGGGCCGGATCATCTCCATGGAGAAGTACCAGGCCGAGCAGCAGCGTCTGCTCGAAGAGGCGGAGCGCAAGCGCGAAGCAGCCCCCAAGCGTCAGCAGCCGGTCGGCAAGCAGCGCGCGAAGAAGCAGGGTGCGAAGCAGAACCCGGCCAAGAAGCCGGGCGATGGCGCCAACGGCCCCGCCTCCGATTCCCCGGCCTCCGATTCGTGACCGACGAAGGATCATCGATGAGCAGCACCCCTGAGACCCCGATCGCCATGGACGACACCCGCGAGATATCCGAACTCGAGCGCGAGGGCGACATCGCGGCCGACTTCCTCGAGGGACTGCTCGACATCGCCGATATCGGAGGCGACCTCGACCTCGACGTGCGGAACGGACGTGCCTACGTCTCTGTGCAGGCGACCGACGACGACGAGTCGCTCGACCGGCTCGCGGATCCGGACACCGTCAGTGCACTCCAGGAGCTCACGCGGCTCGCGGTCCAGAGCAGCACGGGTCAGTTCTCGCGACTGATCCTCGACGTGGCCGGCTCCCGCGACGCGCGGCAGCGCGAACTCGAGACGCTCGTCGACCGTGCCGTCGCACGACTCGATGAGGGAGCGTCGCAGGCGTCGCTCCCGCCGATGTCGAGCTACGAGCGCAAGCTCGTCCACGACATCGTGTCCGAGCGAGGCCTTGTGTCCGAGTCCTACGGCGAAGGTGCGCAGCGCCACACGGTGATCAGTCGCGCGTGATGGATGTTTCACGTGAAACATCCGGCGTCGAGGCAGAACCGGCGGTCGTCGCGACACTGTTCGGCGACCGGCTGGATCTCGCTCGCCGGTATGCGGCCAATCTGGTGCGTGAAGGGGAACTCCGTGGGCTGATCGGGCCGGACGAGTTGCCGCGCCTATGGACCCGGCACATCCTGAACAGCGCGATCATCGCGCCGTTGTTCTCCGGTCGCGCCGCGGACGTCGGTTCCGGTGCGGGTCTCCCCGGGTTGGTCTGCGCGATCGCTCGTCCCGATGTCGATTGGGTGCTCATCGAGCCGATGGAGCGCCGCACCGCCTGGCTGCAGGAGCAGGTGGCTGACCTGGGTCTCTCGAACGTCACGGTGTTCCGTGGGCGGGCCGAGGAGTGGGCCGAGGGCCCGGTGTTCGACGCCGTCACGGCGCGCGCCGTCTCGGCGCTCCGCACGTTGATCCCGTCCACCGCGCCTCTCGTGCGCGACGGTGGCGAGCTCATCCTGCTGAAGGGTGCCGGCGCGCCCGCCGAAATCGAGAAGGCCGCGAAGCAGATCCGTGCCGCGCGGCTCAGTGACGTCCGGGTGGAGATCGTGGGGGAGGGCGTCCTGTCCGAGACCACGCGTGTGGTGAGGGCGACGGTCCGCGCACAGCGATGACCGGATGTTTCACGTGAAACATCCCAGAGAGCATGTCGGTGTCCGCGACTACAGTGGACGGCGAGGGTTACGGAGAAAGGTGCACTGTTTCACGTGAAACATTCCGACGACGCCACCTCGGCGACCACCTTCGAAGACACCCCGCTCGCGCGTGAACTCGCCGACCTCAGCGCGCGCCGGCGTGCATTGGAGGCCGTCACCGTGGCACTGCCCTCCTCGACGCGGATCATCACGGTCTCGAACCAGAAGGGCGGCGTCGGGAAGACCACCACGACGGTCAACCTGGCCGCGGCCCTCGCCTCGGTGGGTGCTCGAGTGCTCGTGATCGACTTGGATCCGCAGGGCAACGCCTCGACCGCACTCGGTGTGCCGCACACCGCGGACATCCCCAGCGTCTACGACGTGCTCATCGACGAATTCCCCCTCGCCGACATCGTGCAGACGAGCCCGGAGTCCCCACTGCTCACCTGCGCGCCCAGCACGATCCATCTGGCGGGTGCCGAGATCGAGCTCGTCTCGCAGGTCGCGCGGGAGCACCGGCTTCGGCGTGCGCTGGAGGAGTACCTCCGCAAGAGTGACGAGCCTCCGCACGTGGTCCTCATCGACTGCCCGCCCTCGCTCGGGCTCCTCACGATCAACGCGTTCACCGCCGCCGATGAGGTCCTGATCCCGATCCAGTGCGAGTATTACGCACTGGAAGGGCTCAGCCAGCTTCTGGGAAGCGTGCAGATGATCCAGAAGCACCTCAATCCCGTCATCCGGGTCTCCACGATCCTGCTCACGATGTACGACGGACGCACCAGGCTGGCACAGCAGGTGGCGGACGAGGTGCGCTCGCACTTCCAGGACGAGGTCTTGAAGACCGTCATCCCGCGCTCGGTGCGGGTGTCGGAGGCGCCGAGTTTCGGGCAGACCGTGATCGCGTACGACGGCGGATCCGCCGGCGCGGTGGCATATCGGGAAGCCGCAGTGGAGATGCTCTCCCGCGGTCAGGCATCGTCGGGATCGACCGAAGACGGGAAGGAGATCTGATGGCCAAGCGCACCGGGTTGGGGAGGGGGATCGGCGCACTGATCCCGACCTCGTCGGACACCACCGAGGCTCGACCGGTCGATGTGTTCTTCCCCGGCGCCCCGGCGAAGCCTGCAGCGGCGCCGTCCCCGGCGGAGGCCGATGACGCGGCGGACCTCATCGAGGTCCCCGGTGCGCGCCTCCTCGAGATCGACCCGCACAGCATCGTCCCGAACCCCCGGCAGCCGCGCACCGTCTTCGACGAGGACGACCTCGCCGAGCTGGTACACAGCGTGCGTGAGTTCGGCGTGCTGCAGCCTGTCGTCGTCCGCGACCGCGGCGACGGCGTCTACGAGTTGATCATGGGTGAGCGGCGCACCCGCGCCGCGCGCGAGGCGGGGCTGGAGAAGATCCCGGCGATCGTCCGCGACACCGCCGACGAAGATCTCCTCCGCGACGCGCTGCTGGAGAACCTGCACCGGTCGCAGCTGAACCCGTTGGAAGAGGCATCCGCCTATCAGCAGCTCCTTGAGGACTTCGGCATCACCCAGGAGGCGCTGGCGGCGCGGATCGGACGATCCCGGCCGCAGATCTCCAACACCATCCGGCTGCTCCGCCTCCCGGTACCGGTGCAGCAGCGCGTCGCAGCCGGCGTGCTCTCTGCCGGGCACGCGCGGGCGATCCTGTCGCTGAGCGACACCACGTCGATGCAGCAGCTCGCCGACAAGATCGTCAACGAGGATCTCTCGGTGCGTGCGGCCGAGGCTGCGGCCAAGTCGACCCCCTCGCCATCGAAGTCGGCGCCGAAGGCGGGAGCGCGGCGCGCCCACCTGGATGAGATCGCGGAACGCCTCGGGGACCGCCTGAACACGCGCGTCAAGATCGCGCTCGGTGCACGAAAAGGCCAGATCAGCATCGATTTCGCGACCGTGCAGGACCTCAACCGCATCCTCGCCGAACTCGGGCAGGACGACGCGCTCGGCGGCTGACCCGGAGGCGTCACAGAGCGCGTACGCTGGATTCGGTGTCAGAGTTCGATCCCCCCGCATCGCGTCGCCGCGCCAGCCTGGAGCTCCTCCGCGCGGAGGCGGCCGACGAGCTGTCCGTCCTCATCGCCGAGCGGCTCCGCAGCGGTGAGGACCCGTGGGATTTCATGGAGGAGCTGCCGTCCGTCGACGAGCGCGTCGTGTTCACGCTCCGTGCCGAGAACATCGCGGAGGCGGGCGGGATGAAGCCGACCGGCGCACGGCACTACCGTGTGCTGCGGCAGATCGCGCTCGACTACCCGCAGCTCACGACCGCGGTCTGGCGGTTGCTCGGTGAGACGAACACGCATCGACGCTGGGACGCGACAGTGCGCGACGCCGGCTGAGGCGCTGCCGACATGCAGAAGGGCCCCCCCA